>JAKFET010000207.1:0-2118 GCA_036675575.1 Acidimicrobiaceae bacterium
GGGTGGACACCGGAGCGGCCCCGGGCGGCTTCCTGGTGGCCACCGACGCCCGGCGCAAGGAGGTCTACCTCGCGTCCTACGACGAGGACGGCCGCCGACTGGAGGGCCCCGTGGTGACTCGCCCCGCCGAGGTCGCGACCTCCGCCCAAGTGGCAGGTGCAGGCCCCGGCCTCTACCCTGAGTCGTTCCCGAACCCCATCGGTCCGGAGCGTCCCAGCGCCGGATGGATGGCCACCGCGGTGAGCGGCGAGCTCGTCGAGCTGCTCGACCCAGACCCCCTCTACCTCCGGCGCCCGGATGCGGTCGCCGGCTCACCCAGAAAGCCCGTCTCGTGATCCGATCCGCCCATCTCGCCGACCTGCCGGCCCTGACCGCGCTCGAGGCCGAGCTCTTCGGTGCCGACGCCTGGAACGAGAAGGCGATCCGTGAGGAGATCGAGGGCCCCGGCCGCCGCTTCGTGGTCGCCGACGACCTCTCGGGCTACGCCGTGACCATGACCGCCGGCGACATCGTCGACCTGCACCGCATCGCCGTACACCCCTCCGCCCGCCGCAGCGGCCTGGCGACCCGGCTGCTCGAGGCGGTGCTCGCCGACACCGACCACGCGTCGCGCATGCTGCTCGAGGTCAGCGTCAGCAACGCCGAGGCGCTGGGCTTCTACGTCGCCCGCCAGTTCAGCGTGATCGACGTACGCCCCCACTACTACCGCGACGGTTCCGAGGCCCTGGTCATGTGCCGGTGGCTCCCGGGTGCGGCCCGCACCCCGGACCACATCGACCCTGGCATCACGGCGAATGACTGACGAACCCCTCGTCCTCGGGATCGAGACCTCCTGCGACAAGACCGGGGTCGGGATCGTCCGCGGCCACACCCTGCTGGCCGACTCGGTGGCGAGCAGCGTCGAGGAGCACGCGCGCTTCGGCGGCGTGGTTCCCGAGGTCGCCAGCCGCGCCCACCTCGAGGCGATGGTGCCGACCATCGAGCGCGCCTGCGAGACGGCCGGTGTCTCCCTCGATGACATCGACGCCGTGGCCGTCACGTCCGGGCCGGGCCTGGCCGGCGCGCTTCTGGTGGGCGTCGCCAGCGCCAAGGCGCTGGCCCTCGGGCTCGGCAAGCCGATCTACGGCGTCAACCACCTGGCCGCCCACGTGGCCGTCGACCAGCTCGAGCACGGGCCGCTGCCCGAGCCGTGCCTGGCCATGCTGGTCTCCGGTGGCCACTCCAGCCTGCTGGAGGTCACCGACGTGACCCTCGGCGTCGAGCCGATGGGGTCCACCATCGACGACGCCGCAGGCGAGGCCTTCGACAAGGTCGCCCGACTGCTGGGACTGCCGTTCCCCGGCGGTCCGCACATCGACCGGGTCGCGCGCAGCGGCAACAGCGTCGCCATCGACTTCCCGCGGGGCCTCACCGCCCGCCGCGACCTCGAACGCCATCGCTTCGACTTCTCCTTCTCCGGGCTCAAGACCGCCGTGGCGCGATGGGTCGAGGCCCAGCAGCGCGCCGGCGTGACCATCGATGTCGCCGACGTCGCCGCCTCCTTCCAGGAAGCGGTCTGCGACGTGCTCACCCGCAAGGCGATCGACGCTGCCTCGAGCCGTGGGATCGAGGACATCCTCATCGGCGGGGGTGTCGCGGCCAACAGCCGGCTGCGCGCCATGGCCGAGGAGCGCGCCGCCGAGCGCGGTATCCGCGTCCGGGTGCCGCGACCGGGCCTGTGCACCGACAACGGCGCGATGGTGGCAGCCCTCGGGGCCGAGCTCGTCGCCCGTGGCCGTACGCCGTCGGCGCTGGACCTGCCGGCCGACTCGTCGCAGCCGATCACGACCGTCGTCGCCTGACGCCGGCGGAAATGACGAAGATCCCCGCCCGGGAGCGGGGACCTGCATCAGGGTGATCTCGAGAGGCGAATCTCGTCAGTCGAGAACTCCGGGTGCGACTTCGTCGTCGCCGAGCCAGTCCTGGTCGTAGACCAGGCTGTCACGATCGGTGGTGTTGTCGCGGTCGCCCTTGCGTCCGCCGCGACCTCCCGCAGCCGAACCCGCAGCCGAACCGGCACCCCGGCCGGCCGCGCCACGCGAGCCGCCCGAGCGGGAGCCCGCTCCGGTCGCCGCCCCG
>JAKFET010000077.1:0-2103 GCA_036675575.1 Acidimicrobiaceae bacterium
GCGCCCTCGCCGTAGATGCGCACCGCGCTCGGGTCGTCGGCGTCCCCCTCGTACCAGCCGCCGGTCCAGCAGCGGGTGGCCGCTTCGCGTGGGTCCTGCTCGCGATGGGCGGCGGAGGCCCAGGCCTCGGCGGTCTTGCACGGCAGCGGCAGCGGTTCGCGCAGCCCCCGGCTGCGCAGGGCCACGAGGCGGCCGAGCAGGCGGGCGGCTTCGGCAGCGCGGTGCTCGGCGGGGCCGTCCAGGGCGCGGTGGCGCACGAGCTTGCCGCCGTTGCGCACCCGCCCGATGCCCACCGTGCACCACTCCCGGTCCGGCCGGGCCGCGCTGACGGCGAGGAGCCGGACCCACAGGGCCAGGCGGGTCTTGGGGCTCGGCGACGAGAACGACACCTCCGCCACCGTGTCGGCGTGCACGCCCGGCACCGTCCCGAGGATGCGGACGGGGTCACCGCCGGACTCGAACAGGTCGGCGTCGACGTCGACCTCCACCGAGGTCGGGGGGCCGGCGACGCCCTCGGTCACCGCCAGCGCATGGATGGCCCCCGCCGAGTTGGCGACCTCCTTCAGCAGGTCGTGGCGGAGCTCGCCCGGCGGGAGCGTGCCTGCTGCGATCTCGGACCGGACGGCGGCGTCGAGGTCGATCCCGGCCAGCAGCTGGCGCAGGATCCGCTGGCCGACGCCCCAGCGCTGGAGGCCGTCCAGCTCGATGGGGATGCTGTCGGGCAGCTGGTCGTCGTCCTCCCACGTCGAGATCCCGAGGCGCTGGCGCAACAGCTCGCGCAGCGGGTCCTGGACGAAGCGGACGAGGTCGTCGAGGGCGACGGCGGGCTCGTCCCGCGCCGGCAGGGGGTCGGGGAGGAACGGCGGGGGCGACACCCGCGGGCTCGACAGGGCGCGTGCGCCGGCCAGCTGCACGGGGTCGAAGCTCCACGGTGCCGAGTCGTCGAACCCGTCGGGGTCGAAGGGCTGGAGCGGGTGGTGGGTGACGACGCCGTGGCCGACGACGTCGAGCAGCTCGGTGAGCGGGACGGACGGCGCCCGCTCCTCGTTCGTCCGCTCGTCGTGGCCGGTGTAGGTGAGCACGAGGTGCTCCTCGGCGGCGAGCACGGCGTCGAGCAGCAGCTGGCGGTCCTCGGTGCGCGGGTCGCGGTCGCCCACCTGCGGGACCCGCTGGAGCAGGTCGTCCCCGTCGACGCGCGATGCCCGGGGGAACACGCCGTCGTCCAGGCCGAGGATGCAGACGACCCGGTGCGGGACGGCGCGCATGGGCACGAGCGTGCACATGGTGATGGCGCCGGTGCGGAAGTCGGCGCGGGTGGGCATGCCGGCGAGGCGGGTGGCCAGGAGCGACCGCACCTCGGCCAGCGACAGGGGCCGGTCGTTCGGGGTGCCCGCCGAGGAGGACTCGGCGAGCAGGTCGCGCAGGAGGGCGTCGACCTGGACGCGCTGCCAGGCGTCGCTGACGGGCGGGGCGAGGAGCAGGTCGGTGGCGTGGCCGAGCATGGTGACCCACTCGGCGACCGGTCGGTCGTCGCAGCAGTGCTGCACGACCGCGGCCAGGCGGTCGACGAGCTCGGCGAGGCGCCCGGCGAGGTCGATGTCGCCGCTGTCGACGTCGTCGAGCGGCAGGCGGCCGCCGACGGTGCGCGCATCGTCGGCGTCCATGGCGACCCCGAGGAGCACCCGGTCGAGACCGGCACGCCACGTCTGGTCGGCGACGGCCTGCAGCGACCACGGCCGGCGGTGCTCGGCGTCGAGGCCCCAGCGCACGCCGCTCGACTCGACCCAACCCGCGATGCGCTCGAGGGCGTCGTCGTCGAAGCCGAAGCGCCGGCGCACCGGCGGCCGGCCGGCGAACCGCAGCACCTCGGTGGCGGTCAGGCGGTCGTCGAGCAGGTCGAGCAGGTCGGCGAGGGCCCCGAGCAGCGGGTTGGTCTGGCGCAGCGAGCGGTCGGCGAGGCGGTAGGGCAGGACGGGTGGGCCGGGCAGTGGCTCGGGGTCGTCGGGGTCGCGCGACCCGAAGGTGGCGTGCAGCAGCGGGGCGTACTCGTCGATGTCGGGGCACAGGACGATGACGTCGCGAGGCTGCAGGTCGGGGCGGTCC
>JAKFET010000249.1:0-14502 GCA_036675575.1 Acidimicrobiaceae bacterium
CCACCGGCACTGCCGGCGACGGCGAGGCCGAGGGTGGCGACGAGGGCACCACCGAGACCGAAGCGACCACCGAGACCGAGGCGACCACGGAGGCCGAGGAGACGGAAGGCGAGGACACGACCAGCTCGTCGGCCCCCACCACCTCCGAAGCCGAGTCGTGAAGGCCGTCGTCCTCGTCGGGGGCTTCGGCACCCGGTTGCGGCCGCTCACCCTCACGACCCCCAAGAACCTCCTGCCGGTCGGCCACGTACCGATGGTCGAGCGGGTCGTGGGGCACCTCGCCCAGCACGGCATCACGCAGGCGGTGCTGTCGCTCGGCTACAAGCCCGACACCTTCCTCGAGGCCTACCCCGACGGCACCTGTGCCGGCGTGGAGCTGCGCTACGCCGTCGAGGACGAGCCGCTCGACACCGCCGGTGCCATCCGCTTCGCGGCCGGCGAGGCCGGCATCGACGAGCGCTTCGTCGTCGTGAACGGCGACGTCCTCACCGACCTCGACGTCACCCGCCTCATCCGCTTCCACGACGCGTCGGGCGCCGAGGCCACGATCGCCCTGCACACGGTCGATGACCCCTCCCGCTACGGCGTGGTGGTCACCGACGTGGCGGGTCAGGTGGAGGCCTTCATCGAGAAGCCCTCCGCCGACGAGGCGCCCAGCAACGCCATCAACGCCGGCACCTACGTCATGGAGCCGAGCGTGCTCGGCCGCATCGACGTCGGCCGCCGGGTGTCGGTCGAGCGCGAGACCTTCCCCGCCCTGGTCGACGCCGGCACGCTCTACGCCCTCGACGGCAACGCCTACTGGCTCGACGCCGGCACGCCGGAGACCTACCTGCAGGCCAACCTCGACCTGCTGCCCGCCGACGGCAGCAGCGTCCACCCGGACGCCACGGTCGACGCGTCCGCCCACGTCGAGCGCTCCGTGGTCGGCGCCGGCGCCACCGTCGGTGCCGACGCCACCCTGACGGAGGCCATCGTCCTGGCCGGGGCGACCATCGAGCCGGGCGCACGCGTCCACCGGTCCATCGTCGGTGCCGGCGCCACGGTGCACACCGGTGCGGAGCTGCTCGACCTCACGGTCATCGGCGCGGACGCCGACGTCGAGGCCGACGCACGGCTCACCGGCGAACGGGTCCCGGCGGACTCCTAGTCGGGCACGAGCGGCGACCGGCGTGGACGTCCTCGTGACCGGCGGCGCCGGCTTCATCGGCTCGGCGCTCGTCGAGCGGCTCCTGGTCGAGGGGCACCGGGTCGAGGTCGTCGACGACCTCAGCACCGGTTCGCTCGCCAACCTGGCCGCCGCCCGCGACCTGGCCCGGTCCGCCGGCGGGGGCGCCCTGCGCATCCACCAGGCGGACGTCCACGACGACGGCCTCGACGCGCTGCTGGCCCGGCACCGCCCGGAGGTCGTGGTCCACCTCGCCGGTGCGACCACCAAGGCCGGGCGGCGAGCACCCGACCAGATCGTGCGCGACGTCGCCGGCACCGTGCGCGTGCTGGACGCCGCCGTGGCCGCCGGGACCCGCAAGGTGGTCTGCGTGGCGGGGGCCCGGGCCCAGGCCGACGTGGTCCGCGGCATCCCGGCGCGGGCGGTGCACGAGTACCTGGCGGCCTACGAGGACCGCCACGGGCTCGCCCACACGACCGTCGTGCTGCCCACCGTGTACGGGCCCCGCCAGACCCCGGCCACGGAGTCCAGCGTCGTGGCCGTCCTCGTCCGTCGCGCCCTCGCCGGCGAGCCGTGCGTCGTCCACGGCGACGGTTCGCAGGCACGCGACCTGCTCTACGTCGACGACGCCGTCGACGCGCTGGTGAAGGCGATCGACCGGGCCGACGGTGCGACGGTGGAGGTCGGTACGGGCGTGGCCACCCCGATCGCCGAGCTGCAGGCCAAGGTGGCTGCCGCAGCCGGCGTCGAGTGTCCCGTCGTGCCCGGCGAGCGACGGGCTCACGAGCCCGGCGCCGTGGTCACCGACCCTCGGCGCGCCGCCACCCTGCTCGGGTGGGAGGCGTGGACGTCCCTCGAGGAGGGACTGGCCCAGACCGTCGCCGCGGCGCAGACGTGATCAGGAGCGGAGGAGGCCGTACTTGACGATGCAGACGACGGCGCGGACGCCGTCGCGCCAGCCGATCTTCTTGCCCTCTTCGTACGTGCGGCCGTCGTAGGAGATGCCGACTTCGTAGAAGCGGGCGCCGCTGCGGGCCAGCTTGGCGGTGATCTCCGGCTCGAAGCCGAAGCGGTCCTCCTCGATGACCACCGACTGGATGAGCTCGCGACGGAACGTCTTGTAACAGGTCTCCATGTCGGTGAGGTTCAGGTTCGTCACCATGTTGGAGGCCAGCGTGAGCATCTTGTTCCCGACGGAGTGCCAGAAGTACAGGACCCGGTGGGACTCGCCGCCGGCGAAGCGGGACCCGTAGACGACGTCGGCGCTGCCGTCGAGCAGCGGCTGCAGGAGCTTGGCGTACTCGCCGGGGTCGTACTCGAGGTCGGCGTCCTGGATGACCACGTGGTCCGCGGTGGCGTGTGCGATGCCGGTGCGGAGCGCAGCGCCCTTGCCCTGGTTGACCCCGTGGCGGAGCCGGGTGATGCGCTCGTCGGTCAGGGACTCGAGGATGGCGGCGGTGCCGTCGGTGGAGCAGTCGTCGACCACCACCAGCTGGGCGACCCAGGGCGAGGCGAGCACGGCCTCGATGGCTGCTGCGACGGTCGCCTGCTCGTTGTAGGCCGGCATCACGACCGACAGGCAGGGGCGGGGTTCGTGGACGAGGGGGATCATCGGAACAGGTCCTCGCTCGGGTGTCGGATCAGGTCGGCGACGCTGCCGTCGCCCAGCCAGGCAGGGTCGATGCCGCGGCACAGCGCGACCGGCACGCCGGAGGCCTTGCCGCAGACGAGGTCGGCGGCTGCCGCCAGCTCGTCGACGATGCAGACCTCGGTGACCTGCAGCTCGCGCCCGAGGGAGTCGGTGGAGCCCCGGAGGTCGGCGATGGGCAGGATGCCGGCGCACCCGATGGCGACGTCGGTGAGGCCGCGCCGCCACGGCCGCCCGAAGGTGTCGGAGACGATCACGGCGACCTCGATGCCGAAGCGGTGGCGGACGGCGTCGCGGATGCGGCGGGCGGAGCGGTCGGAGTCGACCGGCAGGAGCGCGGCGTAGCCGGCTTCGATGTTGGAAAGGTCCACCCCCGCGTTCGCGCACACGAAGCCGTGGGACGTCTCGGCGATGATCAGGTCGCCGCGCCGGCGCAGGATGCGCACCGACTCGCGCTCCACGATCGCCTTGTGGCCACGGGGATCGTCGGCGTCGATGGCCTCGATGCGGTCCTCGGCCTTGGACACGATCTTCTGGGTGACCACGAGGACGTCGCCGTCGACCAGTGCCGTGGCCGGGTCGGCGTTGCAGGCGTCGGCGATGATCCCCGCCAGGTCGTCGCGCGGCGTGATCTCGCCGATGCCGTGCACGGGCAGGATCCGCAGCTCGCCGGGCGCCGGCGGCGGTGAGACGGTCATCGGGACCCGTCGGCGGCGGCGAGGACGGATCGGGCCAGGGCGGCGGACCGGTCGGGGTCGGACATGACGGTGCCCGTCACGACGCACGCCATGCCCTCGGCCTCGACCTCGGCGGCCCGGTCGGCGTCGGCGTGGTCGATGACGAGGGTGGCGGCCACGTCCCGGTAGAGCCGGGCGACACCGACCACGCTGGCCTCGTGGCCGAGCTCGGTGAGCATGCGGTCAGCCGGTCCCTTCAGGGCCGCGCCGGCGACGATGGGCGAGACCGCCACCACCCGGCGTCGGCGCGCGGCGAGTGCGTCGCTGATGCCGGGCACGGCGAGCAGCGGCCCGATCGAGACGATGGGGTTGGACGGGGCCAGCACGATGTGGTCGGCGTCGGCGAGGGCGTCGAGGACGCCCGGAGCGGGCCGGGCCGAGCCCGCCCCCTCGAACCGGATGCCGGTGACCGGGACCGAGTGCTGGCGACCGACGAAGTACTCCTGGAAGCTCAGCTCGCCGCTCGCGGTGCCCACGTGGGTGCGGAGCCGGTCGTCGGTGACCGGCAGGAGGGTGCACTCGAGGTCCCACGCCCTGGCGAGGTGGGCCGTGACCTCCGACAGGGCCTGACCGGCCCGCAACCGCTCGGTGCGCACGATGTGGGTGGCCAGGTCCTTGTCGCCGAGGTTGAACCACGACGGGTTGCCGTAGCGCTCGAACATCGCCATGGCGTGCCACGTCTCGTCGCGCAGCCCCCAACCCCGGTCGGGGTCGATGGCGTCGGCGAGGGTGTAGGTCACCGTGTCGATGTCCGGGCTGATGTGGAGCCCGTGCAGCTCGGTGTCGTCGGCGACGTTGACGATCGCGGTGACCGACGACGGGGGGACGACGGCCAGCAGGCCGCGCAGGAACCGGGCCGCCCCGACCCCGCCGCAGAGGACCGCAGTCGAAGTCAGGACGTCTGCGGACACGTCACGTCCTCGCTCGGCCGGCTTGGCGGCTTCGCCGCCGTCGGGCCCGTGCTCATGGGTCGCCTCGCCTTCGGCTCGGCTCCTAGTGCGCCAGGCCCTTCAGGTCGCCCTTGAGGAGCGCGATGTCGGCGTCGACCATCATGGCGACGAGGTCCGGGAAGGAGGTCTTGGGCTTCCAACCCAGCTTGGCCTGGGCCTTCGAGCAGTCGCCGATGAGCAGGTCGACCTCGGCGGGCCGGTAGAACTTCTCGTCGATGACCACGTGGTCCTCGTAGTTCTTGCCCACGTGCTCGAACGCCAGCTGCACGAGCTCGCGCACCTCGTGGGTCTCGCCGGTGGACACGACGTAGTCGTCGGGCTCGTCCTGCTGCAGCATGAGCCACATGGCCTCGACGTAGTCGCCGGCGAAGCCCCAGTCGCGGCGGGCGTCCAGGTTGCCGAGGCGCAGCTCGTCCTGCATGCCGAGGGCGATCTTGGCGACGGAGTGGGAGACCTTGCGGGGGAGGAACTCGTGGCCCCGCCGGGGGCTCTCGTGGTTGAACAGGATGCCGGAGGAGGCGTGCAGGCCGTAGGACTCGCGGTAGTTGATGGTGATCCAGTGGCCGTAGACCTTGGCCACGCCGTAGGGGGAGCGGGGGTACAGCGGGGTGGCCTCGGTCTGGGGGACCTCCTGGACCTTGCCGAACATCTCCGAGGACGAGGCCTGGTAGAAGCGGATGCTCGGGTCGACCACGCGGATGGCGTCGAGGACGCGCGTGACGCCGAGCCCGGTGATCTCGCCGGTGAGCACCGGCTGGTCGAACGAGGTCGGCACGAAGGACTGGGCGGCGAGGTTGTAGACCTCGTTGGGCTGGTGGTCCTCGAGCAGCTTGATCATCGAGTACTGGTCGAGCAGGTCGCCGAAGGCGATCTCGATGTCGTCCTGCAGGTGGGCGATGCGCTCGAAGGTGACGGTGCTGGAGCGCCGCGCGACGCCGACGACGTCGTAGCCCTTCTCGAGCAGCAGCTCGGCGAGGTAGGAGCCGTCCTGACCGGTGATGCCGGTGACGAGGGCCTTGGGGTTCGTGCTCATTCGCTGCTCCGTGGGGTGCTGGTGTTGCCGTGGGTGGCGACGTCGGACCGCGCCCGGGCCCGGCACTCGTCGAGCAGGTCGCCGAGGGTGTCGGCGATCGAGAACGACGGGGACCAGCCGGTGGCGGCATGGATCTTGGCGTTGGATCCCCGCAGGACGGGGATGTCGACCGGGCGGTACCGGTCGGGGTCGGTGACGAGCTGCATCGGGCGGGTGGCCATGCCGACGAGGGTGTCGGCCAGCTCCTGGATCGAGATGTCCCGCCCGGAGCAGACGCAGTACAGGTCGCCCGGCTCGCCCTGCGCCATGAGGAGCCGGTAGGCCCGGGCGATGTCGCGCACGTCGGTGAAGTCGCGGCGGGGGGTGAGGTTGCCGATGGGGATCTCGGTCTCGCCGGACAGCTCGTTGCGGGCGATGGCAGTGGCCAGGCCGGGGGCCACGAAGCTGGGGGACTGGCCGGGGCCGACGTGGTTGAACGCCCGCACGCGGATCGTCTCGACGCCGTGGCCGAGCCACGCCTGGAGCGCCACCTGCTCGGCGGCCAGCTTCGAGGCGGCGTACGGGCTGGTCGGACGCACCGGCGAGCGCTCGTCCAGCGGGAGCTCGTCCTCGGTGACCGTGCCGTACACGTCGGCGCTCGACACCACCAGGACGCGGCGCACGTCGTGGGTGCGGGCCGCCTCGAGCAGGTGCAGCGTGGCGGTGGCGTTGGCCTCCCAGGTGCCGACCGGGTCGCGCCAGGACTCCCCGACGTTGGCTGCGCCGGCGAGGTGGTAGACGACCTCGGGCTTGTGCACGCCGATCAGGCGGGCGGCGGTCTCGGGCTGGGTGAGGTCGCCGTCGTCGCGGTCGGCGCCGAACACCTCGTCGCCGGACTCCCGCAGGTGCGCGCACAGGTGGGTGCCGGCGAAGCCGAGCGATCCGGTGACCAGGGCGCGCATCCGGGCGAGTCTAGGTGGGGGCCGTCGCGCGGCCTGAACCTGCCGTCGCCCTCCGGTACAGGTCGACGATGCCGTCCACGCACGCGTCCCAGGAGAACAGCGCCGTCCGGGTGCGGCCGCGCTCGATGGCGCCCACCCGCCAGGCCTCGTCGGCCCAGGCCCGGGCCAGGGCGCCGGCGAGGGCGTCGACGTCGCCCACGGGGACGAGGGCCGCGGCGTCCCCGGCGACCTCCCGGATGGCCGCCACGTCGGAGGTGACGACGGGGACGTCGCAGGCCATCGCCTCGAGCACCGGGATGCCGAAGCCCTCGTAGACGGACGGGTAGGCGTAGACCCGGGCGCCGGCGTAGAGGTGCCCGAGCTGATCGTGGCCGACGTGGCCCAGCCGGCGGAACCGGTGGGGGTGGGCCATGGCGGCCATGGCCTCCTCCAGGCGCTCGACCTGCCAGCCGTCGCCGCCGGCGTGCACCACGACGAGGTCGGGGTGCTCGGTGGCGAGGCGGTCGACGGCCCGGACGAGGGACGGCAGGTCCTTGCGGGGCTCCACCGTCCCCACCGCCAGCACGTAGTGCTCGGTGCCGGCCAGCCGGCGGCCGGTCGCGGGGTCCCCGACCGGCGGGTCGAACCCGTTGGGGACGGCCACGACCCGCTCCGGGTCCAGTTCGAGCTCGGCGACGACCTCGTCCCGCACGGCGTGGGACACGGTGTGGATCCACGCACCCTCGTCCGCCGCCCGCCGCACCATGGAAGGGAAGCGCAGCGTGTCGGCGTGGCACAGCTCGGGGAAGCGCAGGGTGGTCAGGTCGTGCACCGTGGCCACCCGGGCGGCCCTGGCCGGCGGCACGACGAAGTTGGGGCCGTGCACCACGTCGGGCCGGCCGACGAGCCGGTCGATGCGCGGGCTGCCGTGGTGCTCCCAGCGGCGGTGCAGCAGCCTCGCCGGCAGGGGCGGCGTCCGGACGGCGACGCCCTCCGGCGCCAGGCCCCGCAGGTCGCCCCGTCCGGAGATGCTCACGGGGAAGGCGGTGACGTCCACGTCCGGGTGCCGGCCGAGGCCCCGTAGCAGGGCGAGGGTGAACACCCCGACGCCCGTGCGGGCGCCGAGCAGCGGGGTGGCGTCGACGGCGGCGCGGAGGGGCACGGCGGGCGAGCCTACGGGTGGTCCCGGGCGGGTCGGGCAAGATGGCGACGTGGCCGACGAGGAGCGCAACCGACCCGTCGTGGCGCTGGTCGAGGTCGGCGACACGCTGCGCGTGCCGTACGTGACGGGCATCCAGCGCACGGTCCGCGAGGTGCTCCGCCACTGGCCCGAGGACGCCGCCGTCCAGGTGCTGCCCGTGGTCCACACGGGGCGTCGCTTCCGCCGACTCACGTCCGACGAGCAGCTGGCGCTGGCCGGCGAGCCGGCAGGGCCGGCGTCGGTGGCGCCCCGCGGCGGCTGGCGCGACGTGGCCCGGAGGGTGCCGGGTGCGGTGGCGGCCCACGCCCTGCTGGGGCGGGCCCAGCACCGGCTCGCCCACCGACGGTGGGCCGAGCTGTTCGTCGACCTCGACGAGCGCACGATGCTCTTCGACCTCGAGGCGACGTGGTGGTCGCCGGCCCCCCGCCCCGCCCTGCTGCCCGAGCTGCGGGCGCGGGGGGTGCGGGTCGCCACGCTCGTGTACGACCTCATGCCGCTGCGGAACCCGGAGTGGTTCGATCCCGAGAACCGGGCCGTCTTCGTCCCGTGGGCGCAGGCGCAGCTGCGGCACGCCGAGCTCGCCATCTGCTTCAGTCGCTTCTGCGCGGGCGAGGTCGCCGCCCACGGCGGACCGCCCACGGCCCTCTTCCTGCCCGGGGCCGACCCGAGCGACGTCGTCGCCGCCCGTCCGGGCTCGCTGCCCGCCGACGGCCTGCCCTACGCCCTCACGGTCGGGACCGTGGAGCCGCGGAAGAACATCGGGCTGCTGCTCGATGCCTTCGAGCGGCTCTGGGCCGACGGGTCCGACGTGCGCCTCGTCGTCGTCGGCCGGGAGGGCTGGCACGTCGAGGAGCTCGTGGCCCGGCTCGCCGGCCACCCCGAGCTCGGCCGCCGCCTGATCTGGGTCGGCTGGATGTCCGACGCCGAGGTCGACTGGCTCTACCGCCACGCCCACGTCGTTGCCGTGCCGTCGTGGTGCGAGGGCTACGGCCTGCCCGTGGTCGAGGGCCTGCGGCGGGGCGCGCCCGTCATCAGCTCCACGGGCGGGTCGCTGCCCGAGGTCGGCGCCGAGGCGGTCACCTACGCCGACCCCGGCGACGTCGCCGCCTGGGTCGCGGCCTTGGGTTCGCACCTGGCGGGGGAGCGGCGGGCGGTGGACCCGGCGCACGTGCCACCCGCCGTCACCGCGACGTGGGCGGCCGCGGCCCGGACGATCGCCGGGCACCTCGACGCGCTCGTCAGCGAGCCCGGATAGGCCAGCACCTCCGCGCCGGGCGTGCGCATCCAAGGGGGGACGGATGCGCCGGTGCCCGGCGTCGGAGGTGGGCGACAGCAGGGGCCTGGGCAGCGGAGCTGCCGTCAGGGGCCTGCCGTCGGGCCGCTCGACCTGCCGGGGGAAGCGGGTCGAGCGGAGGGGGGATCAGGTGCGGTCGACCAGGAGCCGGAGCTGCTGGCGGGCGTCCTTGGCGACGCCGCGTGCCTGGGACATGACGAGGCGGGCCTGCACCGGCAGCTTCTCCTCGACGTCGTCGAGGACGGCGTCGATGCGCTCCTCGACGGCCTCTAGCCGCTCCTCCAGCGTCTTGACGCTCTCGGCCACGGTCTGGTGGGCGCCGCCCACGCCGTCCTCGAGCTGCTTGCGCAGCTCCTGGCGCTGGACCTGGGCCTTCTGAAAGGCGATGACACCCAGGCCGACGGTGACGTAGAAGCTGTCACGGGCCGTCTTCTGGAGGTCTTCGAGCGTGATCTGCGCAGGCATGCTTGAAACACTAAGCAGCGTTGCGTGGCGTTGCAAGCACCTGTGAAGGATGTCTCGTCGCGCCGTCCACGAGGTCCCCCCTTCGCGATCCGGGTGACCCCGACCGGTACCCTGCCGCACTCGTGGAGACGCCCGTCCCGAGCCGCCCAGCGGCCCCTGCGGTCGTCGCCGTCGTGGTGACCCGGGATCCCGGGCCGTGGCTCGAACAGGCCGTGGACGCCCTCGCCTCCCAGGACTACTCCAACCTGGCGGTGCTGTTCATCGATGCGGCGAGCGACACCGACCCCACCGCTCGCATCGCGCGCGCCCTCCCCGATGCCTACGTGCGTCGCCTCGACGAGAACCGGGGGTTCGGCGCCGCCGCCAACCACGTCACCGAGATCGTCGACGGGGCCGCCTTCTACTGCTTCCTCCACGACGACGCCGCCCCGGAGCCGGGCGCCATCGCCACCCTCGTCAACGAGGCGGTCCGCTCCAACGCCGGCATCGTCGGCGGCAAGCTGGTGCGCCTCGACGACCGCCGACGGCTGCTCCAGGTGGGGGAGTCGGTCGACAAGACCGGCGAGCGCTCCACCGTGGTCGAGCCGGGCGAGCTGGACCAGGAGCAGTACGACGCCGTGCGCGACGTCTTCGTCGTGCCCGGCGGCTGCACGCTGGTGCGGGCCGACCTGTTCGAGGCCATCGGTGGCTTCGACGAGGGCATCGACCTGCTCAACGACGATCTCAGCCTCTGCTGGCGGGCCCACGTCGCCGGCGCTCGCGTGGTGGTGGCGCCCGACGCCGTCATCGGCCACGCCGAGGCGCTCGGCGAGCGGTCCGACCCGGCCCTGCGCCGTCAGCGGCTGGTCCGCCACCGCCTCCGCACGATGCTGGCCTGCTACTCCTCCTGGCACCGGGCGCGGGTCCTGCCCCAGGCGGCCTTCGTCGCCGCGCTCGAGGTCGTGTACTCGTTCCTCACCGGCCGTCGCACCCAGGCGCGCGACATCGTGGCCGCCTGGCGGTGGAACTGGCAGCGCCGCAACGAGATCAAGGCCCTCCGGGCGCAGGTCGAGGCGTTCCGTGGCGTGCCCGACGCCGAGATCCGCCGCTTCCAGGTCCGCAGGTTCTCCCGGCTCAACGCCTTCTTCCGCGGCGCGTCGTCACGGGACGACAGCACCTCCGGCCGAGCCGAGGGGGCGTGGCGCCGCCTCGCCGCCGGCGTGCGCTCGGGCGACCTGCGATGGCCGGTCATCGCATGGGCGATCACGATCGTCATCGTCACCTTCGGCAGCCGTCACCTGATCCTGCGCCCGATCGCCGCGGTGGGCGGGTTCCTGCCCTTCGACGAGGGCCCGGGCGAGCTCTTCGACGCCTTCCTGTCGGGCTGGCGCACCATCGGCCTGGGCTCGTCGTCGCCTGCGCCCACGGCGTTCGGCCTGCTCGCCGGCGCTGGCGCCGTGCTGTTCGGGTCGATGGGCGCGCTGCGCCAGCTCCTGCTGCTCGGCTCGCTCGTGGTCGGCCTCGTCGGTGCCTACCGCCTGCTCCGCCCCACGGCGTCGCCGCGTGCCCAGGCCGTGGCCCTCGTCGTCTACGGCGCCATCCCCGTGGCCTACGACGCCGTCGCGGACGCCCGCTGGGGCTCGCTCACCGTGTACGCCGCCAGCCCTTGGCTGCTCGGCCAGCTGGGCCGTGCGGCCGGGTGGGCCCCGTTCGGCCCGGTCGACGGCCAGGCCGGCCCCGGCGTCCGCGCGTCCGACCTCGTGGGACGGGTCGCCGCCATCGGCCTGCTGCTCGGCCTCGTGTCGGCCATCGACCAGGCCGTCCTGCCGCTGTTCGCCGTCGTCGTGGTCGCGCTGGCGCTCGGCTCGGTCGTCGCCGGCTCCACGCGGGGCGTCGCCCGGCTCCTCGTCGGTGGGCTCGGCGGGGTCGCCGTGGCCGTCGCGCTCCACGTCCCCTGGCTGCTCGAGTTCGTGCTGCCCGGGGCCACGTGGGAGCAGGTCGTCGGCCACGCCGGGGTCGCGGAGACCCCCACCCTCGGCGCGCTCTTCCGCTTCGACGTCGGGCCGGTGGGCGGCAGCATCCTCGCGCTCGGCTTCCCCCTCGCCGCCACGCTGCCTCTGCTCATCGGGCGGGGCTGGCGCTTCGACTGGGCGGTCCGGGCCTGGACCGTCGCCATGGTCCTGATCGGGCTCACCTGGGCCGGAGGCGAGGACCGGCTCCCGCTGGCCCTGCCGCCGGCGGAGACGATGCTCGCTCCCGCGGCCGCCTGCCTGGCGATCGCCGCCGGCCTCGGGCTGGTGGCCTTCGAGGTCGACCTGCGCCAGTACCACTTCGGGTGGCGCCAGATCGCGTCCATCGTCGCCGGGGTCGCGCTCGTCGTCGGCGCTGTCCCGACCATGCTCGACGCGGGGAACGGTCGCTGGTACCTGCCGGCCGGCGACCTCGGCACCACCTTCTCGTTCCTCGAGGCCGAGGACCCCGGCGCCCGCGTGCTGTGGATCGGCCACCCCGACGTGCTGCCGCTGCCGGGGCACTCCCTCGACCTCCCGGTCACCGACGAGCCGACCTCGGACCACGTCGTCTACGCCACCTCCCAGGACGGCCTCCCCGGCCTGACGGACGGCTGGCCGGGATCCGAGGACGGGCCGACCCAGCTCATCGAGGACGCCCTCGTCCTCGCTGCCGAGGGCCAGACCAGCCGCCTCGGGCGGCTGCTCGCGCCCATGGCCATCCGCTACATCGTGGTGCCCAGCGCGTCGGCGCCCCGCCCGCTGGGCGGCGTGCAGCGCCCCGCCCCCGTCCAGGTCACCAGCACCCTGGCCGACCAGCTCGACCTCGCCGCCCAGCCGGTGAACCCCGCCTACACCGTGTACCGCAACGAGGCCGCGCTGCCGTCCCCCGCGCTGGTCCCCGCCGGCGTGGGCGACGAGGCCGCCTTCGACGTCGCGGCCGGCGACCTCTTGGGCGCCGAGTCGGCGCTGCCCGAGGTGGTCGGCCCCACCACCCGCGCCGGCGAGGTCGCCGCCGGCTCCCGGATCCTGCAGTCGGCAGCGGCCTCCGATCGCTGGGAGCTGCTGGTCGAGGGGCGGCCCGCAGCCCGCACCAAGCTGTTCGGGTGGGCCCAGGGCTTCGAGCCCGAGACCGGGGGCGAGGCCGTGCTGCGGTACGACACCCAGCCGGTGCGCTACGGCGTCCTCGCGTTCCAGGCACTGTTCTGGCTGGTCGCCATCAGCTTCGCCCGGCGTCTGCGCCGCCGTCCCGAGCTGGTCGCCCCGTCGCCGGCGGCCGAGCCCGCGCCGCGGCCCCCGTCTGCCTTCGCCCCGCTCGACCCGCTCCCGTCGGCCACCACGCCGGTCGTCTCCGCAGACGCCGTCAGCGACGCGGTCGAGCCGGCCGACGTGCCGTCCGGGGAGGCGACCACCGGGGCGCCCGGCGGGGGCGCAGACTGGTTGGCGCCCGCCGAGGAGTGGCCGGCCGACCCCACGCCGGAGCTGCTGGACGAGCTCGAGCCGGAGCAGCCCGACCAGGACGAGGAGGACCGACCGTGAACCGTCGCCTGCCCGTGCTGGTGCTGCTCGCCGCCTTCGTGGTGGCCGGGGTCGCCCTCGACCGCGACGCCGATCGAGGCGAGGAGGTCGCCGCCACCGTCGTCTCGGCGTCCGACTTCCCGATGGCGCCTGCCGAGGGCTCGCTGGCCTCGACCTGGTTCTGCGCCGGAGGCACCGCCGACGAGGAGGCCTTCGCCGACCACGTCGTCACGATGCTCAACACCACCGAGCGCCCCCTCGCGGTCGACGTCACTGCGTTCCCGGGCGTGATCGCCCCGCCCGCGCCGAGCGCCGAGGCCGACGCCCTCGATCCCGAGGCCGAGGACCCGGCCGAAGGCGAGGAGGGGTCCGCAGCCGACGAGGAGGAGGTGGAGGGTGGTGAGGAGGAGCCGACCACCACCGTGGCCGCCTCCACCGAGCCGGTGGCCCGCCGCATCGAGATCGGTCCCCGGAGCCGGGTGCGCCTGGCCATGACCGAGCTCGTCACCGCCCCGATCGCCTCGGCGCTCGTCGAGTCGGCCGGTGGCGGACTGGTGGTTGAGCACGAGGTCTCCAGCATCCACGGGATCGACGCCAAGCCCTGCTCGACCGCCGCCAGCGACGAGTGGCACTTCGCCTGGGGCACCACCGCCCGCGAGTCGCGCGAGCTGCTGGTCCTGTTCAACCCCTTCCCCGACGACGCCATCGTCGAGGGCGTCTTCTCCACCGAGGACACCGTCCGCGAGCCGGGCCGCTTCGCCGGAGGCCTCGTCGTGCCGGGGCGCAGCACGGTCGGCATCGACCTCGGCGACGACGTGACCCGCCGGGACGAGGTCGCCGCGACGCTGCGCACCCGGGCCGGGCGGATCGTCGTCGACCGCATCGTGCGGGTGAACGAGGAGGGCGGCGACCGCGGCCTGACCGTGCAGCTCGGCGTGCCCGAGCCCCAGCGCGCGTGGGTCTACCCCGACGGCGTGGTGTCCGACGTCTTCGGCGAGCGCTTCGTGGTCTACAACCCCACCGAGGAGCTCGCCGAGGTGGAGATCGAGCTGCGGCCCGACGACCCCGAGGCCAACGGCATCCCGGCGCCCGTCGAGCTGAGCATCGCCCCCGGGTCCCACGCCACGGTGGACATGAACGAGGACGGACGGCTCCCGCCCGGGGTCCCCCACTCCACGGTGGTGCGCTCGGCGAACGACGTGCCCGTCGTGTCCGAGCGCGTCGTGTCGGCGCGCGACCCGGTCCGACGTGGGCTGTCGGTCACCACCGGGTCGCCGGTGGAGTCCACCGAGTGGACCTTCGCCGCCGGCAGCACCGAGGAGCCGAGCGCCGAGTCGATCACGATCGTGAACCTCGACGCCCAGGTGCTCACCGAGGTCGACGTGGTGGCCGTGGTGGGCGGCCAGGAGCTGCCGGTGTCCGAGCTGCAGGACGTGGTCATCGAGGCGGGCGAGCGCCTGAACATCAACCTGACCCGCCAGATCGCCAACCGCGACGACCTCGCCATCGTGGTCCGGGCGACGGAGCCGATCGTCGCGGAGCGCATCCTGGCCCAGGTGGGCGAGGAGCAGCGCGGCATC
>JAKFET010000114.1:0-2077 GCA_036675575.1 Acidimicrobiaceae bacterium
GGCCTGCTCGGCCGCGGTGCGGCTCGCCGGGTCCTTGCGGGCGATGGTGATCAGCCGGCCGAACAGGCCGGCGCGGACCTCGTCGCGGGCCCACCACTTGATCCGGTCGTCGTTGGGCACGCCGTGGAGCTCGGCGACGGCCTGCCGGACCTGGACCTCGATCGGGTCCCAGGAGAAGCCGGACGTGAAGTCCTGGATGACGGTCGTGGGGGCTTTGCGAGGTGTGTCCACGATGATGCCGCCGCCGGGGGTGACGATGACACCGGCCCCGGCGGGCACGGTGGCCATCGTCGAGACGACGAGCGTGGTCGAGATCGCCGCGATCAGCAGACCGGCGCTGGTCGAAAACTTGCGCACCCGGAACATGAGCCACCTCTTCGCCCTGCCCGAGCCGGCCACAGGTCGGCCGCAGCTCTCGACGCTAGCCACGGCTGTTCGCCCGCACATCGGGCATCTGCCCGTGGTCTAGGCATGGCTCCCCCGTACGCTTGGCAGGTCATGACCAATTCGATCGTCTACTTCGACCACGCTGCGACGACCCCCATGCTGCCGGTCGCCGTCGAGGCGATGACGCGACAGCTCAGCGGGGTGGGCAACGCCAGCTCGCTGCACGCCTCCGGCCGGGCCGCGCGCCGTGTCGTGGAGGAGTCCCGCGAGACCATCGCGAGCGTCGTGGGCTGCCGCCCCGGCGACGTGGTCTTCACCTCCGGCGGCACCGAGGCGGACAACCTGGCACTCAAGGGCATCTTCTGGGCCCGCCGTGCCGCGGACCCCCGTCGGGTCCGCATCCTCTCGACCGCGATCGAGCACCACGCCGTGCTCGACCCCCTGCACTGGCTCGCCGAGGCCGACGGCGCCCAGGTCGAGCTGCTTCCGGTGGACTCCCACGGCGTGCTCGACCTTGAGTCGCTGAGAGACTCAATCGCCAGGGACCCCGGCTCGGTGGCCCTGATCTCGGTCATGTGGGCCAACAACGAGGTCGGCTCGCTGCAGCCGATCGACGAGGTCGTGGCCCTCGCCGCAGAGCACCAGATCCCCGTCCACACCGACGCCGTTCAGGCCCTCGGCGCCGTCCCGGTCGACTTCGCTGCCTCGGGCGTGGACGCGCTGACCTTCACCGGACACAAGGTGGGCGGTCCCTACGGCGTCGGCGCCCTCGTCGTACGACGTGACCTGCCCGTGAGTGCCCTGGTGCACGGCGGCGGCCAGGAGCGTGACATCCGCAGCGGCACGCTCGACGTGCCTGCCGTCGCCGGGCTGGCCGCAGCGGTCGAGCACTCCGTCAAGGCCCAGCACGAGCACGCCATCCGGGTGGCGACGCTGCGCGACGACCTGGTGCGCCGGGTCATCGAGGTGGTCCCCGAGGCCCACCTCCACGGCGCGCCGATCGGACCCGGCCGGCTCCCCGGCAACGCCCACATCGGGTTCCCGGGCTGTGAGGGCGACTCGCTCCTGATGCTGCTCGACGCACGCGGCATCGAGTGCTCCACCGGCTCGGCCTGCTCCGCCGGCGTGGCCCAGCCGTCCCACGTCCTCCTCGCGATGGGCTGCGACGACGACCAGGCCCGCCACTCGCTGCGCTTCTCGCTCGGGCACACCTCCACCGCGGCCGACGTCGACGCGCTGGTCGAGGCGATCGGCCCGGTCGTCGAGCGGGCGCGGGCTGCCAAGGGCCTGTGATGGCTCGGGTGATCGCCGCGATGTCCGGCGGGGTGGACTCCGCCGTGGCCGCCGCCCGGGCGGTCGAGGCCGGCCACGACGTCACGGGCGTCCACCTGGCGCTGAGCCGCAACCCGGCGTCGTACCGCTCGGGGGCGCGCGGCTGCTGCACCATCGAGGACAGCAACGACGCCCGGCGGGCGGCCGACATCATCGGGATCCCGTTCTACGTCTGGGACCTGTCCGACCGCTTCCACGAGGACGTGGTCGAGGACTTCATGGACGAGTACGCCGCCGGTCGCACGCCGAACCCGTGCCTGCGGTGCAACGAGAAGATCAAGTTCGCCGCCGTCCTCGACCGGGCGCTGGCGCTCGGGTTCGACGCGGTCGCCACCGGCCACTACGCCCAGCTGCGCAC
>JAKFET010000095.1:0-2067 GCA_036675575.1 Acidimicrobiaceae bacterium
TGGACAGGGATTCGTCGTCCACAGGACCGCGGGGCTGAACCGTCCCGCGGTGGGGCCGATGGGGCTGGTCAGACGATCACCGACGCCAGTGACACGGCCAGCGGGACGATGCCGAGCAGCAGGAACGACGGCAACAGGCACAACCCCAGCGGTACGGCGGCGCGGACCCCGACAGCCCGTGCACGGTCCTCGACCTCCGCCCGCCCGCGGCGGGCCAGGTCGTCACCCAACCGCTCGACGGCTGCCACCACCGGCGCTCCGGTGCGGTGTGCGCGGGCCATCGTCCGCCCGAGCGCGCCCAGGTCAGGATCGGCGGCCAGGGCTGCCCAGATCGGCACGACGTCGCCACCCAGCTGGAGACGCGTCGACACCGGCGCCAGGCGATCGGCAGCGGCGCCGGGGAGTGCCCGGGAGACGAGCCCGATCGCGTCGACGGGCGCGAGGCCCGAGCGGAGGGCGGCGGCGAGCAGCGTCACGACATGCGGCAGGTCTCGTCGTACCTCCTCCCGACGGCGACGGACCTCGGCTGGTTCGAGACGCCCGGCCACGACCCAGACACCTGCGGCGAAGGCCGTTCCGGCCGGTACCGCCAGCGGACCGCCAAGGACGAGTCCGGCGCCCAGGCCCGCCATCGACGCCCAGGCCCAGCGGCCGCGGCGCAGCAGGCCGTCGCGATCAGGCGCGGGGAGGAACTCCCGCACCTCGGACCCCCATTTCCCACACTTCGCACCCCCAACCGCCGCACTTCGTGGGATCAACAGGGCTGCCGCCAGGGCGGTCGTCGCTGCGATCAGGAGGTACATCAGGCGGCGCGTTCGATGTCGCGGGCGAGGGCGTCGATCCAGGCGAGGCCGGCGTAGGCGAGGGCCAGGCCGCCGACCAGGCAGGCGAGGCCGACGGGATGGCCGACCAGGAAGCGCCACGGCGATGCCCCGGCGCCCGAGCCCATGGCGAGGGCCAGCAACGGGAGCGCGGCAAGGAGGCGTGCCGTCGCCCGGGCCGACGACAGCTCGCCGTCGACGACGCGGCGGGTCTGCTCCGTCGCGCGCAGGTCGTCGGCGACGCGGCCGAGGGTGTCGGCGAGGCCGTGGCCGGTGCGGTGGGCGACCTGCCACGCCGCCGCGACCACCCGCAGGGCACCCGCTCCGGGCCGTTCGGCGAGCGAGCGCAGCGCGACGGGTACGTCGCCCCCGGCCGCGGCAGCGCGGGCGACGGGCGCGATCTCCGGCCACTCCTCGGCCGCTCGTTCCAGTGCGAGACCGGCGGTCTGACCGGCGGCGAGCTCGGCCTGGACGGCGTCGCAGAGCTCGATCACCCGCGACCGGGTGGCCGCGGCGAGGCGTTCGCGGCGGCGGCCGACCACGAGCCGGGCCAGTCCCCAGGCGACCCCGGCCGCCACGGCCGTGATCACCAGCAGGCGTGCCGATCCGGCCAGCAGCGCGACCGCCCCCAGCGCCACCACGCCACCGGCCACCCAGCGCGGTGCACCTCGCGACGCGCCACTCTCGACGGTCGTGGACGGCAGGCCCGCCAGCAGGAGGGCGACCGCGAGCGTCGTACTCACGACAGCGACCAGGGCGCTCACCGCGGGGACCGCCGATCGAGCAGGTCCAGCAGCCGACGTGAGCCCGGACCGGACGTGAGGGTGCCGTCGTCGGCGAAGGTCACGGCGGGCTCCGTCCGGACCCAACCGTCCGGATCCCGCACCAGGACCGCGATCTGGCCCAGTCGGCGCCGGCCACTGGCGCGATCGCGAACCACGTGGAGGATCAGGTCGACGGCCGAGGCGAACTGGCTGTGCGCCGCCGCCCGGCCGAGACCGGCCGTGAGGGCGAGGGCCTCGACGCGCGCCGGCACGTCCGCCGCGGAGTTCGCGTGCAGGGTGCCGCTGCCGCCCTCGTGACCGGTGTTCATCGCAGCCAGCAGGTCGACCACGGCGGCATCGCGCACCTCACCGACCACGAGCCGGTCGGGCCGCATCCGGAGTGCCTGCCGCACCAGGTCCCGCAGTACGACGGCGCCGGCTCCCTCGAGGTTGGCCGGCCGTGCTTCCAGCCCGACGACCTG
>JAKFET010000139.1:0-14351 GCA_036675575.1 Acidimicrobiaceae bacterium
CGCCGCCTGACCCTGGCCGTCGTCGTGGTCGCGGGTCCCGAGCCTGCGGTGGCGCTGGGCGCCGCGTCTGCCGTGCGCGCCCGGTGGCGGCGGGCGCGGTCGTCCGCCGGGCTCGCCGAGGCCGACGTGGCGAGGGACCTGCCCGACGTCGTCGACCTGCTCACCCTGGCCGTCGGCGCCGGCCTGTCGGTCCCCGCCGCGCTCCCCGTCGTGGCTCCCGTCGCGCCCGCCACCCTGCGTCCCGACCTCGCTGCCGTGGCCGAGGCGGTGGCGCACGGCCGCCCCGCCGACGAGGCCGTCGCCCGCCTCGCCGAGCACTGGGGCAGCCCGGCCCGGCCGCTGGTGCACGCCCTCGCCGACCACCTCCGCTACGGCACCCCGGTGCTCCCGGCACTCGAGCGGGTCGGCACCGAGTCCCGCGCCGCACGGCGCCGGGCCGCCGAGACCCGGGCCCGCAAGCTCCCCGTCCTGCTGCTCTTCCCGCTCGTCCTGTGCACGCTGCCGGCCTTCGGCCTGCTCACGGTCGCACCGCTCGTGGCGGGCACGTTCGACTCCCTCGGTGGGGGTCACCTCGAGGCTCCGGCCTCCCTCGGTCCCTGAACACCAGGAGTCCTCATGCATCCCACCCTGCTCGTGCCGCTGCTGCACGTCGCCGGCGCCGTCGGCGTCCTCACCTCGCAGGCCGCCGGCCTGCTCCGCCGGGCGTCGGGCGGCCGCGAGCGCGGCCAGTCCACCGCCGAGTACGCCCTCGTGCTGCTCGGCGCCGCCACCGTCGCCATCGTCTTCCTGGCCTGGGCGGGCAAGACCAGCCGCATCGGGAAGCTGTTCGACGCCGTGCTCGACACGGTCATCGGGAAGGTGTGACCGGGCCGATCCGCTCGACCCGGCCTGGTCGCGGTGCTCGTCACCGCGGCCAGGCCACCGTCGAGCTCGCCCTGGGGTTGCCCGTCGTGTGCATCGGCGTGCTGCTCGTCCTCCAGCTCGCCCTCGTCGGCCGCGACGCCGTGCTCGTCGCCCACGCCGCTCGGGAGGCAGCCCGGTCCGCGGCGGTCGATCCGTCCCGGCGGGCAGCCGAGGCGGGCGCCCTCGCCTCCACCACCGCGCTCGCCCCCGACCGCCTCGACGTCCGCCTGCGGCGGGGCGGTGGCCGGGTCACGGTCGAGGTCCGCTACCGCGCCGTCACCGGCCTGCCTATGGTCGGTGGCCTCGTACCCGATCCCGAGCTCACATCGGCGGTCACGATGCTCGAGGAGGGGTGAGCCGATCCCCTCCCTCCGAGCGCGCGCCGCCGAGCCCCGTGCGCCAGACTGCCGGCGGTTCGAGTGCAGGACTTCCTGCGCTCCGGGGCGAACACTGGTAGGTCCGAACCCGGACCCGAGGCAAGACTGACGACGCGCGGGTCGCGTCCGGCGTGGAGGTCGTGATGAACGTTCGACGGATGATGGGGGTCGCCGCACTCGGTGCGGCCGCCACGAGCCTGGCCTTCGTGCCGGGTGCGGGCGCCCAGACCGACGGGCCGGCCTACACCGGGTCCTCGTCGGGCGAGGCGCTGAACCTCTCCGTCTTCGGACAGGCGCTCACGCTCGGCAGCACCCTCGCCGAGCTCGCGCCCGGCACCGGGACCGCCCAGGGCTCCGGCGTCGCCACGCCGGCCTTCGAGGCCGGCGCCACGTCCGCCTCCGAGACCGAGCCCGGCTCGGCCGACGAGACCTGCGAGGGCCCGATCGACCAGATCCCCGGCCTCCTCATCGAGCTGGCCTGCAGCTCCTCCCAGGTCACCATCGGCGAGACCTCCACCGCGGCCGCCACCGGCCGGGTCGGCACCATCGTCGTCAACCCCGTGGCCCCGATCCTCGAGACGCCGCTCTCCGAGGTCGTGGCCCCCGTCGAGGACGGCGTCGACCAGCTCCTCACCGGCCTCGAGCCGGTGCTCGGCCCCATCGACGAGGGCACGGGCCTCGGCCTCGAGGACACCCTCGGCGAGCTGTTCGACCGCCTCTTCGCCGGCGCCGACCTCGCCACCGTGACCCTCGGCGACACGGCCTCCACCACCACCGCCGACGCCGCCACGGTCACCACCTCGTGCGTGTCCGAGGGCGCCCGGGTCGACGTGCTCAGCATCCTCGACGCCCCGCCGCTGATCTCGGTCATCGTCGGCCAGGCCGGCACCGACGTCGCCGTCGACCGTGCCAGCGGCACCGCCACGCCCACGGTCAGCCCGGCGCTCGTCACCGTCGAGGCGCCGACCCTCCTCGAGGAGCCCGTCACCGTCCCGGTCGGCCAGACCGTGGAGATCCCCCTGCCCGAGCCGCTCGGCTCGTCGTTCATCCGGGTCGCCGACGGCGAGAGCGGCACCAACGAGGACGGCACCACCTTCGCCACCGCCAACGCCGTGAGCCTCGACCTGCTCAACGGCGAGGCCCTGCAGGGCGGCATCGAGCTCGAGCTCGCCGGCTGCACCTCGGTCGCCGGTGGCGCTGCGCCGCCGGTGATCACCGCCGCCCCGAACCAGCCCACGCTGCCGACCACCGGCTCCGACGACACCGGCACGCTCGCCCTGGCCGGCGTCATCGGCGTGGCCGGCCTCGGCCTGGCGCTCCTGCGCCGCTCCGGATCCGGCTCCTGAGCCGCCCGGCACCACCCGACACACCCCACGCTGACGCACCCCGCCGGCGCCGCTCCAGCGGCGCCGGCCGGGGATCCCCTGGATAGGGTTTCCCGACCGACATGCTCACCCTCGCCGCCATCGCGCTCATCCTCGGGATCGGCACCGGCAGCGTCCTGCTGACCCTGCGGATCCAACGAGCCGAGGAGCGGACGCGACCGGCACCCGCCCCGGTCCCGATGGGGGTCGCCCCCGCCACGCGGCCGCCGGAGAACGCCGTCGAGCGCATCGTGCTCGCCCTCAAGCGGCGCAAGGCCGCCCGGGCGGCCCTCTCCCTGCTCTCGGTCGCCCTGCTGCTCGGCGCCGCCGGGATGATGGGCTACCCCTTCTACACGAACATGTACCAGGACCGGCTGCAGTCCCAGCTGGACCGCCAGCTCGCCAGCCCCGACATCCGCGACGCCTACGTCAACCGGGCCGTCGCCGAAGGCGACAGCCTCACCCGCATCACGATCCCGCGGATCGGCGTCGACACGATCGTGGTCGAGGGGACCACGGCGAGCGCCCTGCGCGCCGGTGCCGGCCACTACCCGAGCACGCCCCTGCCCTGCGAGGTCGGCAACGTGGGCATCGCCGGGCACCGCACCACCTACGGCAAGCCGTTCCACGCCCTCGACGTGCTCGAGCCGGGCGACCGCATCACGCTCGAGACGCCCATCGGGTCCTGCACCTACGAGGTCGAGCGCAGCTGGATCACGGTGCCCACCGATGTGGGCGTCGTCGACAACACCCCCGGCGAGGCCCGGCTCACGCTCACGACGTGCCATCCGAAGGGCTCGGCGCGCCAGCGGCTGATCCTGACGGCCACCATGGTCAGCGCCGAGGCCTTCGATGCCTGATCACGGGGGGCCCGCCCGCCTGCTCGGCGCGCTCTCGGCCGGCCTCCTCGCGGCGGTGCTCCTGGCGCCCGCCGCGCTGGCCCAGACCGACGAGGTCCCGCCGCCGTCGACCGCGCCCGACCCGACCCAGCCGCCCACCAGCGAGGCGCCGGAGCAGCACCCGCCGGGGTCGTGGGGAGCGTCGCGCTTCGAGGACCCCTTCGACGAGCCCGATGCCACGATCGAGCGCGAGCGCTTCGCCATCGCCGGCACGCTGCGCTACGAGAAGACCGGACCCGCCGACTACATCCGCGACGTCGAGGTCCGGGTCGTCGACGACCCCGCCGACGAGCGCTCGCCCGGCGAGGGCTGCTCGCTCCCCGAGCCGGTGGCCTTCCGGCGCGACCCCCAGCCCGAGGGCCTCACGGCCGAGCACGCGTTCCTCGTCGAGGACGTGGCGATCCCCTGCAACGGCCGGTACCTGGTCCAGGCCGAGGGTCGGCTGGAGGACCCCGACGCCCCTCCGCACGTGCTCGAGCAGTCCTTCGTGCTCGCCGTCAAGCCGCCGGCCGTCACCGGGCTCGGCGTCACGGTCGACAGCGCGGCCCGCACGGTGACCGCCACGTTCCAGCCGCTCGACGCCGAGGAGCTGGCTCCCGACGCCCTGGGGTACGTGCTCGAGCGGAGCGGCTCCGACGGCTCGACCTTCGTCGACGTCGCCACCGTCGACCTCGACGACGCGCCCGAGTTCGTCGACGTCCTGGCCGACGCCCCCGCCGGCTCCTACACCTACCGCGTGCGCGCCGTCCGGGCCGGCGCCGAGGGTGACGTGCGCTCCAGCGTGATCGACACGGAGACCGACACCGTGGACGTCGAGGGCGAGCCGAAGGTCACGGCGAACCGGCCCGGCACCAAGTCGACCCGCAGCGCCGCGTCCCGGTCGTCCGGGCGGCGATCGCTGCCCCGGGCCGGCACCGCCGGCCGCGCCACCACGCCCACGACCCTGGACACCGGCTTCGAGGACACCCTCGACTACGGCGCCGACGGCGGCACCGAGCAGCTCCCCGCAGGCGACGAGCCGCTGGCCGGCCAGTCGATCGTGCAGGACGAGGCCGACGGCATGGGCCTCGCGGTCCCGGCCGCCGGCGCCCTCGTGATGCTGGGCTGGGCCGGGCACATCCTCTACCTCAACCGGCTCGCGAAGCAGCTGTAGCGGGACGGCCCGACGCCGTCGGATCGATGCCGGTGAGCACCGTGAGCAGGCGGAGCGCGCCGGCCTTGTCCAGGGGCTCGTTGCCGTTGCCGCACTTCGGCGACTGCACGCACGAGGGGCACCCCGACCGGCAGGCGCAGGCGGCGATGACCTGGGCCGTGGCCGCGAGGTGCCGCTCGGCGACCTCGAAGCCGAGCTCGGCGATGCCGGCCCCGCCGGGGTAGCCGTCGTAGATGACGATGGTGGGCGCACCGGTGTCGGCATGGCGGGCGGTGGACACCCCGCCGACGTCCCACCGGTCGCAGATGGCGAACAGCGGCAGCACGCCGATGGCGGCGTGCTCGGCGGCGTGCAGCACCCCGGGCCAGGCGTCGGGCACGAGGCCGAGCCCCGCCAGCACGGCCTCGGGCACGACCTGCCAGACGCCCCTCGTCTCCAGCGTCGTCGGTGGCAGGTCGAGGCCGACCCGCTCCAGGCGCTCGCCGCTGCCGGCGTCCCGTCGCTCGTAGCCCGTGACCCGGGTCGTGACGCAGATGGGCCCGAGGGCGAGGTGGACCGGCCCGATCTCCCGGGACCGGTCCTCGCCGAGGATGCGCAGGTCCATGCGGGTGATGGCCGTGGTCCAGGTGGCGCCGTCGTCGGGGACGACCAACGCACGGCCCTGCTCGAGGTCGAGCTCCACGACCCGGTGGTGCCGGCCGGCGTGCACGTAGACCGCCCCCTCGTGGACGACCTCGCCGGCGCGACCGCGGTCGACGGTGCCGACCGGGGTTCCGTCGGGCTGGACGATCTTCACCTGGCCCGACGACCCCGAGCGCAGGCCGACGCCGTCGACCGGCCACCCACCGCCCGTCCACACGGCGACGGGCGAGTCGGGCGAGACCCGGCGCCGGCGACCGCGACCGCCGGCAGTGCCCGCCCCGGGCGCCCGGACCAGGATCTCGCCCTCGGAGGCGAGCCGGCACACGCCCTCGTCGAGCAGACCGGGCCAGTACGTGGCGTCGTCGTGGGTGAGGGGCAGCTCGAAGGCGGCGCAGCGGAGGTGCGGATCGGCGACGAAGGGGTTGGCCGGGTTGATCACGGCCGGCTCGGGCGGGCGGGCGAACAGCTCGGTGGGGTGGGCGGCGATCCACTGGTCGAGCTGATCGGCGCCGCACACCAGCACGGCGAGCGACTCCTGCTGGCGGCGGCCGGCCCGCCCGACCCGCTGCCACAGGGAGGCGACGGTGCCGGGGAAGCCGTCGAGCACGCACGCGTCGAGGCCCTCGAGGTCGATGCCGAGCTCGAGGGCGGACGTGGCCACCACGGCGTCCAGCGCTCCCTCGGCCAGCGCGGCCTCGATCTGGTGCCGCTCCTCGGCGAGGAAGCCGCCCCGGTAGGCCGCCACCCTCGTCCGCCGCGACGCTGGGAGCTGGCGGCGCACCCGGTCGGCGACCAGCTCGGTGGAGCGGCGGCTGGGGCAGAACCCGATCGTGCGGCGCTCGGCACGGACCAGGTCGGCCACAAGGCCGGCGGCCTCGCCGTGGGTCGACGCCCGCTGGCCCGTCTCGTCGTCGAGCACCGGCGGGTTCCAGATGGCCACCACCCGCTCGCCCGAGGGCGAGCCGTCGTCGGTGACCGCCGTGACGTCGACGCCCGTGAGGGCCGAGGCGAGGGCGGCGGGCCGGCCGATGGTGGCCGAGGAGCAGATGAAGACGGGGTCGGCGCCGTAGTGGGCGGCGAGGCGCCGGAGGCGCCGCAGCACGTGGGCGACGTGGGACCCGAAGATGCCGCGGAAGAGGTGCAGCTCGTCGACCACGACGTAGCGGAGCCGGGACAGGAACCGCATCCAGCCGGCGTGGTGCGGGAGGATCCCGCAGTGCAGCATCTCGGGGTTGGTGAGCAGGACCGACGCGTTCCGGCGGGCGTCGCTGCGCTCGCTGCGGCCCGTGTCCCCGTCGTAGGTGACCGCCTGCACGCCGGGCAGGTCGAGGGCGGCGAGGGACCGGAGCTGGTCCTGGGCCAGGGCCTTCGTGGGGAACAGGCACAGCGCCGTGCCGGGGCGGACCGGTGCCAGCGCGGCCTCGCCGATGGCGGCCTGGTAGACGAGCGACTTGCCCGACGACGTGCTCGTGGCCGTGACCACGGAGCGGCCGGCCCGCACGAGGTCGAGGGCCTCGGCCTGGTGGGTGTACAGCCGGTCGACCCCGAGGCGGCGGGCGACCTCGGGAGGCAGCGGCTGGGCGAGGTCGGCGTGGCGCGCCTGCACCGCGGGGATCCGCTCGACGTGGACGAGGCGCTGGGCGTCGGCGAGGTGGGCGCCGTCGCGGTCCAGCAGCTGGTCGGCGCGGCGGCGCACGAGCGACTCGAGGTCGCAGGGATCCGTGCGATCGCCGGCCACCCCGAGAGCGTACGCCCGCACCCCGACAGCACGACAGGGCTGTAGTTCCACGGCTGTGATCCGACGGGCTGCAGGTGCTCCGGTGCCGCCCGGTAGCGTGCCCCGTTGCATGGAGCTGGAGATCGCTGACGCCGACGTCGACGGGTGGCAGGTCGTCGCGGCCTCGGGCGAGATCGACGTCGCCACGGCGCCGGTCCTGCGCGACCGCCTCACCGAGCTGATCGCCGGCGGCGCCCGGCGCATCGTCGTCGACCTCGAGGACGTCGACTTCATCGACTCCACCGGGCTCGGGGTCCTGGTGGGCGGTGTCCGCCAGGCCCGCACGCAGGACGGCGACCTGCGCCTGGTCTGCACCAACGCCCGGCTCCTGAAGGTCTTCGAGGCCACCGGCCTGCACGAGGTCTTCACCATCGCCGCGACCGTCGACGACGCGGTCGCGGCCGGGGCGCAGTAGGCGATCCCGATGGCCGAGATCGTCCTCGAGATCCCCCCTCGCCTGGACTACCTCGCCGTCGTGCGCCTCGTCGTCGCCACCGCAGCGGCCATCGACCCGCCCCTCCCCGACTCCCGCCTGGACGACCTGCGCCTCGCCGTCACCGAGGCCTGCAGCAACGCCATCAAGGCCCACCGACCCGAGGCCGCCGACGAGCCGGTGGTCATCTCCTGCCACCTCGAGGAGGACCGCTTCCGCGTCGAGATCCGCGACCGGGGACCCGGCTTCGACCCCGACGCCCTCGCCCGCCTGCCCGAACCCACCGACCCGACCCGGCTCAACCACGAGTCCGGACTCGGCATCCCCCTGATCAAGGTCCTCACGGACGACGTCACCTTCGAGCCAGCCGGCGACGGGACGATCGTCTCGATGACCCTCAAGCGACCCCCCGCCCCGCCGGCCTGAGCAGCTCGCCGCTGCCGGACCGTCGGGCGCCCGTGCCCCCGAGGAACAGACCATGGCCGAACGCCGTCTCACCACCATGCGCCGCCCCACGTGGAGCGAGCAGGACACCTTCGTGCCCCGCCAGCTCGTGCGGCCCTTCCAGCGCTTCATGCACGCGGAGGCAGGCGGTGCCGTCTTCATGCTGGCCGCCGCCGTCGCCGCCCTCATCTGGGCCAACTCGCCCTGGTACCACGCCCAGGAGACGCTGTGGGAGACCGACCTGTCGATCCACCTCGGCGGGCTCGCCCACCTCGACCTGACGCTCGTCGAGTGGGTCAACGACGCCCTGATGGCGATCTTCTTCTTCGTCGTCGGCCTCGAGATCAAGCGCGAGCTGGTGCACGGCGAGCTGCGCGACCCGAAGAAGGCAGCCCTGCCGGCCATCGCTGCCCTCGGCGGGATGCTCTTCCCGGCGGGGATCTTCATGCTCCTGAACGCCGGCGGCGCGGGCTTCGACGGCTGGGGCGTCCCCATGGCCACCGACATCGCCTTCGCCGTCGCCGTCGTGAGCCTGGTCGGCAACCGGGTCCCGGCAGCGGCGAAGGTGTTCCTGCTCACCCTGGCGATCGCCGACGACATCGGCGCCATCGTCGTGATCGCGCTCTTCTACACGTCGGACATGAGCCTCGGCTGGTTCGCCATCGCCGCAGCCACGCTCGCCGTGGCCGAGATCTGCAAGCGCCGCCACGTCCGGGCCATGCCCGTGTACGTCGCGCTCGCCCTGTTCGCCTGGTTCGCCTTCCACGAGACCGGCGTCCACGCCACGCTCGCCGGGGTGATCCTCGGCCTGCTCACCCCGGCGTGGCCCTTCTACAACCCCGACCACTTCAGCGAGGACATGTCCTCGCTGCTCGGGAGCGGCGTCGCGCTGGAGGCCATCGAGGAGGACCTCGAGGCGTCCCGGGGGCGCCCGGAGTACGACGAGGGCTACGACGAGGCCAGCGCCCGGCTGGCGGAGATGGAGCGCCTGGTCGCCGAGACCCAGTCTCCGCTGGACCGGCTCGAGGGCAAGCTGCACCTCTGGGTCGCGTTCCTCATCGTCCCGCTCTTCGCCTTCGCCAACGCCGGCGTGCGCCTCTCCGACGAGGCCCTCGACGGCATCACCTCGAACCGGGTGGTCCTCGGCATCGTGGCCGGCCTGGTGGTGGGCAAGACCGTCGGCGTCTTCAGCTTCACGCTCCTCGGCCAGAAGCTCGGGATCGGCACGCTGCCCGAGGGCGTCACCCGCCGCACGGTGCTCGGCCTGGCCATGACCGCCGGCGTCGGGTTCACGGTCGCTCTGTTCATCGCCGGGCTGGCCTACGACCCGGGCAGCCTCACCACCGACTCGGCCAAGATCGGCATCCTCGGCGGCAGCCTGGTCGCCGGCATCCTCGGCTACACGTTCCTGCGCCTCGGCCCCCCGGCGGCGGACGGCGGGACCTCCGAGGCCGTGGCCGCACCGGCGGCGGCCCTCGCCGACTGACACCTGCTCGACACGGATCTGACATCCACAGGGACTCTTCTCCGGCAATCCGGACAAACGCTTGTCACGGTGGGATGACGGTTGTAATGTGAACGCAACGTCGCATCGATCGGGTCCGCCCGGTCCGCGACCACACCACCTCCCCGGGCATCGGGTTCTGGACGGTTCGCACCGCCCGCCCGCCTCCGCCCAGCGTTCGATGCCCGGGTTGGAACTCCCGCACCGGCCCGGTCCCCGATCGGGCCGGTGTCGCGTCCGGGGTCCCGCCGCCGGCGCCGCTCAGGCGTCGACGTCGCGCCGGCCCTCGAGGGCCCGGCCGAGCGTGAGCTCGTCCGCGTACTCGAGGTCGCCGCCCACCGGCAGGCCGCTGGCGATGCGGGTGACCCGCACGCCGAGCGGCTTCAGCAGCCGGGCCAGGTACATGGCCGTGGTGTCACCCTCGAGGTTCGGGTTGGTGCACAGGATCACCTCGACGACGTGATCGGTGTCGATGCGGGCGAGCAGCTCGCGCACCTTCAGCTGGTCGGGGCCGATGCCCTCCATCGGGTTGATGGCCCCGCCGAGCACGTGGTAGCGGCCGCGGAAGCCGCCGGTGCGCTCCACCGAGACGATGTCCCGCGGCTCCTCGACGACGCACACCTGGGTGACGTCGCGGCGCACATCGGCGCAGATCTGGCAGCGCGGCGCCTCCGACAGGTTGTGGCAGACCTCGCAGAAGCGGACCCGCTCCTTGGCTGTGACCACGGCCGACGCGAGGGCCAGCGCGTCCTCCTTCGGGACCTTCAGCAGGTGGTAGGCGATGCGCTGCGCCGACTTGGGACCGACGCCGGGGAGCCGACCCAGCTGGTCGATCAGGTTCTGGACCGCGTCGGCGTGCACCCGCAGTCAGGCCTCGTCGTCGTCGGCGTCGTCGGGACCGCCGCCGAGGAGGCCGCCGAGCATGGCCGAGGGGTCGAAGCCACCCATGGCCTCGGCGTGGACCCGGGCCGCCTGGGCCTGCACGTCGCGCAGCGCGGCCAGGACCAGGTCCTCGAGGCCCTCGACGTCGTCGGGATCGACCACCGACGGGTCGATGTGCACGGCGAGGGCCTCACCGCCTGCGGTGGCCTCGATGCGCACCATCCCGCCGCCCGCGCTGCCCTCGACCTCCTGGGAGGACGCCGCCTGCGTGGCGCTCATCGCCGCCTGGGCCTGGGCGAACAGGTCGCCGAGGCCGGCGCCGCCACCACCGAGGCCGCCGAGGAGGCCGCCGATGTCGGGCAGGCCGTGCTCGCCGGCCACGTCGGGGTTCTGGTCGCTCATCGGTCCTCCAGGAGCTCGGCGCCGGGGAAGGCGTCCTTCAGCTGGGCGAGTCCGCCCGTGTCGGGGTCGGGTGCGTCGGTGAGCTCGTCGAGGTCGACCTCGTCGTCGAGGTCGTCGCCGGGCGCATCGGGGGCGGCGCTCGCCGGCCGGGGGGCGGTGGCGGCGTCGCCGTCGACCACGAGGGCCAACGGGATCGGGCGGCCGAAGCGGGCGGCCAGGGCCTCGAGGACCTCGTCGAGCTTCTCGGAGCAGTTCTTCAGGCTCGGTTCGTTCGGCACCGCGAAGCGAGCCGTGCGCTCGTCGCCCTCGATGAGCCGTCCCATCTTGTAGAGCGCCTTCGCCCGGCCCTTCAGGGCGCCGAGCACGTCGTCCCAGGCGGCGGTGAGCTCGCCCAGGCTCGGGATCCCCTCGGCCGACCCCACCGGCGCATCCGGCTCGGCGGGCGCCACGGGCGCGGGTGCCGGAGCGGGCTCCGGGGCCGGTGTGGGTGCCGGGCGGGGAGCCGCCGTCTCCTCCTGGCGGGCCCGCTTGACGCCGCCCAGCGTGGGACGGGACGCGGGCGGCGGGGCCGACGCCGGCTCCGGCGCCTCGGTCGCCGTGGCGTCGTGCTGGGCCAGCCGGGCCCGGGCCGCCTCCGCGCCTCGCGGCGGTGTGGCCGGCCCGGTCGGGGTGGCGGCGATGGTGGACTCCACGCGCGTGGCCGCCGCGACGGCGCCCGTCTCCGGCGACGGCGGTGGCGACGACGACGGCGGGGCAGCCTGCGCGCTTGGTGCGGCAGCCGGCGGCTGTCCGGTGGCCACGGCCCGTTCGAGCTGCTCGATCCGGCGGACCAGTGCGTCGAGGTCGCCGGCCGCCTCGGGTCGGGCGATCTGGACGAGGGCGACCTCGAGGGGGATGCGGGGGTCCGGCGCGTGGCGCATCTCGACCACCGCCGTGCCGACCGCCTCCAGCGCCCTCGTGAGCGTGGCCGGCCCGAGCGCCTGGCTGACCGTGGCGGCGCGGGCCGTGGCCCGGTCGGTGAGGCCGCCGGCGGGTGCCCCCATGGCGACCAGGAAGGCGTGGCGCAGCGAGTCGATCACCTGCTCGGCCAGGACCCGGGGATCCCGTCCGGTGCGGACGGCGGCGTCGACCGCCACCAGTGCCCCGCCGGCGTCGCGTCGACCGAGGGCGTCGACGAGGTCGTCGACCGAGGAGTCGGCCTCGGCCACCCCGCCGGCGGCCGCGACCTGGTCGAGCGCGGAGAGGGTGTCCCGGGCCGATCCTCGCCCCGCCTGCACGACGTGGTCGACGACGTCGTCGTCGAGCTCGAGGCCGGCGTCGGCGATGACGTGGCGGACGTGGGCGGCGAGCACGTCCGCGGGCAGCAGGTTGAACTCGAAGTGCTGGGTGCGGGACCGGATGGTGGGGAGCACCTTCTCCGGCTCGGTCGTGGCCAGCACGAAGACCACGTGCTCGGGCGGCTCCTCGAGCGTCTTCAGGAGCGCGTTCGACGCCGCCGTGGAGAGCATGTGGACCTCGTCGAGCACGTACACCTTGCGATTGCCGCTGGTGCCCATCGACACCCGACCGAGCAGGTCGCGCATGGCGTCCACACCGTTGTTGGACGCGGCGTCGAGCTCCTGGAGCCAGTCGACGTAGCGGCCCTCCTCCACGGCCTTGCAGTTGGCGCAGGTGGTGTCGCACTCGCCGTCGACGGGGTTCTCGCAGTTCAGGACCTTGGCCAGGATGCGGGCCGTGGAGGTCTTGCCCGTGCCGCGCGGGCCGGAGAACAGGTAGCCCTGGGCGACGCGTCCCTCGCGCACGGCGTTGCGCAGCGCCCGGGTGACGTGGTCCTGGCCCAGCACCTGCTCGAAGGTCTGCGACCGGTAGCGCCGGTAGAGGGACTGGTACGCCATGCGCAGCCGACCCTATCCGCCGCCTCGGCGGACGGATGCGGAGCATCCGTCGACGGACCGAGCTCGCCCGGCGACCGGCGTTCGCATGCTCCCAAGGTGACGGCCAGGCGATCTGCGGCGCATCGCGAGCACCGCTGAGAGCTGCTGCCTTCCGGCCCTGACTCGGTTCACGGGTCACAATCGCACAGGACCCAGCCGCCACCTTCGGAGCAGGCGCCGGGACACTGTATCGTCTCCGGTCCCGATGGAGGGGTGCGAGAGCGGCCGAATCGGCACGATTGGAAATCGTGTGTGGGGAAACTCACCGAGGGTTCGAATCCCTCTCCCTCCGCCGAGAAGCGGTGGTGGCCCGGCCTCGACCGGGCCACCGTCGCGTTCGACCCGCCCGCCGTCGGCGAGTGCTGGACGGCCCCAGCACCGCCCGGCACGCCACCGACGCCCGTGCCGCACTCCTTCGACGGCGAGGTCCGACCTTCCTCCGTGGCCGCGGCCCGGACGTCGCCGGCGGCGGCCATGCTGACCCCGTGGATCGCACCGTCACCCGGCTGATCGGGGTCTACGACGCCGACGGCACCGTCCTCGGCGAGCTGTCGTACTTCCTGCGCGCGCGGGTCGGTCGGGCCCACTGCGACCTGTGCGACATCACCCACGGCCGCGTCCGCGAGCGCGCCGACTGGCGCCAGGTCCGCGACGCCCTGCCCGTGCCGTTCGAGACGTTCCACCGCGACGACCAGCCCGCAGCCGTCCGCGGCGCTGCCGCCGGCACCGTCCCGATCGTGACCGCGCACCTGGACGACGGCTCCTGCGTGGTCCTGCTCCGCCCCGACGACCTCGCGGCCTGCGCCGGCTCGCCCGATGCCCTCGTCGAGCAGGTCCGCACCGCGATGTCCGACGCGGGCCTGGGCTGGCCGATCGCCGGCGGTACGGTCGGCCCGTGCCCACCACCCCCTCCGACGACGAGCTGATGGCGCTGGCGCTCGAGGAGGCCCGCCTGGCCGGCGAGGCCGGCGAGGTGCCCGTGGGCGCGGTCGTGGTCGTCGGCGGCGAGGTCGTCGCCCGGGGCCGCAACCGCCGCCAGGCCGACCACGACCCCACAGCCCACGCCGAGCTGCTCGCCCTCCGGGACGCCTGCGCGTCCGCCGGTTCGTGGCGGCTGCCGGACGCGCAGGTGGTCGTCACCCTCGAGCCCTGCCCGATGTGCGCCGGCGCCCTCCTCGCCGCTCGGGTGGCCCGGGTCGTGTTCGGCGCGCCGGACCCCAAGGCCGGTGCCCTCGGCTCGCTGTACAACCTGGGCGCCGACCCCCGGCTCCCCCACGAGCTGGAGGTCCGGGCGGGCGTGCGGGCCGAGGAGTGCGGCGGGCTGCTGGCCCGGTTCTTCGTCGACCGCCGCTGACCCCTTGGGAGGGGCGCCGGGCGGTTCGCTACCCTCCGGACTCCCAGGAGGGATGCCAGAGCGGACGAATGGGACGGTCTCGAAAACCGTTGAGGCTTTCGGGTCTCCGAGGGTTCGAATCCCTCTCCCTCCGCCAACGAAACTGCTGGTCAGATAGGGTTTCCGCAAGGAAGCCCACTGGCCAGCAGATTTCGTTTTGGGGAGCGGATCGATGCCCGTACCACTGTGGTACCACTACCCGACGACATCACACGGACCCAGTGGTACGGAGTGGTACCGATGA
>JAKFET010000129.1:0-2062 GCA_036675575.1 Acidimicrobiaceae bacterium
AGGACCGCATCATCGCCGCCGTCGCCAGCTTCAGGGCCTGAACCGCATGCCGCATTCCATGCTTCCCCCGCTCAAGGCCGGCGTCGCCGGCGCCGGCGTCATGGGCCGCAACCACGCCCGCGTCCTGACCGACATCCGCGACTTCCAGCTGACCGCCGTGTTTGATCCGGACGCGGCGACGGCCGAGGGGGTCGCCGGCCTCTATGACGCCGCGGCCTTCACCACGGCCGCGGACTTCGTCGCCTCGGGCCTCGACGCCGCCGTGGTGGCGACGCCCAACCGGCACCACGCCGACCTCGGCGTCGCCCTGCTGGAGGCCGGGGTCCATGTGCTGGTCGAAAAGCCGATCGCCGCCACCGTGGCCGACGCCCAGCGCCTGATCGACGCCGCCAGGGCCAACAACCGCGTGCTGATGGTCGGCCAGGTCGAGCGCTTCAATCCGGCCGTGGACGCGGTCAAGCGGGCCATCGACGGCGACGACATCATCTCGATCCAGATCACCCGCGTCGGTCCCTTCCCGCCGCGCATGGGCGAGGTCGGGGTGGTCATCGACCTGGCGGTGCACGACATCGACATCATCCGCCATCTGACCGACAGCGAGATCGCCGAGGTCCAGCCCCAGCTGGCCCGCACCCGCGCCGAGCGCGAGGACACCGCCCTGCTGCAGTTCCGGCTGGAGAACGGGGTCATCGCCCACATCACCACCAACTGGGTCACCCCCTACAAGGTCCGCACCCTGCAGGTGGCGACGCGCAACAAATTCGTGGTGGCCGACCTGATCACCCGTCAGGTGACCGAATATTTCGGCCAGCAGGCCGACGGCTCCTACCAGACCCGCGCCGTCAACAGCTGGCCCGCCGAGCCACTGAAGAAGGAGCTGGAAGCCTTCGCCCACGCGATCCGCACGGGCGAGCCGCCGGCGGTGACCGGCGAGGACGGGCTGCGAAACCTTGAAGTGGCGCTGAGGTGTCTGGGCGAGGGGTGAACCCCCGACCTCGTCCGCGCGTTACCCGCGTATGACCGAGGTCCCCATCACCCCGGCGTCCGGCGACGAGGCCGGGCCGGACACCCCCGCAACCGGCGAGACCCTCTGTCCCGGCTGCAACGGCACGGGTCTGGTCGGCGACCGGCCCTGCCCGACCTGCGAGGGTTCGGGGCGGGTGGTCGAAGGGATCGGCGGGGGCTAGCCCACCACCTGCATCCCCAGCCATTCCGCGATCAACGCCGGCTTGTCCGCCCCGTCGATCTCGACCGTGACCTCGTGCTTGAGCAGCCAGCGGCCGCCGCCCTTGTCCTCGACCGAGAGCAGTTTGAAGCGTCCGCGGACGCTGGAGCCGGCCCGGACCGGGGCGAGGAAGCGAATCTTGTCGAAGCCGTAGTTGACGCCCATCACCACCCCCTCCAGCGGCGGCACGGCGTCGTAGGTCATGGCCGAGAGCAGCGACAGAGTCAGGAAGCCGTGGGCGATGGTGCCGCCGAAAGGGGTGGCCTTGGCCGCCTCCGGGTCGATGTGGATGAACTGCCGGTCCTCGGTGACCTCGGCGAAGGCGTCGATGCGGGCCTGGTCCACGGTGATCCAGCGGCTGACGCCGATCTCGTGCCCCACCAGCCCGGGCAGGTCGGCGACGGGGGTGGGCGTTCCCTTGCGTTCGGTGCGGCTCATGAGGTCTCCTCAGGCGGTCGGGGTGAAACGGTCTTCGATGATGGACGCGAACAGGGCCGGGTCGACGTTGCCCCCGGACAAAACGATGGCGGTGGTGCGGTCGCGGGCCTCGATCTTGCCGGCCAGCAGGGCGGCCAGCGACACGGCCCCGCCGGGCTCGACCACCAGTTTCAGCACGCGGAAGGCGTAGCGCACCGCCGCCGCGACCTCGGCGTCCGACACGGTCTCGACCCGGTCGACGCGGCGATTGATCGGGAAGGTCAGCTCGCCGGGCCGGTCGGTCATCAGGGCGTCGCAGATGCCGCCCCGGGCCGGCGCATGGGTCAGCCGCTCGCCGGCGGCGATCGACAGCTGGAAATCGTTGTCGTCGCGCGGCTCGACCCCGATCACCGCCGTGTG
>JAKFET010000212.1:0-2062 GCA_036675575.1 Acidimicrobiaceae bacterium
GCCGCTGATGGTCATCGTCGGGTTGGTCGCGATGGTGGCCGGGGTGGAGATGTACTATCCCGACGCCATGCGCCCCGCGCTGGAGGTGATCGGCGCCGAGGAGGGACGGCGTCACGTGAGCGGCATCTACATGCTGGTATTCCCGCAGCAGACCCTGTTCTTCGCCGATTGCACGGTCAACATCGATCCGGACGACGAGACGCTCGCCGAGATCGCCTCGGCCACGGCCCGGTTCGTGTGGCGTCTGGGCATCGAGCCCCGCGTGGCCCTGCTCTCGTTCTCCAACTTCGGCTCCTGCGTGGATCTGTTCGCACCCGGCTCGAGCATCACCTCGGCCGGCATCGGCTCCGATACGGACGCCAGGGCGATGAGCGGCACCTCCATGGCGGCCCCGCACGTGGCGGGCATCGCAGCCCTGCAGCTGGCCAGCGCGCCCGCTGCAGGCCCCGCCACGGTGCACGCCGCCGTCAACGACCTCGCCACCGTGGGCGTCGTCGCCGACACCGCCGGGTCGCCGAACCGCCTCGCCCACTCCCGCGCCGCGGTCTCCGAGCCGGCGCCGCCGCCCGTGGTGAGCGAGCCGGTGACCACGGCGCCCGAGGCCCCGGCCGCACCGTCGGCCACGGCCGGCAAGAAGGCCGTCTCGCTGGTCTGGACCGCTCCGGCCGACGGCGGCAGCGCCATCACGGGCTACACGGTCCGGGTGCACCGTGCCTCCGATGGCGCCGTCGTCAAGGTCGTCTCGGTCGGCGGCACCACGACCAAGGCGAACGTCGGTGGCCTCACCGGGAACGTGGCGTACCACGGCACGGTGCAGGCCACGAACGCCGTCGGGTCCAGCGGCTGGTCGGCGGCCTCGAACACGGTCACCGCGCGCCGCTGATCGCGTCGCCCCCGGAACGGTCCCACCGGGGGGTCATCGCCGGCCGTTCGGGCAGACTGTCCGGACCATGTGTGGAATCATCGCCGTCCTCCGGCGCCCCGTCGAGCGTGCCGACCTGCCGGCCGAGCCGGTGGTGTCTGCCCTCGACCGGGGTCTGAACGCCCTCCGGCGCGCCATCGACGACGCCGATGCGGCCGGACCGTCGATCGACGGGCTCGCCGCGGTGGCGGCCGATCTCGAGCAGGTCGCCGCTGACCTCCACGGACCACGGGGCGTCCGCCTGCTCCTCACCGACACCGCCGCCTCGTCTCGCATCCGGGGGCTGGCCAAGACGCTCGGCCAGACCGTCGTCGAGCTCGATGCCGCCCTCGACGCACTCGTCGTCGACGGCCAGACCGAGGCCCGCAACGCTGTCGCCGTGCGGGTGAAGGACGCCGCCTGGACGATCGAGCGCGACCGCCTCCGCACCGCCGACGGCGTGGCCACCCTCATCGGGCGGGACACCGGCTGGTCGGCCATCGAGGCCTGCACCCAGATCGAGCAGTCGCTCTCCGCCATCGACCGCCTCGAGGTCCGCGGCCGGGACTCGGCCGGGATCATGGTCCTCGTGCGGGACCACGGGCTCGACCCCGCCGACCCGGCGGTCGCAGGCCTCCTCGACGGGCGCGCCGACGACCCCCTCCTGCGCTCGCGCGCCGTGCGCCTGGTCGAGGGCGACGACGGCCCCGCCAGCCAGCTGGCCTTCGCCTACAAGGCCGCCGCCGAGATCGGCGAGCTGGGCGACAACACCGCTGCCCTGCGGGCCGACATCGTCGGCGACGAGCTGCTCCACCTCGCCCTCGCCTCGCCCGATGCCCAGGCCGTGGTGCTCGGGCACACCCGCTGGGCCAGCGTCGGCATCATCTCGGAGGCCAACGCCCACCCGCTCGACTCCCTCGAGCACGAGCAGGTCGACGTCGGCCCGTTCGTCGCCGCCGCCCTCAACGGGGACGTCGACAACTTCGCCGACCTGAAGGCGGCCAACGGCCTGTCGATCCACGCCGAGGTGACCACCGACGCCAAGGTCATCCCCACGCTCGTGTCCCGCCGCGTCACGGCCGGCGACGACGCGCTGGAGGCCTTCCGCGCCACGGTCGCGTCCTTCGAGGGCTCGGTCGCCATCGCCGCCACCGTGGCCGG
>JAKFET010000184.1:0-2046 GCA_036675575.1 Acidimicrobiaceae bacterium
GTGGCGCACTCCACGGACGGCGAGCCGCACCCCGCCTCGTCCGTGCTCAAGCTCAAGGGCACCGTGCTCCAGCAGGCGGTGACCGAGCTCGCGCTCGACCTCGCCGGGCCGGGAGCGCTCGCCTCCGGTGCCGACGACGAGTCGCCCGTCCCGGGCTGGGCCCGGCGTTCCGCCCCGACCTACCTCAACCTGCGGAAAGCATCGATCTATGGCGGGTCCAACGAGATCCAGCGCCAGATCATCGCCCGCACGATCCTGGGACTCTGACATGGACTTCACCTACGACGACGAGCAGAAGGCACTGCGCGAGGCCGTCCGCGGACTCGCGACCAAGGCGTACGGCGAGTTCGAGAACCGGCGCCGGGCCGTGGCCGAGGCTCCGGGGTTCGACGAGGCGCAGTGGGCCCGGCTGGCGGAGATGGGCGTGCTCGGCCTGCCGTTCAGCGAGGAGGACGGTGGCGTCGGTGCCGGCCCGGTGGAGATCGGGCTGGTCTGCCAGGAGCTCGGCCGCGTGCTCGCGCCCGAGCCGTTCCTCGCCTCCGTGGTGCACGCCGGCGGGCTGGTCGCCGCCGCCGGATCGCCCGAGCAGCGGGCCGACCTGCTGGGGCGGCTCGCGGCCGGCGAGATCGTGCTCGCGGCCGCGGACACCTCCCCCGGTGGTCGCTGGTCCTCGGCCGCAGAGGGCGTGACCGCCACGGTGTCCGGAGACGCGTGGGCACTGACCGGTGTGCGCGACCCCGTGCCCAACGGGGCACGGGCCGACCACATCGTGGTGAGCGCGTCACTGCCCGACGGCGGCACGGGCCTGTTCGTGGTCGAGGGGTCGGCGACGACACGCACCGACTACGCCGTGTTCGACGGCAGCCGCGCGGCCCGCGTCGAGCTGTCCGAGACCGCGGCGGTCCCGCTGGGCGAGCCCGGGCTCGACCTGACGGCAACCATCGCGACCATCAGCGACATCACCCGGATCATGGGCGCCAACCAGGCGCTCGGCGTGATGCAGGCGCAGGTCGCCGCGACCAACGACTACCTCAAGAGCCGCAAGCAGTTCGGCGTCACCCTCAACACGTTCCAGGCGCTGACGTTCCGGGCCGCCGACATGTACGTCTCGCTCGAGCTCGCGCACAGCCTGGTCGACTGGGCGACGATGGTGGTCGCCTCGGGGAGCCAGGCGGACATCGCCGACGCCGCCGACCGCGTCGGGCTCCAGATCACCCGGGCCGGGAAGCACATCGGCCAGGACGCGATCCAGCTCCACGGCGGGATCGCCATGACGGCGGAGTACTCCGTCGGCGTCGGGACGGCACACCTCGCCGTACTCGAGCAATGGCTCGGTGGGGCGCAGCATCACCTCACCCGGCTGGCCGACCGGGTGGCCGACCACGGCGAGATCGACGCCCTGGCCTGATGGACCTCTCGCTGAACGACGAGCAGCAGGCCTTCCGGGCGCTGGCCCGCGACTTCCTCGACCGCGAGGCCGTGCCCCACCGCACGCAGTGGGACCGCGACGAGTCCGTCGACCTGGCGATCGTGCCGAAGATGGCGGACATCGGTTTCTTCGGCCTCACCATCCCCGAGGAGTACGGCGGCCTCGGCGGCGACTACGTCACCTACGCGCTGGCGATGGAGGAGCTCGGGCGGGCCGACTCGGCACTGCGCGGGATCGTGTCGGTGAGCAGCGGCCTGGTCGGCAAGTCGATCCTGTTCTTCGGCAACGAGGAGCAGAAGCAGGAGTGGCTGCCCCAGCTCGCGACGGCCAGCAAGCTCGGCTGCTTCGGCCTCACCGAGCCGGACACCGGATCGGACGCCGGCAACCTCACGTCGCGTGCGACCCGCGACGGCGACGACTGGGTGCTCAACGGGCAGAAGCTCTTCATCACCAACGGCACCTGGGCCGACGTGGCGCTGGTCTTCGCCCGCACCAGCGACGACGGGCCGCGCGGCGTGACGGCGTTCCTCGTCCCCACCGGCTCGCCCGGCTTCGAGGCGCGCGAGATCACCGGCAAGCTCGGGCTGCGCGGCCAGGCCACCGCCGAGCTGTTCCTC
>JAKFET010000269.1:0-2045 GCA_036675575.1 Acidimicrobiaceae bacterium
GAGCAGCACGTGCGCGCCACCCATCAGCATGAAGAGGTTGGAGTGCGACGCGACGATCGTGAAGATCGCCAGCGCCCGCAGCACGACGTTGGTCTCGACCGCGCGGCCCCACCTCCGTTCACCGGCGGTGTCCGCGAGGGCCGCCGCCGGCAGCGCGTGCCAGCCCGGGGGCAGCTCGCCGAGCAGCCGCTCGAGCCGGAGCGAGGCCTCGACGTAGGACAGCGAGTCGCCGCCCAGGTCGACGAAGGACTGCGTCGGCTGGGCGTCCGGGCGGGCCAGGACCGTCGCGAAGAGGGCGGTGACGTCGGCGGGGGTCACGCCGGTCCCGCTGCCCTGGTCTCGACACGCTCGCTGCTCAACCAGCGGTGGCGAGGCCAGCGACCTGTAGTCCACCTTCCCGTTCGCCAGCCGCGGCAGGTCGGGCAGCACCACGACGTCGACCAGCGCGGCGGGGACGCCGGTCAGCTCGGTGGCGATGCCGAGCAGGGTTGGTACGGCGACGGGCCGGGCGCCGTCCGTGATGCCGATGACGAGGCGGTCCCCACCGTCGGCGGCCGCCACCACGAATCCCCGGTCGCACAGCCTGCGCTCGACGTGGTCGAGGTCGATCCGCAGCCCGCACACCTTCGCGATCCGGTTGCAGCGACCGACGACCTCCCACAGCCCGTCGGGCAGCTCGCGGGCCAGGTCACCGGTGCGGAGCTCGGTGATCTCGCGCCCGAGTGCCAGGTCTGCCGGCGACGTGGCGTAGCCGAGCATCACGTTGGGCCCGGTGAAGACGAGCTCGCCGACGCCCTCGGCATCCGTCTCGTCCAGGCGGAACGAAGCGCCCGGCAGCGGGCGGCCGATCGAGGTGGGCACGGCCGCGGCGAGGTCGGAGGGCAGCACGCTCATGCGGGCGCTGGCCTCCGTGGCGCCGTACATGACGAAGAGGTCGAAGCCCCGGCGCTGGCCGAGCTCGGCGAACCGCCGGACCCGCTCGGGAGCCATCCGGCCGCCGGCCTGCGTCAGCGTGCGCAGCGTCGGCGTGGAGCGATCGGCGAAGCCGCTGCGCTCGAGCAGCTCGAACGTGTGCGGGACCCCGGGGATCGTGGTGACGCCGTGCGTGGCGACGTCGGCCCAGAACTCCTCGTCGAGGACCGAGGCATCGGTGAGCATGACGGAGGCGCCGGCGAGCAGGTGGCTGTGCAGGACGGAGAGGCCGTAGCAGTAGTGCAGCGGGAGCGTGGTCGCGGCGACGTCGTCGGGGCGGATCGACAGCGACTCCGCGATGGCGACCGCGTTGGCGAGCAGGCCGTGCACACCGAGCCGCACCAGCTTGGGTGACCCGGTCGTGCCGCTCGTGGAGAGCAGGAGGGCGAGGTCGGGATGCAGGTCATGGCCCGAGGGCGATCGGAGGAAGCGACGATGACCACGGTCCACGACGACGTCCGGGTCCCACGCCTCGACGAGCGCGTCGGCGTGGGAGCCGGCAACGATCACGACCTGGTCGGCCGCGAGGGCGCCGAGGTACTCCACGACCGAGTCGATGTCCTGTCCCGGCGCCTGCAGCACCAGCCGCCGCTCACCGGCGTAGGCGTCGGCGACGTCCCGGACGCGACCGGCGAGGTCGGCGTACGACAAGGTCTGGTCGCCCGCCCGCAGGGCCACGCGCTCGCCGAACGAGGCGAGGTGGGTCTCGAGCGGCCTGGCGGCTCGCCCGAGGTGGGGCGTCGTGGTCACCCGCCAACTTTAGTAGGTAAGCCTTACCTTCGCCACATGGCGAAGGTCACGCTTCGACGGTGCCCTGGTGGAACCGCTGCTGCCACTGGCCGCCGGTGCGTTGCCACAGCGAGCTGCGCAGGCGGGTGCCGTCGTCGGAGGAGGCGCGCCAGACGAGCAGGATCAGGTCGGGCGCGAGCCGGGACACGTTGATGACATCCAGGCTGACGGGCGCGATCGGACCGATCTCGTCGAGCTGGTCGTCACGGTTCCAGAGCCGCCCGGACGCCCCGATCTCCTGCCACTGCGGGTGCAGCAGCGCGGCGACGGCGGCGCGGTCGGAG
>JAKFET010000069.1:0-2042 GCA_036675575.1 Acidimicrobiaceae bacterium
GCGTGAAGCACGACTTCCCGTGCGGCGGGCAGTTCAGCGTCCTTGTCGTCTCCGGTGGCGCCGGCGAGGTCGAGGGCGGTCTGGGTGCGGGCCAGGTCGCCGAGGGCTTGAGCACGGCGCACGTCGAGGGACTCGGTGGAACCGAGTGCCTTCCGGATCGCGGCACCGTGGGCGAGGGCGTGGTCGACGTCGATGCCGTCGGCGATGTCGAGGTCGGCCTCGAGGTGGACGGTGCCGGCGTAGTGGACGTCGTCCTTGTAGACAGTTGCGTGGCGGGGGTCGACGTGCTGCCACCCGTCCTCGGGGTCGGCGGCCGGGTCAGGGTTCGCGAGGTCGAAGCGCTTGATGGCCTCGGCCACCAGCCGGTCGAGCTGCGCGGTGCCGACCTTCCCCGCGACGGCGGCGACCTGGGCGTCGACCCAGCCCGCGGCCTCGACCGTGAGGGCCGGGGTGGCGTGGATGGTGGCTTCGGCGACCAACCGGGCGCGCCAGGCCGGGACGCGGCCGGCGTGGACCTGGCCCCAGAGCCGGGGGAGGCGGTGGCGGAGCTCGAGCGCGTGGCCCAGGAGCCGCTTGGCGGCGGTGGTGGAGACGCCGAGGACGGTGCCGAGCTCGGCGATGCAGAACTCGGCCACCGTGGGGCAGCCCTGCCCGGCGATGGGTTCCTCGTGCTCACATCCCGGCATCGTGAAGGAGGCGGCGTCGTGGATCGACTCCGGCGGGTGGAGGTCGGCCCACCGGGCTGCCAGCTTCAACTGCCACGCAGCCTCCCTGTCCTCGTTCTCCCGGGAGGTTCGGATCGAGGCGAGCACCCCGGCGGCGTCGAGGTCGTCATCGACCTTCTCGACCTCCGGTGCCAGCGCTTCGCTCATGTGTTCGATTCTAGAGGATGCCGCCGACAGTCGGCCACGGAACTTCGTCGCCAACTGAGCGGTCGTGGTGAGCCTCACCGCTTCGGCGGTGGGGGTCCTCGGGCCCTGAACCGGCATACTCACGAGTGAGATGACCACCACTGAGATTCAGGCCGAGATCACAGCCGACCCCAGCCCTGTCGTTCCGCTGCAGGTCGCTGTCGTGACCCTGGGCTGCGCCCGCAACGAGGTCGACTCCGAGGAGCTGGCTGGCCGGCTCGAGGCGGGTGGCTTCGTCCTCGTCGACGACCCCGAGGACGCCGACGCGGTGATGGTCAACACCTGTGGCTTCGTCGAGGCTGCCAAGAAGGACTCGGTCGACACCCTCCTCGAGGCCGCCGACCTGAAGACCTCCGCAGGCAACGGTGGCCGCGCCCAGGCCGTCGTGGCCGTCGGCTGCCTGGCTGAGCGCTACGGCAAGGACCTCGCCGAGTCGTTGCCCGAGGCCGACGCGGTGCTCGGGTTCGACGACTACCCCGACATCGCCGCCAAGCTGCGGTCGATCGTGGCGGGGGAGACCCACCACGCCCACACACCATCGGACCGCCGTCGGCTGCTCCCGATCTCCCCGGTCGATCGCGACGCGTCCGCCATCTCCGTGCCCGGCCACGAGGCACCGGCGGACGTCAGCGACATCGGCGTGGGTGCCCCGGCGACGGGACCGCGTGCCGTACGCCGTCGCCTCGACTCCGGCCCGATGGCCCCGCTCAAGCTGGCCAGCGGCTGTGACCGGCGGTGCTCCTTCTGTGCCATCCCGACCTTCCGGGGCTCCTTCGTCAGCCGTCGACCCACCGACGTGGTCGGCGAGGCCAGGTGGCTCGCCACCCAGGGCGTGAAGGAGCTCTTCCTCGTCAGCGAGAACTCCACGTCCTACGGCAAGGACCTCGGCGACCTCCGCCTGCTGGAGACGATGCTTCCCGAGCTCACCGCCATCGACGGCATCGAGCGGGTGCGGGTGTCCTACCTCCAGCCTGCCGAGACCCGGCCCGGCCTGATCGAGGCGATCGCGTCGACGCCCGGCGTCGTCCCCTACTTCGACCTGTCCTTCCAGCACGCCAGTGCCACGGTGCTGCGACGGATGCGCCGGTTCGGCGACCCGGAGAGCTTCCTCGGGCTGCTCGACCAGATCCG
>JAKFET010000081.1:0-62916 GCA_036675575.1 Acidimicrobiaceae bacterium
TATTGGGCCGATGGCTGATCTCGCCAGCAAGAGACGTGGGACCAAGCGTGGTGGAGAAACTCAGGCCGTACAGCCGAATATCTTCGGGGTATTCCGCAAAGTACTTGGCTGAGGCCTCACCGGTTACCGAATCGGCGTCGAAGGGCGCGTTCCCGACCACGGTGCTGATGATCGGTGTGCGGCTGTGGTAGTTCAGGGCATACAGCGCGAACTCGGTACTGTTTAACTGTTCGGCGAACCAGCGCAGCGCTACACCATACTGCCCACCATCCCGCGCATCGCGATCACCGATGCGCCCTACATAGCGATAGCCAGCAACCGGATCGGGGTTAAGGTCAGAGCCGGAAAACGCCAGACGCTGGTCACAACCATCGGCAGCCACATCGGTTCCGGTGAAGAAGGTGCCGCAGTTATCCAGCACGGTCTGATCCCACTCCAGCTGGTAGAACGCTTCGGCGGATAGCGAGTCGGTCAACCCCTGGGACAGGTAGAACATGTTGACCGGGATCAGGCCTTCCTTGATCTCGGCGCCTGGGCGGCGGAAAGCAGCAACGTCAATCGGGTTGATTGAGTTGATACCGTTCAGCAGAAAGGTGCTCTCGCCCCAGCTCACCACCTGCTTACCGAGGCGCACCGAGCCCGGTTGATCGGCGATGGTGTAGTTGTGGTAGAGGAAGGCGTCGAGGATCTGCGCCCCAGAAGCCTGGGCCGCCTCCTTGCGGTTGTGATCGTCGATGTCATAGAGCAGACGGTGTTCGTCCTTCAGCTCGAAGTCGTACCAGTACTTGCCGCGGACGAACACACCGGTGTCGCCATACTTCAGCTCGAGGTCGTGGATGCCCTTGAAAATCTTCGAGAAGGTCTCGCCACGCTTGAAGTTCAGACGCCCGTCATCGTTGGTCTGCGAGGACGCTTGACCACCATTGCCAGCGCCGATCAGATCAGGATCGGCGCCGCGTACCGACCAACTGGCCCCCACGGATAGCGAGGAGTCAAGCTTGCCTTCGACCTCACCAAGCTTGAAGGTCAGGCCAAATGCCGGGCCGGAAAGCGTGGATGCTAAGCAGATAGCCTGCGGTAGCTTCGTCAGGTACCAGCCGGGTGTTTTTCTTGTCATTAAAGCCACTCCATTTGTTTTTGTAATGTGCCTGGACGATAGCGATTGGGTACGCCTGCTTACCCACTTCGACGCGGCTTCATTTCGCTATACGTTTTGTATAGTATTTAGCTTCGACATCGAATGCAACTGACGCGCTCCCCCTAGATCCGCGAGGCGTTTTCTAGCTTCAGGCGAGCCCCACCACAGGAGAGGCAGTCCATAGGTTCACGTTGTTTAGGGAATGACCCGCCTGCAGCCTTGGCACTTGATCACGGCTGCCATCAACGCGCGTCTGGAGCGTGACCGAATGTCGGCGACAGCAAAGTGCTAGTGCAGGAGGCACTGGTTTCGAGTCGTAAAGCGCAACGATGGCGGCAAGGGCACAGCTGTGCCGTAGCCAATTAGTAAGGGACAGTGCAATGCGTGTATGGAAACCGAACTGGGACAACGCGCCAGCCCAGTGCGACCACCGACCAATTCATTCTGGAGCGCCTGAACATGATCAAGTCGAAACTCAACAACAAGGATGCTGTAGAGCAAAACGTACTGCTACTTTCCAGCATGGTTGGCGCGCTCGTGCTATCGCGCAGCGTCAACGATCCACGACTGTCTGAACACTTACTGAAAACAACCCGTAAGCGCCTGACCGAACATGTCGAGACTCCGCAAGGCATATGCCACGGATACCCGAGTAACAACCATGTTCGAAAATCTCGAAACGGGTCGCGTCTATGCTGATGTGCAAGGCTATCCGCAAACCATGGTGATCTGGGCGCAGATCGCACCAGCACTTGCCATGCAGATATACCGCGTCGTCTGCGCTGACTTACGCGGCCATGCACATCTGATAAGCCACCAGCCCAGCCGGATACACATTACGGTTTCAGAACCATGGCCCGAATCAAGCCCGGACTGATGCAGGCGCTCGAACATGAGCGGTTCCATTTGGCAGGCCACGACCGGGGCGCGCGAGCAGCGCATCGACCGACGTCGCCGCGACGGTGTGGAGTTGCGCAGCGGCCAAACGCCGTATCCACAAGACGCATTGGACCGCTGGTCTAAAGCGGGCGTTCTGCCCATCGCCACGCGCCTCGGGCCACCGGCCACCGGCCCGCCTGATTCTGGCTGATCAACCCGACAACTGCGGCTTCGGCGCAGTCAGCGCGTGCGGCCGAAGCAATCTCGCGCCCTGGGGCACAGCCCGAAAAAGTTCGATCATTACAACCGAAGGCAAGATTGTCGATGCCAGCGTTTGCTCGCGCATGACATGTCGACGGTGAAGCCGAGAAGGCAATGAAAAGACGCTAGCTAACCGCCGCAGACAGCGGGCCGCCTTCGATCATCTCGTTTGTGGAAATCGCAGCGGCGGATCGGTCAAGCCCTTTATCGATCCATTCCCGCGTCGAGCGCAATATTTCATCAGACAACGCGGGATCGGTCGTCACCCGCGCCAGAATGGTCGCGCCGACCATCGCGGCCCAGGTTGCGATAGCCTCGCGTCGCCGGTGGGCCTCGTCCCCCTCTGCGATCCCCTCGCTTATCCAATCTATCTGCATTCGCACACCATCCGTCACAGCCGCACGGGCATCCGATGTCTGACGGAGCGTGTCGGCGGCAAGCCCGGAAATAGGACAGCCACCGGCCTGGTTGTCGCGGTGTCGCGGTGATAGATACTCGTCCAGGTACGCGCGAAGGGAAAGCGTCGCGCCATTGCGTTTGCCAATTGCGTGATCGAGCGAGCACCTGATCAAGTCGTCCTTCGACTTGAAATGGCCGTAGAAGCCGCCATGCGTCAGACCCGCGGCCTTCATGACCTCCACGACGCTGACCGCCTCGAATCCCTTCTCCCGAAACAGCCGGCTTGCGACTTCAAGGATCCGTTGACGATTCTCGGCCATCTGTTCTCGGCTGACTTTCATTGCGAAATTTCTCCACGCCCGCAGTTGACTTTTTTCATGATAGATATCATCTTAAAACCGTAATCATTACTGTTATCATGATTGTACCACCCACTCGAGAGCGAACAAATCTATGTCTGGAAATCCCACCGTCCTCATAACCGGCGCGTCCTCAGGTATTGGGGCGACTTATGCAGAACGTTTCGCCCAACGCGGACATGACTTGGTACTGGTTGCCCGCAACAAGGCGAGGCTGGAGGCTCTCTCTGTACGACTTCGCGCCGAAACCGGCGTGACGATCGACATTCTCCAGGCCGATGTCACCAATCCCGATGATCTTGCCGCAGTGGAAACGCGTCTGCGCGACGATCATCGGATCGGAATCCTGGTCAACAATGCAGGGACGAGCTTGGGCGGAACATTCGTCGATCAGACAACCAATGACATCGCCCAACTTATTGCTCTGAATGCGACGGCGGTCGCTCGGCTCGCCAGCGCCGTGGCACCACGGTTCGTCGAGGCGGGCACGGGTGCCATCATCAACGTTTCCTCAGTCGTGGGGCTGGCACCGGAGTTCGGCATGTCGGTCTATGGCGCGACCAAGGCGTTCGTGACCTTTCTCTCCCAAGGCCTCAGCCTCGAGCTCGGTCCGAAGGGCGTCTATGTTCAAGCGGTTTTGCCGGCGGCGACGCGAACCGAGCTCTGGGAGCTTGCCGGTATCGACGTCAACACGCTGTCGGGTGTGATGAGTGTGGGCGAACTGGTGGATGCCGCACTGGTCGGCTTCGATCGTCGCGAAGCGGTGACCCTCCCTTCCATTCACGACGTTACCAAATGGGACGCCTACCACGCTGCCCGGCAGGCGATGCTCCCAGGGTCTTCGCAGGTCCATGCTGCCGAACGGTATCGCTCAGGCGACTGAGCTTCCTGATAGCTCCCGGATACGCTGATCCGGGACGTCGATCACTCGGTACCGTTGAAGCCTCGGCCTATTCGGGCGCTGAAACAGTGGGGCGGCTCCTACCAACAGTTGAGAGCTCAGCCAGACGTATCGCGGCGACTCCACACAGGAGCCGGTCGCGAATTTCGGGAGCACCTGCGTTATAGGGGAGGTGTCGTCTCCACGCGAAATCCATTGGTATCTGCCAACGCAACGAAAATCGGAAGGTAAAAATGACTGAACAGACGCTTTTTGAGCCGTATTCTCTTGGCTCACTGACGCTATCAAACCGAATCGTCATGGCTCCGTTGACACGCAACAGAGCAGGATCTGGCTTCGTGCCGGGCACCCTCACCGCTGAGTATTACGCGCAACGCGCCACTGCGGGTCTGATCATCGCGGAAGCGACTCAAATCTCACAGCAAGGCCAGGGCTACCAAGACACGCCTGGCATCTACACTCAGGCCCAAATTGACGGCTGGCGAAAGGTAACCGACGCAGTGCATGCCAAAGGTGGGCACATCTTCTTGCAGCTCTGGCACGTCGGCCGCGTGTCGCACGTCGACTTGCAGCCGAATCGGCAGGCCCCGGTCGCACCTTCCGCTATCAGGGCTGAAACCAAGACGTTCGTGAACAACACCTTCGTCGACGTATCGGCACCACGTGCGCTCGAACTGGACGAAATGCCCGGTATCATCGCGGACTTCCGTTGCGCCGCCGCCAATGCCATCGCTGCGGGCTTCGACGGTGTCGAGGTTCACGGTGCTAATGGCTATTTGCTCGACCAGTTCGCAAAGGACGGTGCCAATGCGCGAACCGACGTCTATGGTGGCTCGACCGAAAACCGTGCCCGGCTGATGCTTGAGGTGACAGCTGCGGTCGTCGAGGAAGTCGGCGCGGAGCGAACCGGGATTCGGATTTCACCTGTTTCACCGGCCAATGGGGTGTCCTCAACCGACCCTCAGGCACAGTTCAACTACATCGTCGAGAAGCTCGACGAGCTCGGCATCGCCTACCTCCATGTGGTCGAGGGTGCGACTGGCGGCCCCCGGGACGTTACGCCTTTCGACTTCGCAGCGCTTCGCCGCAAGTTCAGAAACACCTACATCGCGAACAACGGCTACGATCTGGACCTGGCTACGACCAGGCTGGAGCAGAGACTGGCGGACCTGTTTGCCTTCGGCAAACCGTTCATCGGCAACCCGGACCTGGTTGAGCGCCTGAAGATCGGCGCGCCGCTCGCCGGTTTCGATCCGACGACGCTCTATGGCGGCGGCTCGGCGGGCTATACCGACTACCCCACCATCGCAGCGACAGCCCAAGCTTGATGCCAGTAGGGCCGTGTTCGCGCGGCCCTACTGCTCGCGGGTGCGATTTTCGATGGCATCGCGGCAGACAACTCGGCAGGCGTCGAGTTCTCGGCGGTGATGCCCCAGCCTGATCGAAACCGCCAGGGCCAACGGGCAGTAGCCCTATGCCTGGCTGCGTCATGAGCTCGACCGACCGTTAGCAGCGTCGAGGATTACGAAGCGCAGCTACCGTCAAACTGCTCTCCCCCCACCTTCTGAACAGAAGCTCCATCCTGCATCATGGCGAACGGAGTTTATGGAGCTTTCAGGTCGAGAAGCGCCCGGAGACATGACCTTACTCTTGACGTACCCAAGTCTGCGAGCGACCCAGTATTGGCATACCAATATAGCCGCGTACGCTGAGTTTCTTACCACTATCGATTAGACGGACGTTACTGCTGTATACATTTCCGCTATCTGGGTCAAGGATCTGACCATCGGCATACTCGTCACCGTCCTTTACCAGGCCAGTCAAGATGACCAAACCGATCACCGGTGCATCCTTGTTTTCCCCTTCGCACTTTTCGCACTTCGGGTTCTGGTCTTCATTGGGACCGGGAAACACTTTTTCGATGCTGCCCTGCAAAATGCCATCCGACTCAGTGATGCGGATCAGCGCCCTTGGCTTGCCGCTGACGTCGTCTATGTTTTTCCACAGGCCAACAGGCGAGGCATCATCCGCATAGGTGGCTGACGACATGAGGGCTGCAATCAGAGCAAGCCCGAGATAACCCATTCGGTGAAAATTACGCATTGCAATAGTCTCTAGCTTTGAAGGATGAGGCTGCCGAACTAGGAGCAGCAGCCTTACGCAGCGAGCGGATGCCCGCTCAATCAGAGCAAGAATTTTTACTTGACCTTGATGACGACCTTGCCTTTTGCACGCCCGGTGTCCACGTAGTTCATTGCCTCGTTGGTCGACTCGAATGGGAAGACCTTGTCCACAACCGGGTGTATGACTCCGTAATCAATGAGTGCAGCAATTCTGCCCAATTGTTCTCCGCTCGCTCGCATGAACAGGAAGGAGTAACTCACCTGATGGCGTTTGGCTTTTCTCCGGATGCCAAAACTCAAAAGGCGCATGACCAGCTTCAGGAAGCCTGATAACCCGGCGCTTTTCGCAAACTCGAGATCAGGCGGGCCGGAAATTGAGATAAGTTTGCCACCCGGCTTCAGCACCCTTAGGGATTTCTCCAGCGTATCTCCGCCCAGACTGTTAAGAACCAGGTCGTAACCGCGCAGGGTTTTCTCGAAGTCTTCCTTTTTGTAGTCAATGACGATATCTGCGCCAAGACCTTTCACAAGACTGACGTTAGCCGTACTGGTTGTCGTGGCGACGAATGCTCCCAGGTGCTTCGCCAACTGAATGGCGAATGTGCCGACCCCACCGGAGCCCGCATGGATAAGGACTTTTTGCCCTTTCTTCAGGTTGGCTTTTTCGACCAGCGCTTGCCAGGCGGTCAAACCGACCAGGGGGATGGACGCCGCTTCCTCCATGGTCAGCCTTGCCGGCTTGGTCGCCAGGGAATCCTCTTTAATCGCTATGAATTCCGAGAAAGCGCCGATTCGAAAATCATCCGGCCGGGCATAAACCTCGTCGCCCTGCTTGAAACGCCGTACTTGCGAACCAACCCGAATCACCACCCCGGCCAGGTCATGGCCGAGGATGAGCGGCATGCTGTAAGGCAGCAGGAGCTTGAACTCGCCATTTCTAATCTTGGCATCCAGCGGGTTTACGCCAGCGGCATGGATCCTGACTAAGACGTCATGCTCACCGAGTTTAGGCTCCGGCATTTCGGCAGCCTGTAACGCCACCTTTTTCCCATAACGCTTGATTACAAATGCTTTCATCGTGTTTACCTGGTTTCTTTATGAATAGGCCGTTATCACCAGCAGCGGCCGGACAGTAAGTAAGCAGTTCTACAGCTGCTATTGGGTATTGGGTTTTGCTGGAACATGCACATCGTTTTTTTCAGTTGGATTTCCGAGTGCAATCGATGCGCGAGAACGCCAGAACCAATGCGACTTCGATTAGAACGGCAGCCAGGATTCCACGCTCAACATGACCCGTGACCAGCTCAAAAACGCCTAGTGCCGCCAGTACCGAACAGCTCACCATAAACCCTGTGATCAGCGCTGAGCGGGCGGCTGATGGCTCCGCGTTCCTTGCCAAGAAGAACATGACCCCGAACCCTGCATACAAAGCAGCAGCACGTCGACCTATCAGGTCAACAGGGTAGGAGCGCTCTACGCCCCAGCTGGACAACACGAGATCGGGCGCAAACATCCAGGTGAACGCCAAAGCGAAGAAAAGCAGCGCCGACAAAATCGCGAGACTTCGGAAATTCAGTTTCATCATTGCGGCCTAAAGTTCTGTGACGGGATGGCGATGAATCAGGCCCGGCGACGTCCTGCCTGTCGCCGAGCAAAGCGGGCACGGCATCGTCACGCGTTGACGTCGACTACGGTGCGACCCTGGACTTTCCCTGCGAACATCCGGCCTACGACCGCGGGCACTTCAGCCAAGCCAATCACTTGGGTCGTGCGCGCGAGCTTGCTCAGGTCCAGATCACGCGCCAGGCGCGACCAGGCCTCGAGGGTCCAGAGTGGGGGTGACGGCACCGCCGCCGCCGATCCGAGGACCTCCATGCCGCTGGCCGAACGACTTCGCAGGGCGAGACAGCGTCGAGACGCCCGCGCCCGCGGGTTCGAGGTCGCGCTCGGCCTCGGCGACGAGCCGTCGGCCGAGCGTCGTCCCGAGTCGCTCGCCGGCCTCCGGTGCGCCCGCTGCGGCGGCACCGGTCGCCTCGAGTCGCTGGACCTGCGCACGTCCCGCGGCCTCGGGCGCTGCACGTCCTGCGACGCGACCTGGTCGATCATCTACCCGTCCAGCTGAGCGCCGGCGGTCAGCCGAGGAGGGCGGCCAGCTCGGCGTCGGCGACGGCCACGGCGCTGCGACCGGTGGGTCGGCAGTCGGCCACCGGATCGAGGCTGCCGCCGGCCCGGACCGACAGCACCTCGTCCATGGCATCGACCACGTGGGGCGTGAGGAACCGGCTGCGCTGACCGGTGGAGTGGGCGTCGTCGAGGCGGTTGCGGTGGTGGTGGAACCGCAGCGGCACGTGGACGTGGAGCTCGTCGCGGGCGCGGGTGACGGCGACGTAGAGCAGGCGGCGCTCCTCCTCGAGCTGCTCGGGATCGCCGGTGGAGAGGTCGGAGGGGAGGTTCCCGTCGGCGGCGTGGATGAGGTGGACGATGTCCCACTCGCCGCCCTTGGCCGAGTGGATCGTGGACAGGGTGAGCACGTCGTCGTCGAGGTGCGGGGGACCGGCCAGGTCGCCGGTGGAGGCCGGCGGGTCGAGGGTGAGCTCGGTGAGGAAGGTCTCGAGGTCGGGCGTGCCGGCGGCCAGCTCGGCCAGGCGGGCCAGATCGGCCCGGCGGGCGGCGCCGTCGCCGAAGCGGTCGAGGTGGGGGTCGAGCCAAGCCCGGCACGCGTCGATGCGCTCGCCGGTGGCCAGGTCGCCGTCGGCCGCCGTGGCGACGGCGGCGGCCAGCCCGGCGACCTCATCGGCGGAGCGCGGCGGCACGACGCCGGAGCCCACGACCCGGGCGAGGGAGCCGTCGGCGGCGTCGAGGGCCGTGACGATCCGGCGGGCGATGCCCGGGCCCACGCCGTCGATGCGCTGCAGCACCCGGAACCAGGCCAGCTCGTCGCGGGGGTTGACCGCCACCCGGCACAGGGCGAGCAGGTCCTTGACGTGGGCGGCCTCGAGGAACTTCAGGCCTCCGAACTTCACGAAGGGGATGCGCCGCAACGTCAGCTCCACCTCGAGCAGGTCGGCGTGGTGGCCGGTGCGGAACAGCACGGCCTGGCGGCGCAGCGGGATGCCGCGCTCGACCGACTCGAGCAGCCGCTCGCAGACGCCGCGTGCCTCGGCGTGCTCGTCTCCGCCCGTGACCAGCGCGGGGCGGGGCCCGGCCGAGCGGGTGGCGACCAGCTCCTTCTCGTGGCGCTCGGCTGCCGCCGCCCAGATGCGGTTGGCGACCGTGACGATCTCGGGCGTGGAGCGGTGGCTGCGGGTCAGGGCCACGACCTCGGCGTCGAAGCGGGCCGGGAAGTCGAGGATGTTGCGCACCGTGCCGCCCCGGAAGCCGTAGATGGCCTGCGCGTCGTCGCCCACCGCCGTGATGGTGGCGCCGGCATCGGCCATCGCGCCCAGCACGTCCGCCTGGAGGGCGTTGGTGTCCTGGTACTCGTCGACCAGGACGTGGTCGAAGCGGCCGGCGACCGTCGGGCCGGCGTCGGGGTCCTGCACCAGGGCGCGCCACAGCGCCAGCAGGTCGTCGTAGTCGACCAGCTGCCGGTCCCGCTTGCGGGCGATGTAGGCGCCGTACGTGGCCCGCAGCTCGTCGGCCTGGTCGGCGCACCACGGGTAGTGCTGGCGGAGCACCAGGTCGAGCGGCTGACGGGTGTTGACGACCCGGCTCAGCGCCCCGGCCAGCAGCTCCTTGCGGGCCCGTCGGCGTTGCGGGGCGGCGTCGGTGGACAGCTCGTCGCGCACGAGCGCGAGCAGGTCGGCCTGGTCGCCCTGGTCGAGCAGGGTGAAGTCCGGGTCGATGCCGACGGCGCGGCCGTGGCGTCGCAGCAGCCGGTTGGCCACGGCGTGGAACGTGCCGCCCCACGCGCCCCGGAGCTGGTCGTGCCCCGCCCACTGCTCGGCCCGGGACAGCAGCTCGGTCGCCGACCGGCGGCTGAAGGTGAGCAGCATGATGCGCTCGGGTGGGACGCCGTTGGCCACCAGGTGCGCCAGGCGGGCCGACAGGGTCGTCGTCTTGCCGGTGCCGGCGCCGGCGATGATGAGCAGGCTGCCGCCGTCGTGGGTGACGGCACGGCGCTGCTCGTCGGTCAGGTCGGGGAGGGGCCGGTCGTCGGCGAGGTCGAACATCCGTTCAGAGCGTACTGAACGGGTGTTCGGCCGTCACGCATGGGTCAGCCCTCGGCGGGCGCCAGGTCGAGGCTCGCCGAGTTCATGCAGAACCGGAGCCCGGTGGGCTGCGGTCCGTCGGGGAAGAGGTGTCCGAGGTGCGCGTCGCAGCGGCCGCAGGTGACCTCGGTGCGGACCATGCCGTGGGTGCGGTCCTCGACGAGGTTCACGCGGTCGTCGTCGATCGGCTTCCAGAAGGAGGGCCAGCCCGAGCCGCTCTCGTACTTGTGGTCGGACACGAAGAGCTCCAGGCCGCACACGATGCAGCGGTAGGTGCCCGGGGTCTTCTCGTCGTCGTAGATGCCGCTGAAGGCGCGCTCGGTGGCGGCGTTCTGCGTGACGTCGAACTGGAGGGGCGTGAGGCGCTGGCGCAGCTCGTCCTCGGAGGGCGGGGTGAAGTCCGTGTCGTGCTCGCTCATGGCGCCAGTGTGCCGGGTCAGCCCGGTGGCGCCTCGCGCGACTCGGGGGTCACCTCGTCGGACAGCGGCCGGTCGTCCACGAAGCGGGCGAGGTTGGCTGCGAACACGTCCGCCGCCCGGGCGTGGCGGCCGTCGCCGCCGGCGGAGGTGTGGGCGGTGAGGGTGACCGACGGGTGGTCCCAGAGCCAGGAGTCGTCGGCGGGTGGCTCGTCGGCGGCGACGTCGAGGATCGCCCGGGCCGGTCGGCCCGCGTCGAGCGCCCGCCGGAGGGCGACCTCGTCGACCAGCTGGCCCCGCCCGACGTTCACCAGGATCGACTGCGGCGACATGTGGCCCAGGAAGGCGGCGTCGACCATGCCGATCGTGTGGCGGGTGGCCGGGGCGCACAGGACGACGACATCGGCGTTCGGCACGGCCGTGAGGAGGTCGTCGGGGGCCAGCATGTCGTCCACCGGCTCGTCGCCCGCGGGGGAGCGGCGCACGCCGGTGACGTGGGCCCCGAAGGCCCGGGCCCGGACCGACACGGCGCTGCCGATGGCACCGAGGCCGACGACGAGCCAGCGGCTCCCGTGGACCTCGCGCCACTCGTGCTTGGTCCACCGGCCCTGCGCCGTGCTGGCGTCCATGGCCTCGATCGGGACCATGGCCCGGAGGACCTGGGCCAGGACGTACTCGGCGATCGGGATGTCGGTGACGTGGGCACTCGTGATGCGGACACCGGCGTCCAGCAGCGCGCCGAACACGGCGTGGTCGACGCCGGCCGCCGCCATCTGCAGCCACTGCAGGTCGTCGGCGCGCAGGAGCCAGCCGAAGAAGCGCCGGGTCAGGGTCTGGTCGTCGAAGATGTCGGCCGACCCGTAGGCCACGTCGGCGTGGGCGTCGTCCCAGGACACCTCGACACCGTCGTCCCGGATGGTGCCGTCCGGGTCCATGGCCAGGAACCGTGCGTCCGGGGCCGCAGCGCGCAGGCGATCGCCGAAGGTGTCGAGCTGGTGCGCGGTGACGAGGACGGTGGTGATCCGTCGAGCGTACGGGCCGCGGCTCAGCGTCCGTCGCGCTCGTCAACCACGCAGAAGTCGTTTCCCTCGGGGTCGAGCATCCACGTGTGCTGGTCGTGCTCCTCCCTCGCGGTGGCGCCGAGGTTGCAGAGGCGCTGGACCTCGGCCGTCCTGTCCGGGGTGGACAGGTCCATGTGCATCGGCTTCTTGGCGACCTCGGCCACGTCCACCTGCTGGAAGCAGAGCTCCAGGCCGCCGGGTCCGACGAGGATCACGACCGGATCGGTCTCCGGCGTCAGGCCCTCGCCCGCCAGGCGCGCGATCTCGTGGTCGTCGTAGGGCAGGAGGGTGAAGCCGTCGAGCGCCTCGGCCCAGAACCGCGCCAGGGCAGCCGGGTGTCGGCAGTCGACGACCAGCTGGGTCAGCTTCGCCACGAGGTGAAGTGTTCCACCGGTCGCGGTTCCCGCTCCCGCCGTCCGCCCTCGCGTGCTGGAGTGAGGGCGACGGACCGAGCCGGTCGAGAGCGCCCGGTCCGACGTCGACGGAGGAGCTCGCATGGCCAGGTACGTCGTCAACGAAGCGGGTGTCGCGAAGGCGCGGGCGCTCATCGACGCTCGCCAGTACCGGCTCCGCAGCCGGTGGAGCGAGGCCCAGCCGGGGCCGGACGACGAGAACGACTTCCTCGCATCCCACAGCTGGGAGGAGTACGGCGCCTGGCACCTGGCCTTGACCGAGGGAGCGGCGGACGAGACGAAGGCGAGGTACGGCTTCGTCTTCGGTGACTTCCGGCGCGTGCACCGCATGGGACTGATCGCGTGCCGGTTCCGGGCCGCCGAGTGGGACCACAAGGAGATCGAGCTCGCCGCGCACGACCTCCTGCAGCACCTCGACGCGTCGCGAGCGTGAGCCGCCGGCTCGGGCTGGTGCACGCGAGTTCCTGTCGTACCCCCTGAGGAGAATGGGGTGCATGACCGGTTCCGCCACCTACGCCCGCTCGGCTGATGCCGCAGCCGTGGCGCGGGAGCGGTTGGACCGGGCGTCGGTCACCGCGGCCCGCATGGAGTCGGCGCAGCGGTCGATGATCAGTTCGCTCCTCGAGCTGTGGCCGACCTCCGCATGGATCGCCGCCGGCGCGTCGACCGCAAAGGCGTGGCTGCTGGCCTACTCCGGCGTGTCGGAACGGGAGGCGTCCCGGCTGGAGCGGATCGCCGGGCTGTGCAACAGCCACCCGGCCCTGGCCGATGCGGTCGTGTCCGGTGCGCTGTCGTTGCGTCGTACGGAGAAGCTGGCGGTCGCGGTGACCAAGGAGCGGGCGCCGTTCCTCGCTGCTGTGTTGTCGGCGTTGCTGGAGCTGAACCGGTCCACCTCTGATGACACGGCCTTCGACGAGGCGCTGCGGTACTGGACGGCCCGGGTCGATGAGCACCTCGCACCACGCCGCGACCACCCGCACAAGCTCGTTGCCTGTCAGCGGTTGTTCGGTGGCGGGGAGATCCACGCCGACCTGACCCCCTCCGCGTTCCTCAACGTCATGGCCGCCGTGGACGCATGGACCCAGGACCCGGACCCCACCGGTGCACCACACCAGCGCACCCTGGCCGAACGGCGGGCCGACGCCCTCGACGACCTGGCCCACTTCTCCCTCACCGGTCACGACGACGCCTGCGACCGTCTTGACCCCGAGGACGAGCAGGTGTGGGCCGAGGACACCTTCGACGGCACCCAACCCACCGACGACCTCGACGAAGCCCTCGACCTCGCCGACCAGTCCGCCGACGACGGACCGATCGACCCACTCGACGTGGTCCGCCGGCGCATCCGTCGAGCCGAGCTCCACCAGCGCCGCCGTCGACGCCGGCGGGTCCGCCCCAGGTCAGGGGTCACGGCGAACGTCCACATCGACCTGCGCACCCTGTCCGGCCTCCGGGACATCGACGACCTCGACGACCTGGTCCTACGAGGTGACGGCTGGACGGTCACCAGGCACGCCGCCGAACGGTTCCTGTGTGACTCGGCGCTCGTGGCGACGCTCTTCGCCGGCCGCAACCGGGTCCTCGATGCCAACGACGCGGCCGAGCAGTTCAGCCGACGGCAACGCCGAGCCCTGGCCGCTCGGGACGGGCACTGCGTGTTCCCGTCGTGCTCGAGACCGCCTCGGTTCTGCGATGCCCACCACCTCCACCATCGAGAGCACGGAGGCCCGACCCGCACCGAGAACGCCGCACTCCTGTGCCGGTTCCACCACCGCCTCGTCCACGAACATCACTGGACGCTCACCGTCGACGAGTACGGGCACTGGACGGCGATCGACCGGCACGGCACCACGTGGACCGGCAGACCCGCCCACCTCGAACGACCTGGCCCGACCGCCCGACCACCGGACAGACCCACCGCCAAGACCGCCAGCTGACCCGACCATCCCCAGGTCGGGTCACCGGCGCGCACCTCGACGGGACGGACCGAGAGTCCTGTGCCCGGACGCGCCGGTGCCGGCGCCCCCGGGGGAGCGCCGGCACCGGTGCGACTGCGTCAGTCGAGCGCCGGGATCAGACGAAGGCGCCGGCGAAGACCAGCGAGACGATCGTCATCACCTTCAGCAGGATGTTCATGGCGGGGCCGGAGGTGTCCTTGAACGGATCGCCCACGGTGTCGCCGACGACGGCGGCCTTGTGCGGGTCGGAGCCCTTGCCGCCGTGGTTGCCCTGCTCGATGTACTTCTTGGCGTTGTCCCAGGCGCCGCCGGCGTTGGCCATGAAGATGGCGAGGCAGAAGCCGGTGACGAGCGAGCCGGCCAGGAACCCGCCCAGGGCGTCGACGTCGACGAAGCCGATGACCAGGGGGACCACCACGGCGAGCGCACCGGGGATGATCATCTCCCGCAGCGAGGCCTTGGTGGAGATGGCCACGCAGCGGGCCGAGTCGGGCTTGACGCCGGGGAGGCCCTCGCGCAGGCCCGGGATCTCCCGGAACTGGCGGCGGACCTCTTCGATCATCTGGTTGGCAGCCCGGCCCACCGCATCGATGGTGAGGGCGGCGAACAGGAACGGGAGCATGGCGCCGAGGAAGAGGCCGACGAAGACGTCGACCGAACCCACGTCGAGGTTGAGGCCGCCGCCGAGGACGAAGTCCGACGTCGGGCCGGCGGCCTGGTCCAGGGCGACCTCGAAGGTCTTGAACAGGGCCAGCGCCGTGAGGGCGGCGGAGCCGACGGCGAAGCCCTTGGCGACCGCGGCCGTGGTGTTGCCGAGGCTGTCCAGGGCGTCGGTGACCTCGCGGACGCTCGGGTCCAGCTCGGCCATCTCGGCGATGCCGCCGGCGTTGTCGGCGATGGGGCCGTAGGCGTCGACGGAGACGACGACGCCGGTGGTGGCCAGCATGCCGATGGCGGCCACGGCGATGCCGTAGATGCCGCCGAAGTCGGTGTCGTTTCCGAGCGTCTGCTCGCCGCCCCAGTAGGCCACGAGCACGCCCACCCCGATGAGCACGACGGAGGCGGCGACCGAGATCATGCCGGCCGAGATGCCGCCGAGGATGGTGGTGGCGGGACCGGTCTCGGACGCCCTGGCGATCTTCTTGACCGGGCCGTACTGGTCCGAGGTCCAGATCTCGGCGACCTTGCCGATGGCGTACCCGACGAGCAGGCCGCCGACCACGGCGACCGACAGGCCCCAGGCGTTCTCGAAGTCGTCGCCGCCGAACATCAGGAACCCGACGGCGATGACGCCGGCGACCGTGATGGCCATGGCCACGTTGGTGCCCATGTGCAGCGCCCGGGAGAGCGAGTGGATGTCGGTGGAGTCACCGGACTTGACGAAGAAGGAGCCGATGATCGACGCCACCATGCCGATGAGGGCCACGGCGAAGGGGAACAGCAGCAGGCGCACGATGCTGTCCTGCTCGAGGAGCCCGCTCGTGTCGGAGCCCTCGGCGAGGCGGAAGACCGTGAACGCCACCAGGGCGATGGGGGCGACGATGGAGCCGGCGTAGGACTCGAACAGGTCGGCGCCCATGCCGGCGACGTCGCCGACGTTGTCGCCGACGTTGTCGGCGATGGTGGCGGGGTTGCGGGGGTCGTCCTCGGGGATGCCGGCCTCGACCTTGCCGACGAGGTCGGCGCCGACGTCGGCGGCCTTGGTGTAGATGCCGCCACCGACGCGGGAGAACAGGGCGATGGACGAGGCACCGAGGCCGAAGGCGGTCAGGATCTCGAACCCGTCGTCGGACTCACCCAGCTGGATGAAGACGATGTAGACGAGGGCGAGGCCGGCCAGGGCCAGGCCGGCCACCGTGAAGCCCATGACGGCGCCGCCGCGGAAGGCGAGCGGCAGGGCCTTGGCGGGACCGCCGGCGCGGGCCGCCTCGGTGGTCCGGGCGTTGGCCATGGTGGCCACCGTCATGCCGATGTAGCCGGCGAGGGCGGAGAGGAAGGCCCCGAAGATGTACGAGAGCGCACCGAGCGGTGCCACGACCGCGCCGACGAGCACCGCCATGACGACGACGAACACCGCCACGTACGTGTACTCCTGCTTCAGGAAGGCACGAGCACCGAGGGCGATCTCCTCCATCAGCTCGACCATCCGGGGGTTGCCCGGGCTCTCCTTCTTGACCAGGCCGAAGTAGTAGAACGCAAGGCCGAGTCCGGCCAGCGCGCTCGCCAGGGCGAGGTAGGGGATGGCTTCCACTGGGATTGTCTCCTGTCGTGGGTGTGTAGGGGTGTAGAGCGGGTTCAGGTGGCGGCAGGTTCGCGCTGCACGAACACCTGGTTGGCGACGGTGGCGCCGAGCGTGCGGGTGGCCCCGCCCTCGGCGCCCTCGACGATGAGCACGAGCGGCCCGTCGAAGGGGTGCTTCTCCTTGATCTGCACCCGACCGCCGGGACGTAGGCCCATCTGGTCGAGGAAGGCGATCACGTCGGGGTCGGTGGACCCGGGCACGGCCACGGTGGCGATGTCGCCGGGCTCGAGGTCGTAGAGCGGGGGCAGCGCCGGGATGTCGGCCACCTCCGGCGCCGGGATCGGGAAGCCGTGGGGGCAGGACTCGGGCCGGTCGAGCGCCACGAACAGGCGGTCCTCGACCTCCTGGGGCAGCTCGTGCTCGAAGGTGGCGGCGAGGCGGTCGGCCTCGTTCCAGGCGTAGCCGAGCATGTCGGCGAGGAAGCGCTCGACGATGCGGTGGCGACGGATGCTGGCGACGGCGAGGCGGCTGCCGGGCTCGGTGAGCTCCACGCCCCGGTACGGGGTGTGGTCGAGCAGACCGCGGTCGGCGAGGCGCTTGATGGCCGTGGTGACCGTCGATGGGGAGGACCCGAGCTTCTCGGCCAGCGCGCCGGTGTGGGCCTCGGTGCGGTTGGCGCCGTGGGACAGCCGGTAGATGGCCTTCAACAGCTCGCGCTCGGACTTGGAGATCGTGCCCATCCGGCCGGGGACCGTAAGTTTCGGCGCCCGAAAAAGTCAACTTCGTGCCGTGCGCGGCGCGGATCAGGCCATCCGGTCCGGGCCGATGTGCTCGACCAGCTGGGCCAGCACGCCGGAGACGTCGAGGTGCTCGGGCCGGTTGAGGGCCTCGAGGGTGCAGAACGCCTCGCAGGTCGCGTCGTGGGCTCGCCACTGGAGGCTGACGACGAACGACGACGCCGTGCCGTCGTCGAGCGTGACCACCGCCTCGAAGATGGCCGAGCTGCGGTCGAGGTAGGAGATGTCGCCGATCTCGTGGGTGGCCTCGACCAGCCGGCGGAACGTCTCGTCCGGCGTGCTCGACAGGACGAGCGTGTCGTGGTCCAGCAGTCGCACGTCCGGTGCCGGCCCGACCGCGGCCGACCACTCGGGACGCACGGCGCGGGGCGGGTCGCCGGCGGCGCGGGGTGACGGCGGCTGGCGTGGTCCCGTCGTCCGGTCCGGTCCGGCACCGGCATCGACCTCGTGCAGCCGCCCGGCCCGGCGGGCGACGCCGAGGGCCCGGTAGGCCGCGTTGAGCTGCACGCTGCGGGCCACGCCGGCCTCGCCGGCCACGTCGGGGTGCGAGCGCCGGATCTGGTCGCGGTAGGCGTCGCGCACGACCTCCCAGGCGTCGTCGGCTCGCACCCCGAGCGTGCGGCGAGCGGTGGCGAGGTCCACCGTCGTGGCTCAGCCCTGGAGGACGGCGGCCATGGTGGCCACGTACCAGCTCGGGTCGTCGGCGCCGCACAGCTCGCGGGCCGAGTGCATGGCGAGCTGGGCGATGCCGACGTCGACCGTGGGGATGCCGAGGCGGGCGGCGGTCACCGGACCGATGGTGGAGCCGCAGGGCAGGTCGGTGCGGGTGACGAAGCGCTGGGTCGGGATGCCGGCCTCGGCGCAGAGGTGCAGCAGGACCCCGAGCGACTCCGCGTCGGATGCGTAGCGCTGGTTGGCGTTGACCTTGAGCACCGGCCCGCCGTTGAGCGCCACGTGGTGCTGGGGCTCGTGCCGGTCGGCGTAGTTGGGGTGCGTGGCGTGGGCCATGTCGGCGGACACGCAGAGCGAGCCGGCCAGGGCGGCGTGGAGGCCGGCCCGGTCGGTGCCGGCGGCGAGTGCGATCCGCTCGAGGATCGAGACCAGGAGGGCGCCGTCGGCACCGGTGGAGCTGGTCGAGCCGACCTCTTCGTGGTCGTACAGGCACACGACCGGGACCGACGGCGTGTCGTCGGCCGTGGCCAGCAGGCCGTGCAGCCCGGCGAAGGACGAGCAGAGGTTGTCGAGGCGGGGGGCGCTGACGAACACGCCGTCGACGCCGGTGCGACGCGACGGGGTCAGGTCGTGGGCCATCACGTCCCAGGCGAGGATCTCACCGGCACCCACCCCCAGGCGCTCGGCGAGCAGGCCGGTGAAGCCGGCGCCGGAGCCGTGGTCGCCCTCGAGGTCCCAGATGGGGGCGAGGTGCTGCTGGGGGTTCAGCCGCAGGCCCTCGGTGCTGATCTCGCGGTCGAGGTGGATGGCGAGCTGGGGCACCCGGAGCAGCGGCTCGTCGATGCGGACCAGGCGCAGCTCGGGACCGTCGGGGGTGGACACCGACACCCGGCCGGACAGGCCGAGGTCGCGGTCGAGCCAGGAGTTCAGCAGGGCGCCGCCGTACACCTCCACGCCGAGCTGGCGGACGCCGGCGGTGACGTGGTCGGGGCGGGGCTTGATCCGCAGGTTCGGGCTGTCCGTGTGGGCGCCCACGATGCGGAAGGAACGTGCCGCGCCGGCGGGCTGGCGCCAGGCGACCAGCGAGCCGCCCCGCCGGACGTACCGGCCGCCGGCGCCGCCCGGCAGCTCCCGGTCGAGGGCGGCCTCCACGAAGCCGGCGCGGTCCAGCAGGGCCGCTGCGGCCTCGACGGCGTGGTACGGCGACGGGGACGCGTCGATGAAGCGGCACAGCTCGTCGGCCACGGCGCGGTCGGGTGCGGCGGTCGCAGGCATGGCCCCGATGCTGGCACGCCACCCGTTTGGGCCGGGCTTCGGGACGGCCGCGAGGATGGCTCGGTGGCAGCGTCCCCGACGACCGTGGTGGTCGTGCACCGCGACCGGCCCCGGCTGCTGGCGGCGACGCTCGACGCCCTGGGGGCCCAGACGGTGCCGGTGCGCGTGCTGCTGGTGGACTCCGGCTCGACCGAGGAGGCGCACGCAGAGGCGCTGTCGCTGCTCCCGCCCGGCTCCGACGTGGTGCGGATGGGCCGCAACGGCGGCTTCGGCCCCTCGGCCAACGCGGGCTGGCGCCGCTTCCTCGCCGAGCACGCAGGGGAGTGGGTCGGCCTGTGCCCCCACGACGCCCTGCCCGAGCCCGACGCCGTCGAGCGCATCCTGGCCGCCGTCGCCGGGCGACCGCGCGCCGGGTTCGCATGCGGCGACTACGGCGACGGGTGCACGCCGGTCGTCGACCCGTACTTCGGCTCGATCCTCGTGCCTGCGACGGTGGAGGAGGGATGGGAGCCCTCGGGCTACCCGCACGGCACCCTGCTGTTCGCGCGCCGCGGTGCGCTCGAGGACGTCGGCCTGTTCGACGAGCGGTACTTCGCCTACTGCGAGGAGGCCGACCTCGGCCTGCGGGCGGCGGCAGCCGGCTGGGAGGTCGGCCTCGTTCGCGGTGCCCGGGTGTTCAACCCGAACATGTCGAACCCGCGCCCGGTCATCGACTACCTGATGGTGCGCAACACGCTCCTGCTCGTGCGGGCGCACTCGGGTCGCTACAAGGCGTCCATCCGGTTCGGCATCGCCGTGGCCCAGCTGTGGACCGAGCGGCGACGCAGCCCGTACCACCACACGACCGCGCGCCTGCATGCGCTGGCCGACTTCCTGCGCGGCCGGTACGGGCCGCCACCGGCCCGGCTCGTCGGGGCGGGCAAGCACCCCGACGAGCCGTAGCCGAGCGGATCAGCCCGCGGGGCTGGGGTACTCCGGCGCCCGCTCGTCGGAGGGCGGCTCGTCGAAGATGGTGACGGTCCCCTCGGGGTCGAAGAGGGCGTCCGAGTCGTCCCACTCGCCCGGCAGGTAGCGGCGACCGCCGTCGACGAACCTCATCATGCCCTGGCCCTCGCGCTGGATCTCGTCCGGACCGGTGACCTCGGCGTCCCACCACCACTCGCTCTTGTCGTCCACGCCGCTCCAGTCGGCGTCGGTGTCCCAGATGCCGTGGTCACCCCAGGACAGGGACGGCTGGGTGATCGCCCGCTGCGTCGGGGCGTAGGAGAACAGCGCGTCGTTGAACGTCTCCGGCGTCAGGTCCGGACCTGCCGCCTGCACGAGCGCGAAGAACAGCGACGGGCTGGGGAACAGGATCGGCGCGGTCTCGTCGGCGGGCGGGCGCTCCCCGTGGAACCACTCGTAGAGGGCGAAGCCCGGGGTCGTCTCCGGGTCGAGGGGCACGGCGAGCGACGTGATGCCGAAGGCGTGACGCCACTGCTCCTGGTCGAACACGCGGCCGAAGACGTTGGTGTCGACCAGCGTCCCGCCCACGACCGCCCACTCGGGGAAGTACTCCTGCGCCGTCGCCTCCTGGGTGAAGGTCGCCGGCGCGACCGGGTCGGCCTGGAGCAGCACGGTCGTGACGCCCGACTCCTTGAGCTTGGAGATGATGCTCGTGGCCTGCTCGGGCAGCCGTCCGGGGTCGAGCTCGTAGCTGAGCCGCTCGGCCAGTTCGACTCCGCTCTCGGACAGCCCGTCGGCGAAGGCCTGGGCGTTGGCCTCGGACTCCTCCGACGACGTGATGTAGACGTGCCCGAAGACCCGCTCCGTGCTGGCCACGGCGTCGCCGCCGTGCTCGGCGGGCTTGCCGGCCAGGCGCTTCGACACCCACTCGGCGGCGTGGACGTCCGTCTGGTTGCCGGCCATGGCGATGTTGATGAGGTAGGGGGCCCGGTCGGCGCGGAACTGCTCGTTGCCCATCGAGCCGCACGAGATGCACATGACACCCGCAGCCGCCATCTCGTCCGCCCAGGCCGAGGTCAAAGCGGGACCGCCGAACGCGGCGAAGGGCTGGTGCTCCTCGATGGCCCGCTGGGCGTCGGCCCGGGCGGCCACCTCGTCGACCGAGGTCCCCGTCGCCTGCACGATCCGCAGGTCCACCGTGCGCCCGTAGGTCTGGTAGTAGCTGCCGAACAGGTCCATGAAGCCGACGACCGTCTCCTCGATCTGGCCGCGGGTGTCGTCGTTCGCGATCGGCCCGGTGATGAAGTCGAGCACGGGGTCGTTCTCCGGGGCGGAGTAGTAGACGACGGTGATCGAGTCCTCCGTGACGCCCTGGTGGGTCGCGCCCCCGTTGTCCTCGACGTCGGCGAAACACTCGGCGGCGAAGAAGTAGGGGATGGCGGCCCGACCGGTCTCCTGGTCGCACGTGTCCGGGAAGGTGACGTCGAGGCCCTCCTCCTCGGCGCGGGTCCAGCTGATGGCTCCCTCGGGGGCTGACGTCCCGGTGGTGTCCGTGCCCTCGGACTCCGACTCCGTCGTGTCGTCGACGGTGCCGGTCGCCTCCTCGTCGTCCCCGCCACCGGCGACGACGAGACCGACGATGACGGCGATGACGGCGACGATGGCGACGATCGGTCCGTAGCGGCGCAAGGCGTTGGAGCCCTCGTCCTGGTCGGTGGGTCGGTCGCTGCTGGGTTGCATGCGGTGCTCCTGTGTCGGTTCGGTGGGGTCAGGTGGAGGTGATCGTCGAGCGGTGGATGGCCGTGTCGTCGGGACCGAGGTAGGACTCCACGACGATCGGGTCCTCGAGCACGTCGTCGGGCAGCCCGGTGGCGATGACCGCGCCCTGGTCCATGGCGACCAGGCGGTCCGACACGCTGCGCAGCAGGGGCATGTCGTGCTCGATGACGATGAGGCTGGCGCCGGTCTCGCGACGGATCCGCTCCAGCATCGGGCCCAGTGCCTCGACCTCGCGCTGCGCGATGCCCGAGGACGGCTCGTCCAGCAGGATCACCGACGGCCGGTGGGCGAGGAGGCCGGCGAGGTCGACGACGCGGCGCGTGCCGGTGGACAGCTCCCGGATGAACTTGGACCGGTAGGCGCCGAGGCCGAGCAGCTCGATGAGCTCCTCCACCCGGCGGGCGACCTTCCGCTCGGCGTCGTAGGAGTTCGGGAGGTGCAGCGCGGCGCTGATCGGGTCGCGGCTGGTGACCCAGCGCTCGAGCGACACGGCCAGCGCCTCGTGCACGGTGAGCGACGGGAAGAGGCGCGCGTCCTGGAACGACCGGCCCAGCCCCTGGCGGGCCCGGCCGGCGGCTCCGTGCTCGGTGACGTCGACGCCGCCGAGCAGCACCCGGCCGGAGTCCACGGGGACGAAGCCGCTGAGCAGGTCGAACAGCGTGGTCTTGCCGGCGCCGTTCGGCCCGATGATCCCGAGGATCTCGTTGGGCCGCAGGTCGATGGACACGTGGTCGACGGCCATGATCCCGCCGAAGGAGCGGGTCACGTCGAAGGTCTGCAGGGCCAGGTCGCCGTCGACGTGCCCGACCGCCTCCGGCGCGGCTGCCCGAGCCGTCGCCGCCGGGGCGGGGGCGTGCTCCTCGCCGGTGACGGCGCCCAGCTGGCCGGCCAGGAACACCGAGCGCAGCACGTCGGGTCGGGACAGCAGGTCGGCGGTGGGGCCCGAGAACCGGACCTCGCCCTTCTCCAGGAAGAAGGCGTGCTCGGCCACGTCGAGGGCGACGTTCACGGACTGCTCGACGAGGATGATCGTCGTGCCCTGGGCGCGCAGCTCCTGGATCACCGGGAGCAGCTGGGCCACGACCACCGGCGCCAGGCCGAGGCTGAGCTCGTCGATCATCAGGAGGCGGGGCCGGGAGAGGAAGGCCATCGCCAGGGCCAGCATCTGCTGTTGGCCCCCGCTGAGGTCGCCGGCCGGTGCGTCGTGGCGCGTGGCCAGGATGGGGAACAGCTCGTGCACCCGGGCGAGGCCCTCGGACTCCGGCCCTCCCTTGCGGTGGAGCCAGGCGGCGAGCTCGAGGTTCTCCCCGACCGTCAGCGAGGGGAACACGCCCTTGCCCCCCGGGACCTGGGCGATGCCCATCGCGGCGATCTCGTTCGGCGGGGCGTGGGTGATGTCGCGGCCGTCGAAGATGATGGCGCCGCGGTCGGCCTCGGTGACGCCGGAGATGGCGTTCAGCAGCGTCGACTTGCCGGCGCCGTTGGTGCCGAGCAGCGCGACGATCTCGCCCTCGCCGATCTCGAGGTCCACGCCGAAGAGCACCTGGACGTTCCCGTAGGAGACCTCGACGTCACGGATCAGGAGCAGCTTCGAACGGCCCGCCCGCCGTTCGAGCAGCGCCTCCGAGCGGGCGGCCGCCGCCTTCCAGACCTGGACGATGTCTCCCGTGATGGTGCGCTTCGTGGTGGAGATCATGAGGCCGCCGACGAGGAACATCGGGACCATGAGCAGCATCCCCTGGCGGATGCCCCAGCGGTCGCCCACGGCACCGATGATCGGCAGCAGCAGCACGCCCGGGATCACCCACAGCGAGGCGACGGAGAAGCCGATCGAGCGGGCGCGGGGCGGGATGGCGAGCGAGAGGCAGGCGAGGATCCCGGGGCCGATGATGGCGAGCGCGCCGGTGATGACCATGTTGGCGGCGATGGCCACCCAGATGTTGGGGGCGAGGGCGAACACGACCAGGCAGCCCGACACCAGCACCGACGTGCGGGCCAGGAACCCGAGCACCTTCTCCGGGCCCTCGGCGAGCTTGCGGGTGGCGATGCGGGCCCCGACGACGAGGCCGACCAGCTGGATGGGTTCGGTGGATGCCGCGACGAAGCCGCGAGCGCGCTCGTCGAGGTCGAAGACCTCCTCGTAGAGCAGCGAGGCCAGCGACACGAACCCGATGAGGGACGCGGCGAGGAAGGGGAGCGAGTACCAGATGCGCCGCAACGTCTCGATCTTCCACACGAGGCGCCAGCCCTCGGCGAACGACGGCGACTCCTCCTCGGTCGCGATGGCCTCCTCCGACGCGCCCATCGCTCGGCGCTCGTGCGCGCCGCGCACCGGCGGCTTCAGCCGCCAGGCGAGGACCACGAAGACCAGCGTCGGGACCACGAACACGAAGAACGGGGCCCGCCAGCCGTAGGCGGCAGCGAGCAGTCCGGCGGTGAGCGGCCCGACGAAGGCGCCGACGGCGTTGGCGGCGCGGTGGGCGGAGAAGACGCGCGGCCGGATCGCAGGCTCGTAGTAATCGGCGATCAGGGAGTTGTGCGTGGGGTCGACCACGGCCCGGCCGATCCCGGAGCCGGCCCGCATCAGGGCGAGCACGACGATGCCGGTGGCGAATCCGGTGCCGAGGCTGAACACGGCCCAGGCGGCCGCCCCGATCCAGGCGATGCGCACCCGGTCGTACCGGTCGGCGAGCATGGCGATCGGGACCTGCAGCGTCAGCGCGCACAGGGACACGAAGGCGATCAGCGTCAGCACGCCCTGCAGGTCGAGCCCGAACTCGTCGCGGATCTCGGGGACCAGGATGCCGAAGGCCGTGCGGTCCAGCTCGTCCACGGCGTTGAGGCCGAACAGGACGACCAGCGGGTAGATCGGGGCGCCGTCGGTGATCGACAGCACCGCCTGCTTCGGGTGCCGCAGCACCTCCCAGAGCTGCTTCACGCCTCGCTCCCCCCGGTCGTCGCGGTCACGGGTTCGTGTTCGCCCGGGGGCTCCGCCTCGCGACGGTCCTCCTCGGAGGGGAGCGGCGTCGGCTCGGGCTCGGCGCCGTCGTCGCGGTCGTCGGCGCGGTCGGCGAGCAGGCTCGGCACGAGGATCCCGCGTCGCCCGGCGACCCACCGCAGCGCGTGGTCGCGCACGTCGAACAGCAACCCGCCGAGGCCGCCGGGGAGGAGCATCAGCACGAGCAGGACGCCGAACCCCGTGGCCAGGAACTGCCACTCGAGCGGGAGGAACCAGCGGGTGCCCAGGAGGTAGAGCGCGCCGAGCAGCGCCCCGGGCAGGCTGGTGACGCCGCCCACGACGGCCATGGCGAAGACGGCGAGGTTCTCGGAGGGCTGGTACGGGCCGGACCCGAACGCCTGCTGGTGGTGGACGAAGAGGGCGCCCGCGAACGCGGCCACGAAGCCCGAGACCGCGAACGCGGTGAGCTTCGCCCGGACGACGTCGACGCTGTACGCCTGTGCGCCGCGCTCGTTGTCGCGCAGGGCGATCAGGACGCGCCCGGTCCGGGAGTGCCGGACCCCCCGGAGCCCGACGAGGACGAGCACGAGCCCGGCCAGCATCACGTAGTAGATGCGGGTGGGGGAGTCGATGTCGACGCGACCGAGCAGCGGCTGGCGGGCGATGCGCTGGTTCGGCACCCACGAGAAGTAGCCGCGGTCGAGGAAGTAGGCGGTGGTGGCGAGCGCGAACGCGAACGTGGTGACGGCCAGGTACAGACCCCGGTAGCGCAGGGCGGGGAGGCCGACGAGCACCGCGGCGGCGGCCCCCACCGCGCCGGCGCCGACGACCGCGAGCAGCAGGTCGACGTTCCAGGTGTGGGTGAGCTTGGCGCCCACCGCGGCGCCGAGGGCGAAGAAGGCGACCTGCCCGAGCGACACCTGCCCGGCCCAGCCGGTGAGGACCACGATCGACATGGCGAGGATCGCGTACACCATCACGGCCGAGGCCTTGAGCGACTGGTCGACGGCGAGCACGTGGGGGAGGGCGAGCGCCAGGGCACCGAGCACGGCGGCGATGCCGACGCGGTTCCAGCGCACCTCGGGGATGCGGGCCAGCTCCGCCGGGATGGGCCGGACCTCGTCGGCCGCCTGCCACGAGGACTGGTCGTCGATGTCGCTGCGGCCGTCTCGACGACGGCGCAGCAGCAGCGCCACCAGGACCACGACGGCCAGCACGGCATCGAGCGGCGGCAGGTCGAGGCCGAAGAGGGTGTCGCCGGCGTGCCAGTCGATGCCGAGCTCGAGCACGCCCAGCGCGACCGCCGAGAGCCCGATGACGGGCAGGTGCACCAGCCCGCCGAGGAGCAGGGCGGTGAGGGAGCGCAGCAGGATGCCGAGGCTGAGCACGGAGCCCACCGGGAGGCCGAGGATGCCGGCCCGCATGAACGTGGCGGCGAAGGCGAGCAGGCCGGCCACCGCCCAGACCAGCGTCTGCAGCCGCTTGACCGGGACCCCGAGCAGCGCGGCCCGGTCGGCCCGGTCCGCGGCGGCGCGGATGGCGATGCCGACCTTGGTCCCCCGCAGGAAGGCGACGAGGGCGACCACGAGCAGCGGCGTGACGATGAACGCGATGACGCTGTTGCCCCGGAAGATCGTGCCGCCGATCTCGAAGCGGACGTCGAAGGGGTCGTCGACCCGGGGAGCGAGGAAGCTGCCCTCGATGCCGAACCAGCGGGGCAGGAACACCGCGATGCCGGTGAGCAGCTGGGCGAGCCCGATGGTGGCGACGGTGAGCACCAGGCGCGGCGCCCGGAAGAAGCGCCGGATGACGGCGAGCTCGACGAGGCCGCCGAGGGCGAAGGCGGCGGCGGCGCCGGCGGCCACGGCGAGCGGGTAGGGCCAGCCCCAGTCGGTGAGCAGCAGGAAGACGAGGACGGCCGGCGCCGCCCCCAGGTCTCCCTGGGCGAAGTTCACGATGCGGTTCGATCGGTAGATCAGGGCCATGCCGAGCGCGATCAGCGCGGTCACGGCGCCGACCAGCACGCCCCGCACCCACACCCCGAGGGGGAGCGGGTACAGCACCTGCTGGAGGGCGAAGATCGCCACCGGCGGTGCATAGGCCATCGCACGCGCACCGCGTCCGCTCCACGGTGATCGCAGTTCCGCCAGACGCATCGCGTCCCCCTGACCGTGCGGGTCTGCGACCCGTCGGTTCCAACGTCGTCCGGCACCCCCCGGTACCGGTGTGCACTGTCTACACGCGCATTGACCGCAGGGTCAGGCATGGGGCCGGGAACGCGGCAGGCGTGCGGTTATGGTCCGGCCCATGACGAGACTGACGGAAGGGGACCGGTCGGTGGCCGGTCGGGTCGCGGTGATCACCGGCGCCGCGAGCGGCATGGGACGGGCCACCGCGCACCTGTTCGCCGACGAGGGCGCCAAGGTCGCCGTGCTCGACCGCACCGTGGAGGGCGTCGCCGCCGTGGTCTCCGAGATCACCGACGCCGGCGGCACCGCCGAGGGCTGGGCCGTCGACGTGACCGACGCCGACCGGGTCCGCACCGTGGTGGAGGAGATCGTCGAGCGGCTCGGCCCGCCCGACGCGCTGGTGAACAACGCCGGCGTGTCCATCCCGGCGCCCATCGACGGCCCGGACTTCGACGCCCAGTGGGCCACGACCATCGCCGTGAACCTCACCGCCCACACCACCACGATCCGGGCGTGCCTGCCGCACCTCGTCCGCAACGGAGACGGGCGCATCGTGAACATCGCCTCCACCGAGGGCATCGGGGGCTCCGCGTACATCAGCCCCTACACGGCGTCGAAGCACGGCGTCATCGGGCTGTCCCGCTCGCTCGCCGTCGAGCTCGGGCCCACCGGGGTGACCGTGAACGTCGTGTGCCCCGGTCCCATCCACACCGGCATGACGTCGGAGATCCCCGACGAGGCGAAGCAGAAGTTCGCCCGCCGCAACGTGCCGATGAAGCGCTACGGCCAGCCGGTCGAGGTGGCCCACGCCACCCTGTCGCTCTGCCTGCCGGCGATGTCGTACTGCACCGGGGCCGTGCTGGTCGTCGACGGCGGCTTCACGACGAAGAACAACTGACCGTGGCCGACGCCGTCCGGGTCGGGTTCCTCGGCGCCGGCTTCATCGCGACCTTCCACTCGAAGCTGCTGCGGGCCAGCGGCGTCGCCCATCAGCGGGCCGGGGTGTTCGATCCGGACCGGAGCCGCGCCGAGTCCTTCGTGTCCGCGGCGGGCGGCTTCGTCGCAGGGTCCGAGGACGAGGTGCTCGGGTCCTGCGACGCGGTCTTCGTCTGCACGTGGACGTCCGACCACGAGGCGCAGGTGCGCCGGGCCGTCGAGGCCGGCGTCGCGGTCTTCATCGAGAAGCCGCTGAGCACCGACCTCGACGGCGCACGGCGGGTGACCGACCTGCTCGTCGGCTCCACCCACCAGGTGGGTCTGGTGCTGCGCCGCTCGCCTGCGTTCGGGCTGGTGGAGTCGATCCTGGAGGACGCCGACCGGACCGGGCGCGTCATGAGCGCGATGTTCCGGGACGACCAGGTGCTGCCCACCGGCGGCCGCTACGCCTCGGCGTGGCGGGCCGAGGTCGACAAGGCCGGCAGCGGCGTCCTGCTCGAGCACTCGATCCACGACCTCGACCTGCTCGACCGGCTGCTCGGGCCGATCACGTCGGTGAACGGGCTCCAGCGCAGCTTCCACGGGATCGAGGGGATCGAGGATCTCGTGGTCGCCACCTTCGAGCTGGCCGGCGGCGGCGTCGCCACGCTCACCACGGTCTGGCACGACCTGCCCGACCGCAACAGCCTCCGGTACCTGGAGATCCACTGCGAGCGGGCCTTCATCAGCGTGGACGAGGACTGGTTCGGCCCGGTTCGCCTCACCGTCGACGGCAGCACCCAGGAGTGGTCCGGCGACGCGCTCATGGCCGAGTGCGAGCGGCGCGGCATCCCGACGGTCCTCCCCGAGGGTGAGTTCGTGCGTGCGGTGGCCGAGGGCCGTCCGGCGACGCCGGACGCGGCCGTGGCGCTGCGCGCCCACGAGCTGTGCGACGCGATCTACCGGTCGGCCGCCGCCGGCGGCGTGCCGATCCGCGTCTGAGGCGCCGCCCGGCCGGCGAGGTGGGCCAGGACCACCGCGAGGTTGTGCTCGACGCTGTCGGTGGCGTCGATCTCGACCTTCGGCCCGCCCAGCGGTTCGTAGAGGCGGCGGCCTCGCGCCACCTGGTCCCAGTCCAGCTCGTACCAGCCCGGGATGTCCCGGCGGCGGCCGTGGACCCGGCTGCGGTGCACGTCGATGTCGGCACAGGTGCACTCGACGACGGCGAAGGTTGCCCCGTGGTCGTCGGCGAGTCGCCGCCAATCGTGCAGCGGCTCCTCCCGGGCGACGAGGTCGAGGACGCACGACGCGCCGCGCCGGAGCTGCTGCTCGGCGACCCGGGAGAGGAGGTTCCAGCCCACCCGGCGCTGCCGTTCGACGGGCAGCTCCACGTTGGCCCAGAGGTCCGGCAGGGCGCGGAGACCGGACATCAGCCAGTCGAAGCTGGCCACCATCGCGTCGAGCTCGTCGCCGAGCCGGTCGGCGATCGTGGACTTCCCGGCGCCGGTCCAGCCGGAGACGATCACGAGCCACGGGCGGCTGCGAGGGTCGTCGAATCCCGCTGACATCCGCACAGTGTGCTGCCTCCGGGACGGTCGGGGTTCTTGTCAGACCCTTCGAGTTGGATGGTGGGTAGGCGGTCCGGCGGGGTCGGGTGCGCCACTCGTCGGCGTCGCGTCGACCAGCGATGCGAACGGAAGGAGCCGCGCCGTGCGCAGCCCTTGCCCAGGTGACGTCTCTGCGGAGGCGTGGCCATGACCGACACGATGGAGCGCACGACGTTCGAAGCGGCGCTGGGTGCGTTGGAGTCCGCGGTGGGGTTGGTGCAGTCGGTGTCGTTCGACGACCTGTCGCCGGCGGAGGAGCTGCTGTGTCTGCGTCGGTTGGAGGTGGCGCGTCGTCGGCTCGACCACGCCACGGATCGCTGTGCGGATCACCTGGATGCGGGTGCGGGGTTCAGCCTGGATGGGCACAAGACGGCCAAGGGTGCGTTGCAGGCCATCGGGCGGTTGTCGGGGTCGGAGGCCCACGGCCGGGTGCAGACGGCCCGTGCCCTGCGGCGCCTGCCGCTGGTCGAGGCCGCCTACGCCGAGGGTCGGATCCCGACCGCGCATGTCCGGGCGATCGCCCGGACCGTCGCCAACCCGCGGGTCGCCGAGTGGGTGGCGGGGGCCGATCCGATCTTCGCCCACCACGCCACCACGCTCGGCTATGACGACTTCGTCGCCGCCCTGCGCCAGTGGGAGGCGCTGGCCGACGCCGACGGTGCCGACCAGGCCTCCGAGCGGTCACACGAGCGGCGGACCGGATCGCTGCTCCCCGGCCTGGACGGGTCGTGGCGGCTGGAGGGCGGGTTCGGGTCGTTGCAGGGGGCGGCGATGGCGGAGATCTTCGAGCGGTACGAGACCGCCGAGCTCCACGCCGACTGGGCCCTCGCCCGTGCCGAGCATGGCGACGACGCGCGGGTCGAGCACCTCGCCCGCACCCCCGCCCAGCGACGGGCCGACACCATCTTCGAGATCTTCCGCCGAGCCGCCGCCGCCGACGGGGCCTCCCCGGGGCCGCTGGTCAGCATCGTCGTCGACCAGCAGACCTTCGAGGACCAGCTGCGGCGAGCCGCCGGCGTGCCGGTGCCGGTGGACCCGAACGGCGATCTGTCCGGGCGGCGGTGCCACACGTTGGACGGCACGCCACTGCGTCCAGCCGAAGCGGTCGGGGCAGCACTCGTGGGCCACGTCCGGCGGGTGGTGGTCGACGCCGCCGGGACGGTGATCGACCTGGGGCGCAAGCGACGGCTGTTCACCGGCTCGAGCCGCGACGCAGCGTTCCTGCAAGCGCTGCTGCGAGGACCCGGCGGACTCCGGTGCCTGTGGCCCGGCTGCGACGGACGAGGACGATGCCTGCAGGTCGACCACCGCGAACCGGCAGGCCGGGAGGGGCCCACCGACGTGGCCAACGCCGATGCCTACTGCGGGTTCCACAACCGCACCAAGGAGCGCGGCTACCGACCCGTACGAGGCGCCGACGGCACCTGGACCATCCACCGCCCCGACGACGACGGACCGATCACGCCCTCGGCCTGACCGACCATGCGACGCAGGGGTTGCCGGCTGCGAGCCGGCCGCTCCGGCGCGCCCTCGCAGCCGGCGGCGACGATCTGGTTCAGAGGTTGGGCACCGACGGGGCGTCCGGGTTGGCCGGGTCGTGGGCCGGGTCACCGGCGGGGAGGGTGCCGTCGAACCACGGGTGGCGCTTCCAGTCCGGCACGGGAGGCGGAACGTCGCCGCGAGGAACGAAGACGGAGGGCTCGGTGTCCTGGTGCGTGTGCACGTAGCGGCGGCAGTTCGGGAAGACCGCCCGGGCCCGCACCCGGACGACGTGGATCGCTCCCGGGTACGTGTCGACGAGCGGGTCGTCGAGGTCGATGGACGCATCGCCGTTCAGCCGCAGGCGCGAGCCGTCGGAGAAGTCGATGAACAGCAGGGCGACGGCAGGGTTCTCCAGCACGTTGCCGGCGCTCAGGAACATGCCGTTGCCGTCGTAGAGCGGGAACGCGACGGTCGTGTCGTCGACCACCCGGACGAAGCCGGGATCGCCGCCCTTGTACGAGCACTGCGGCTGCCCTGTCGCGTCGGCCGTGGCCAGGAAGAACATGTCCTGGGCCTCGATGAAGCCCTGGAACGGCGTCACGACGTCGGCGGCGGTCTCGGCCAGGCGGTCGGCGAGCCGCCTCGTGTCGTGGCGCTCCTGCAGCTCCCGCTGCGAATCCCGGTAGTCCATGGCCCCTCCTCGTCCTGACCCGGACTGTAGGTCCGGTCGTCAGTCGGCTGCAGTGGCTGCGGGGACGACGAGCGGCGGCGGCGCCGCCGTGCGGGTCCGCATCGGCAGGACGAGCAGCGAGGTCAGCAGGCCACCGGCGACGATGAGCCACCAGATCCGGTCGTACCCGGCGAGGGCGTCGGCGAGGTCGGTCGGGGCGCCGAGGAAGGCGATGGCCAGGGCCACGCCGAAGGTGCCGCCGAGCTGACGCACCGCCTGGAGCGTGGCACCGCCGGTGCCCATGCGGTGCTGGGGGAGCGCCTGGGCGACGACGCTGGACAGCTGCGGGAACACGAACGCCACGCCGAGGCCGGTGAGCAGCATCGAGGGCAGGTAGTCGCGGACGTAGTCCACCTCGGCGCCGAGCATGACGGTCCGGTAGAGGCCGCCGAGGGCGTAGAGGATCCCGCCGGCCACCAGGATGGGGCGCTGGCCGATCCGGCCGGCCAGCGTGCCCGCCCGGGGGGCGACCACGGCGACGATGGCCGGGCCGGGGGCGACGCCGAAGCCCGCCTGCAGCACGGACCACCCCCACACCTGGGTCAGGAACAGGATCGACCCGAAGAACATGGCCGTGAACGCCACGCCGAAGGCGAGCATGGCGACGTTCCCCCACGTGAAGTTCCGGATCCGGAACAGGTCCAGGTTGAGCACCGGAGCCTCGGTGCGGCGCTGGTGCAGCACGAACACGGCGGCGGCGAGGAGGCCGAGCGCCAGGATGCTGCCCGTGCGCAGCGTCAGCCACCCGAACTCCTCGGAGCCGACGACGCCGTACGACAGGAGGCTGGCGGCGCCGGCGACGAGGACCACGCCGAGCGCGGCGGGCACGCGGGTCTCGGGGTCCGAGGACTCCTGCAGCGTGCGCATCCCGGCCAGGATCGTGAAGGCCCCCACCGGGAGGTTGAGGAAGAAGGCCCAGCGCCAGCCCAGGCCCTCGACGATCGCGGCGCCGAGGGTCGGGCCCAGCGCGCCGGCGACGGCGCCGGCGGCACCCCAGATGGCGACGGCCTTCGGCAGGCGGTCGTGCGGGAACGCGTGCATGACCAGGGCCAGCGACGACGGGATCAGGGTGGCCGCCCCGGCGGCCTGGAGGATCCGGAAGAAGATCAGGACCTCCGCCGTCGGGGCCAGGCCGCACGCGGCGGAGGCGAGGGTGAAGACCGTCGAGCCGGCGAGGAACGCACGCCGGTGGCCGATCCGGTCCGCCAGCTTCCCCGCCGGGATGAGCATCGCCGCGAAGACGATCGTGTAGGCGTTGAGCACCCAGGACAGCTCGGACGCGCTCGTGTCGGAGAAGGTCCGGCTGATGTCGGGGAACGCGATGAACAGGATCGTCGTGTCGAGGAAGGTGGCCAGCGTGGCCAGCGAGGCGATCGTGAGCGTGCGGCGGGAGTGCTCCGGCGCCCGGTCCGACGCCGCCGTGCTCGGTTGTGTCATGCAACCGAGCATGGCACCGTCCGTCGCGTGATGCAACTGAGGTAGGCTGCGCGCATGCGCCGGGCCTCCTTCGCCGACATGCACTGCTCGATCGCCCAGTCGCTCGAGGTGATCGGCGAGTGGTGGACCCTGCTGATCCTGCGCGACTGCTTCCTCGGCGTGCGCCGCTTCGAGGACTTCGTGTCGCGCCTCGGCATCGCCCGCAACGTGCTGACCGACCGGCTCGACACGCTCGTCGAGGCCGGGGTCCTGGACCGCCGTCCCTACGACGAGGCCCGCGGCCGCTACGACTACGTCCTCACGGAGAAGGGGCGGGCCCTGTGGCCGGTGATGACGGCCATCCTCCAGTGGGGCGACGAGTGGATCCTCGGCGAGGGCAACGAGCCCGTGCTCCTGGAGCACGCGGCCTGCGGCCACCGCACGACCGTGCGCCACACCTGCGACGTCTGCGGCGGGGAGCTCGACGCCCGGACCGTGCGGGCCGTCCCCGGCCCGGCCGCCGGCGAAGGCGGGTTCCCGACGCTCAGCCGCGAGCGTCGAGCGCCGTCTGCAGCGCGTCCAGCGGGAATGGCGGACCCTGCATCAGGATGAGGTGGTCGGCGCCTGCCTCGGCGTACTCGTTCACCTGGGCGGCCGCCTTCGGGTCGACGGCGACGGTGCGCTCGATCTCAGACGGGTCCCGGCCGACCTTGGCGCACCAGTCGTCGAGGACGGCGTTCGTCTCCGCGAACTCCTCGGGGCTCCCGAAGGTGTTCCACGCGGTGGCCTGCTCGGCGACGATGCGCAGGGTCACCTTGCGGCCGGAGCCGCCGATCATGATCGGCAGTGGTCCGACCGGGCCGGGCGTCAGCTTCGCCAGGCGGTCCTTGATGATCGGCAGGTCGCGCTCGAGGGCCCGGAGGCGTCCGATGGCGGTGCCGAACTCGTAGCCGTACTCGTCGTAGTCGCGCTCGAACCAGCCGGACCCGATGCCGAGGGTGAAGCGCCCGTGCGACAGGTGGTCGATGGTGCGGGACATGTCCGCGAGCAGGTTCGGGTTCCGGTAGCTGTTGCACGTGACGAGGGCGCCGAGGCGGGCCTTCTCGGTCTCGACGGCGAGGGCGGCCAGGGTCGTGTAGCACTCGAAGTGGGCGGCGTCGGGGTCGCCGTAGAGGGGGAAGAAGTGGTCCCACACCCAGATGGAGTCCGCGCCCATCTCGTCGGCGGCCCGGGCCGCGGCTCGGAGCTCGTCGAGGGTGGTCGCCTGGGGGTGGAGCTGGATGCCGACGCTGATGGGTGCCATGCGCCGGACGCTACCGGCGCTCCGCCCGGGCTACGCCCCGTCGAAGAGGCCGCGCAGGCCGCTCGGGGCGTGCTCGCCGATGGCCAGCTGCTCGAGGACGCCGATGCCCCTGCGCTCCCCCCAGGTGGCGCGCACCAGCTGCTGGACGTGGGTGTGGTGGGGGAGCACCGGATCGAGGTCGGCGAGGACGAGCTCGTCCACGCCGGAGGCCGACTCGCCCTTCCAGACCCCGTGGGGCCAGTCCGGGTGGAAGTAGCCGATGCCGAGCATCTGGAACGTGAGCAGCGGATCGAGCTCGATCGTCGACGGCTCCTCGTTCCACGGGGAGAAGGTCAGCGACGCCGTCCGAGCCCGCCGGGTGCCCGGCTCCCAGTCGATGTGCCAGTCGACGTCCCGCATCGGCTCGGCCGAGTCCGGTCGGCTCCCGGGATCGATGGGGGAGGCGCCGTCGGCCAGCAGCGGGATGCGGATCGCCGTCTGGTGCCAGCGGTCGCCGCGGGCGTCCTCGTTGACGTCGAAGTGTGCGGCTCCGTCCTCGAAGTTGAGCGGCGCCCAGAGCCAGAAGAACTGCGGCATCGCCGTCCCGGGCGCGCCGCCCTCGGGCTCGCCGATGCCGCGGATGCCCCACGACCGGTCACGGGAGCCGAGGAAGGTCGCCGGGTCGATGTCGACCCGGCCGTCGCCCGTGTCGACCCAGCCCTCCCAGGTGCCGAACTGGGTGAGCCGCGTGTAGTCCATGACCGTGCGGGTCCCGTTGAGCCGCCGGAACCGGTCCTCCTCCACCGCCACGGTCCGGGACCGCCACGTCAGGTCGCAGCCGACGCCGTGGACGTCCGCGTCGACCAGGACCCGCAGGTGGCGCATGGGCTCGACGACCTCGATGCGCACCGGGCCGCAGCTCGTGTCCCGCGGATCGAGCGGCGCCCGCCCGGAGGCGTGCACGCTGCGCTGGATGCCGTCGCGCACCACGCTGAAGGCGGCGTCGACGACCGATCGGTTGGGGTAGCGACCCATGGCGACGGCGAAGAACAGCGATCCCTCGCGGTCGTAGCCGTTGAAGAAGTAGCGGTCGTAGTGGTTGCGGTCGCCGGACGCCGGTTGGTGGATCGGCGCCGAGGTCTGGTGGATCGGGTAGTCGTCGAAGCTCGTGAGCACGACGGCGATACTGGCACCCATGCCGACCTCCGCGGACGATGTGCCCGACCTGCTGACCGGACTGGCCACCACGCGGGCGATCCGCCGCTACCGCGACGAGCCCGTCCCGGAGGAGGACCTGGGCCAGATCCTGTGGCACGCGACGCGGGCGCCGTCGGGCAGCAACCGCCAGCCGTTCCGCTTCCTCGTGCTGCGCGACGGGCCACGGGCCACCGAGGCCCGCGCGCTGCTCGGCGAGAGCTTCCGGCGCCTCTGGGCGGCCAAGCGGCGCAGCGACGGCTACGACGAGGGGAGCGGCACCGGGGCCGACACGCCGAAGGCGCGCATGGCGGCGACGATGCAGCACTTCGTCGACCACTTCGAGTCGACGCCGGTGGTCGTGCTGGCCTGCGTGCGGCGCCACCGCGAACCGGGGCCGGCCGAGGGGGCATCGGTGTACCCGGCCTGCCAGAACCTGCTGCTGGCGGCCCGCGCCCTCGGCTACGGCGGAGTCCTCACCATGTGGCACCAGTACGTCGAGGACGACCTGCGCCGGGTCCTCGGCATCCCCGACGACGTCGGCATCAGCGCCACCATCACGCTCGGGCGCCCGCAGGGCAGCCACGGTCCGGTGCGGCGCCGGCCCGTGGGCGAGCTGGTCTACGAGGACGGGTGGGAGGAGCCGGCCCCGTGGGCCTCTGACCCGCCCGGCACCCGGTTCACGTCGGCCGGACCGCCGCGAGGCTGATCCGTCATCGTCCCTGGCGGCGCCGCCGCAGCCGCTCGGCTCCCTCGTCGAAGCCGGGCAGCGTCTGCTCGACGACGGTCCCCCTCGCCACGAGGCGGGCCAGCACGATGCTCTCGACCTCCTCCCAGGTGCTGGCACGGGGGTCGGACAGGTGCGCGTTGTAGGGCTGGGCGAAGGCGATCACGTCGTTGCCGGCGGCGCGCAGGGCCTCGACGTTGTGGGGTGCGTCGTCGACGTAGATGTCGGCCTGGACCTCGGGCTTCTGGCCGAGGAAGCACAGGTCCCGGTACGGGATGCCGTGCTCGTCGAGCCAGGCGACGGTGTCGGCGACGACCTCCTGGTGTCCCCAGTTGACGTAGAGGCGGTGGGTGATCAGGCGGATCCACACGCCGGCGTCGGACAGCCGCCACAGTGCGGCGGCGCAGCCCTCGATGGCCGGCATGGTCCGGAACACGCGGTGCTCGAGGACGGCGCGCTCGTGCACCGAGCGGAAGTGGGCCTCGTCCCGGATGCCCCACTCGGAGAAGTCCCAGTGGCGTCGGGGCGGCAGCTCCTCGACCGGGATGCCGCGGTCGTCCGCCACCACGGCCGCGAACGCGGCGGAGAAGTCGCCGCAGACGCCGTCGAGGTCGACGCCGAAGATCACGTGCTCAGTCGGCGTCCCGAGCGCGGAGGAACCCGAGCGCGGCGTCGATGAAGTCGAAGGACTTCGGCGTCTTGGCGTGGTCGGTGCGGGACAGCTCGACGTAGGTGGCGTCCGGCAGCGCGTCCAGCAGCTCGTCGGCGGGCTTGGTGAAGTCCTGGTCGCCCAGCACCACGAGGACGGGGCACGTGATGGCGGCGAGGTCGCCGGGAGCGAGCGAGCCGCCGGCGCCGGCGGCCATGCACGCGGCCAGCGCCTCGCGGTCGTTGCCCGGGAGGTCGCCGAGGCCGGCGAAGTAGCGCAGGTGCGGGTCGCCACCGTCCTCGCCGGTGCGCACGGCGTCGACGACGGGCCGGTGGTCGCCGCGACGGAACAGGTTGGCGCCGACGCCGGCGACGACGAGCGAGCGGAACCGCTCGGGCGACGCGGCCGCCAGACCGAGCAGCGTCTTGGCGCCCATGGAGAAGCCGATGGCGTCGACCGGCGTGTCCGGGAGGGCGTCGAGCACCCGCTGGCCGAGGTCGTCGTAGGCCTCGGGGTCGTGTGGCTTGGGTGCGGAACCGTGCCCGAGCAGGTCGACGCCGATGACCTCTCGCCCCTCGTCCGCCAGCAGGTCGACCCAGCCGTTGTGGACCCAGGTCAGGTCGAACGACGTGCCGAATCCGTGGACGAGGACGACGGGGGTGGCCATCTGCGGAGTCTGCCTCACGGTTCCCTGCGTGACGTTCACTCCAGGAGGCTGCCGCGCCGCCAGACGTGGTCGATGACGACGTCGAGGCCGAGGAGGAGGAGGGCGGTGATGGCCGTCGTGTGAGCCCACCACCACTGCGCCGGCCACTCGAGGGTGTGCGGCGCGCGCTCCTCGACCTGGGCGAGGACGAGGGCGACGGCCGTTCCGGCGAGCAGCCCGGCCGGCAGCAGGGTGAAGAGCGGGCGCCACCCCTCCCGACGCGTGGCGTAGCCGCCCGCGGCCGCCAGGACGATGCCGACGACCAGGCCACCGACCCCGGTGCCCACGGCGCCGGCCAGGGCGGCGACGCCCAGCGCCTCGCGCTTGGTGGGGAGCGCACCCTCGTAGGAGAGGGCGCGCAGGCGGCGCAGGGGCTCCTGGCGGTGGCTCGGGGCGGCCCCGAGCGCCTGCGGGCGCAGCAGGGCGAGGGCGACGGCGACGAGCGCGCCCAGCGCGGAGAACAGGAGGGCGACCTCGACCCGGTTCTGGGGCAGGAAGCGCAGCTCGACGTCGAGCCGGTCGGCGGCCGGCGTGACCAGGAAGCCGTTGGCGTAGCCGTTCACCAGGTGGGGACCGTCGACCTCGGTGCCGTCCTCGACCTCCAGGCTCCGCCAGCCGCCGTCGTGGCTCTGCCCGAGGACGATCCAGAACGCAGCGCCGGGCCGGGTGGCCGGGACCGAGACCGACACCGTCGTGGCGTCGCTGGAGGTCACCCGGAGCGCGGGGCCCGGCCCTGCGCTGCGCTGGCTGTCGAGGCCGGGATCCGGTTGGCTCGTCCACACGAGCTGGTCCACGTCGATGCCGGTCGCGAACGAGGGGGCGGTGGAGAAGCGACGCTCGCCTCCGCCGATCACGACGCCGTCGGCCCCGCAACCCTCGATGCGGTGGCCGCCCCCGGCGCCAGGGACGAGCCGGATGCCCACGCCCCGCCCGTCGAGCATCACGACGTCGGTGCGGCACTCGGGCCCCAGCTGCCTGCCATCGACCGATCGGGCGCGCCCGGAGAGCTCGTACGTGCGGGTTGTGGGCAGCACGGCGATGCGCTGCAGCGAGCGCTCCTCGTCCTGTCCTTCGACGCCCGCCCGCAGCCGGGTCTGGACGAGCGAGAGGGGGTACCGGGTCGAGCGGTAGCCGGCGGCGTCGAGCAGGTCGGTGGGCATCCGCACCCAGCCCCCGGAGCGGAGGCCGGCGACGTCGAGCTCGGCGAAGCCGACCTCCGTGCCGGCAGCGGTCGAGGCAGGTCCGGTCGAGCTGCGGATCTCGAGCTCGAGCGTCCGGAAGCGACGCCCGCCGAGGTCGATGCGCTGGCCCGGCTGGGTCCGGGACGACTCGTCGAGGCGGATCACCTCGGCCTCGCCGTCGAGGCGCAGCTCCACCTCGGCGATCGCGGTGCCGTCGGCAGCGGTGCGCTGGAGGATGTGGAGGTCGCTCGGCTCCACGGGCGCGGCAGCCGTCAGGTGCAGCTGCTCGCCGACGGCCCGGTCCGCAGGGACGAGCCAGGCGGTCGACGCGTCGCCGTCGACGGCGAGCGCGGGGCGCTGGTCGGGCCGGTAGCGGTCGGCCGGCCCGTAGCTCGTGGCCCGTGCCGTGACCGAGCCGGGCACCGCCACCGTGGTCGTCCCCTCGCCGTCGTCCTGGTAGCGCAGGCGCTCGTCGAAGGGGTCCTCGACGAGGGCGCCGCCGCCGGGTGCCTCGGTGTAGCCCTGGACGTCGGCCACGCCGGTCCAGCGCTCGGCCCGGACCCGGTTCGTGTCGGTGATCACCAGGTGGCGGCGGTCGATGAGCTGCTCGCGGGTGAAGTCGGGGTCGTCGGTCACCGAGGAGGAGTAGCGCACGAGCTCGTCGCCCCGCAGCAGGCCGGCGGCCGCGGCGTCGACGATGCCGTCACCGCTGCCGCTCAGGAGCACGACGTCCGATGCCGTGCTGGTGCGCACCACGTCGACCGGCTCCTCCACGGGCGCGGTCAGCAGGTCGCCGAAGCGCTCGATGGGCCCGAACCCGGGCGCCGTGCGCAGGAGCTCGTCGACCGGGCCCGACCCGTCGGTCCGCAGCACGACGTCGCCTGCGCCGAGCAGGCGCGCCAGGGGCGCCAGGGCCTCGGGCGCGAGCGTGCCGCGCCGGACCCGGTCGTCGAGGGCGCGCAGCAGGTCGGTGCCCGCCGCCGAGCCGGTGGGGCGTTCGGGTCGGCTGGCATGGGGTCGGTCGAGCACGGCCTCGAGCGCGCTGGACCCGTCGTGGCGGACGCCGTCCTGGGCCGGCAGCTCCAGGACGCGGCCGGACGTCGACCGCTCGTCCAGGAGAGCCGCCAGTGCGGCGGTGTCGGCGGGCACGGCCCGGTCGAGCGCCGCGCCAGCGGGCACGATCCCGTCCGCCCACAGGGCCGGCACGCCGACCAGGGCCACGGCGGCGACGGCCCCGGCGAGGCCGATGCCACGTCGCACCGATTGCTCGCCGGAGGCAGCCACGAGGGCGCCCACGCCGAGGGACAGGCCGAGGGCCACGACGATGACGGCGCTCTCGAGGCCTCGGACCGCCGATCCGGCGCCGGTGCCGTCGACCAGGTCGAGGACCGCCCGCAGCGGGGACGCCGGTCCACCGTCGAACGCAGCGGCGGCGAGGACGGTGCCGAGCACGGCGAGGCCGATCGCGTAGGCCCGGTAGCGCCAGCGCGACACGCCGAGGGCCAGCAGCCCGATCGCCGGGATGACGAAGGACGCGAGGAGCAGGCCCGGCTGCTGCGTGTAGTGCTCGGTGAGGCCGGCCAGCTCCGGCCGGTACGCCATCGAGCGGCCGAGGCCCCGCACGACCTCGGCCGCCGAGGCCGTGCCGGCGATGCTCCGGGCGGGGACGCCGTAGCGGGCGGGGTCGACGCCGTTGGTGGCCTGGACGGTGAGCGCCACGATCCACCATGCGTTGAGGATCCCGGCAGCCAGACCGAGCTTGGCGACGGTGGTGATGGCTCGCGCGCGGGTCGTCTCCCGGGAGAGCCAGCGAGCGTGGGCGATCCAGCCCAGGGGCACGGCGGCGAGGAGCACGGCTGCGGTGGCGTCGGCCGACCCGGCCGCGGCGAGCACCACCGCGAAGGCCACCGGGTGGCGCCAGCCCCGGTGGCGCAGCGCCTGGATGGTGAGGGCGAGGACCCACGGCAGACCGGCCCACGGCAGCAGCGCCTGCGCATCGAGCACGCCCGTGGCCACGACCGGCGAGAAGGCGTAGGCAGCCGCGGCGGCCAGTGCGGCGGCCGGGCGCCAGCGCCAGGCGCGCGAGACGGCCAGCACGCCCCCGGCAGCAGCGAGGAGCAGGCCGGCGAGCCACAGCCGCTGGGCCACCCAGTCCGGGACGCGTGCGGCGTCCATGAGCCAGTGGTAGGTGCTGAGGGGCAGGAGCCGGCGGACGTCGCCGGCCGAGACGGTGCCGAGGGCCCGGTCCGGGTCCCAGACGCGCAGGCCGCGCAGCAGCGCACCGGCCGGGTCGACGAGCAGGTCGGTCCGACCGTCGTCGATCACGCGCCCCGGCCGGACGAGCAGGAGGGCCGGGACGACCAGGGCGGCGAGGGCGGCGAACCCGGCCCAGTACCGGCGCCCGGGCGCCTCGGGCGCGTTCGACCTCATGGCGGTGCGTCCCGCCGTTCGGCGACGGCGGTGACGGCGAGCAGCACGGCGCCGAGGAGGGCGGCGACGTGCGCGCCACCGAAGTGCTGGGGCCATTGGAACGCGGCCTCGTGGCGGTCCCGCACCTGGAACGCGACGACCTGGAGGGCGGCGGCGGTCACCAGCAGCACCGGGACGGCCCGGCCCACCCACGGCCATCGTCGGGCGGCGGCGACGGTGGTGGCCGCGGGGATCGCGGCGAACGGGTGCACGAGCAGGCCGGCGACCGCCGCACCCGCACCGACGGCGACCCAGGAGCGCACGCGGGGCGCGCCCCCGAGCGCCGGCGGGGCGATGGTGCGCTCGACCTCGCGCCGCGACCCGGGCGCGAGGACCACGAGCGCGACGCAGCCGGCGACGGCGAGGAGGCTGAGCAGCAGGGCCACGTCGACCGCGCGCTGGGGCGCCCAGCGGATGTCGGCGACCAGGGTGCCCGCCTCGTCGGGCGTCACGAGCCACCCGGCGGCGTAGCCGTCGACCGGGCGTGGGCCGTCCACCGAGGCGCCGTCGATCGCCAGGTCCCAGCCCTGGTTGTGGCTCTGGTCGAGGACCAGCCAGAACGGCGAGCCGTCGGAGTCGATGGTGGCATCGGCGGAGACGGTGGCGACGTCCCCGACCTCCACGGCAGGCGGGTCGGCCACCGGTCCCGTGGGACCGAAGCCCGCCGTCGACAGGACCAGGCGGTCCAGGTCGATGCCCGTCGTCGCTCCCGACACCGCACGGAGCTCGTGCCGGCCCGGCCCGAGCTGCAGCGGGCCGTCGCACGCCCGCAGCTCGAGGCCGTCCCGGTCGAGGGCAGCCTCGGCGGCGCCGGCGATCCGCACGCGCAGCGGAGCGCCGTCGAGCTCCAGCAGGTCGCTGCGGCACCCGGTGTCCACGTCGCTCGCGGCGCGCCCGCCACGGATGCCGGGGGCGGAGACCTCGGCCAGGCCGACGGGGAGCGCGACCGGGTCGCCCGTGTACCAATCGGTCGTGGTGCGGGCGTCCACACCGGTGATCTCGATGCGGATCCGGTCCCCGCGGATGGCCTCGGGCAGCGCGACGTCCACCGTGCGCACGCTGCCGACGGAGTCGATGGCCTCGACGGCGGGGACGTCGGCCACGACGCTTCGTCCAGCGGCCGACACGGTGATCTGGGTGGGCGTGCTGTGGCGGCCGTCGGCGACGACCGTGAGGGCGAGGGACGAGATGGCGGTGCCGGCGTCGACGGGCACCTCGAGCCACTGGCCGACCAGGCCGACGAGGGGGGTGCGCCAGGCGGTGGTGGGGTCGCCATCGAAGGCGGCGGATGCGGTCGAGCGCAGGGCGCCGGGCAGGGACTCGCTGGAGGCCGGCGGGTCCTCGTCGCCGAGGAGCGTGGCGAGCTGGCCGTCGCCGGCCCGGGGCGACAGGCGGGCGGTGCCGCGCAGCTGGAGCTCCACGCCGACGGGCAGGTCGAACGCGCGGGCCATCGCCGGCTCGGGGTCGCTGCGGACGGGCTCGGCCGGGTCGGCGCGGTGGCGGGCCATGACCAGGGCCAGGGGTGCATCGGCGGCGCGGTCGCCGAGCGCATCGAGCACCGCGGTGGGCAGCACCACGAGCTCGCGCACCTGCAGGCCCGGCACGCGGATCTCGGCGAACCCGGCCGGGCCGTCGTCGGGCAGCACGTCGCGGATCTCCACGGTGAGCCGCTGGAACGGCGCCCCGTCGAGGTCGACGCGGACACCCTCGCCGCTGCGGGCCTGCTCCTCGTCGACCTGCACGTCGAAGTGGCGGTCGCCGTCGAGCGTGACCCGGGCCGAGACGACGGCCCTGGCGCCGGGCCGGCCCTGCGGCGGGACCAGGACCAGGTGGTCGGCGGTCAGCGGCGCCTCGAGCTCCACGCCGACGCGGTGGGGTGCGTCGTGCTGGAAGGTGTCGAGCAGCCAGGCGGTGCTGGTGTCGCCGTCGAAGGCGTTGCTCGGGCGCTCCTCGGGGACGAGGGTCAGAGCGGAGCCGTAGGCCGTGGCCCAGACCCGGTCGGCGCCCGCCCACTCCACGGTGGTGCGGGCCGATGCGGACTGGCCGGGGACGATCTCGAGCCGGGCGTCGGTGGGGTCGTCGAGCACCGCCGACCGGGTGGCGGGCTCGGTGGCACCGACGTTCTCGCGCAGCGCGTACCAGCGCTCCCCCCGCTTGCGGTTGCTGTCGGTCACCACGAACGCCGTGCCCTCCGGGGCGAGGACGTCGAACCGGTCGGGGTCCAGCGTGACGTCGGCGCCGAGCAGCAGCGGCCCGGGCCGATCGCCGAGGAGGTCTGCCGCTGCGGCGTGCAGGACGCCCTCGCCGTCGCCGTCGACGACCACCGCCCCCTGGGTCGGCAGCGAGGAGATCGCCGCCCGCCCGCCCTCGGGGACGTCGAAGACGGCGATCTGGGGCGGCACCTCGGCATCGGGGTCCAGCCCCAGCTCGATCTCGTCGAGCATCGGGCGTCGGGCGTTGGCCCGGTTCGGCTCGCGGCTGCCGAAGGTCTCGTCGAGGGTGAGCGGCGACCCGGGTGCGGTCACCAGCTCCCAGAAGCGGCCGGGACGCACCGTGCGGTAGCGCTCGTACTCGAGGTCGCTGCGCACGAGGACCTCGGAGGCGCCCAGCAGGCGGGCCGTGGCGGCCACCATGCCGGGTTCGGCCCAGCCCTCCTGCACGGCGCGGTCGAGGGCGGCCAGGAGGCTGACCCCGGGTGCGCCGCCCATGGGGACCAGCTCGCGCGCCACGATCGGCCGGTCGGTCAGGCCAACCGACACCGGGTCCAGGGTGTGGCCCCACCGGTAGCTGGCGAAGTCGATGCCCGGGACCTCGAGGACCCGCCCGGTGCCCTGGTCCAGGTGGGCGGCGGCCTCGGTCCACGCGGCGGGGATCTCGTCGCGGTGGAACCGCTCGGCGATCAGGCCGGTGCGCCATTGGGCGGGTAGCGCCAGCGCGACCAGCACCGCCACGAGGCCGACGCCGGCGAACGACGCCCGTCGGTGCCGGGCGTGCAGGGCCGTGAGCCCGGCGACCACGAGCCCGGCCAGGCCGAGGGCGACCAGGGGACCGGCCCGCTGGGTGTTGCGCAGGCTGAGCACCAGCTCCGATCGGCGCGACAGCGCCTCGAAGGCGGCCCCGACGGGGGAACGGGTCGGTTCGGGGAAGGCGCCGACGGCGATGGCGGTGCCGGTGCCGACCAGGACGGCGAAGTACGTGCGGGGACCCCACCGGACCGCGGCGCCGAGGGCGAGCGCAACGAGCGGCACGGCGAAGCTGAGGGCGATCAGCGCCGGGCGCTCCATGTACGGGGGCGCCAGCTGGCGGAGCCAGAGGCCCTCGGAGTCGGCGCCGTAGAAGAACCAGTAGCCCAGGCCGCGCAGCACCTCGGCACCCGAGGCCGTGAACGACGTCGTCTGCACCTGCTCGGTGACCGACAGGATCGGCAGGCCGTTCCCGCCGCCGACGGCGTAGGCGACGAGCCACCACAGCTGGGCGGCGAGCGTGAGCACCCCGGACCGCACCAGCGCGCCCACACCCTGGCGTGGCGTGGCGTGGCGCAGCGACCACACGGCCACGGGGACCCAGAGGGTGGCGCCGAGCACGACGAAGAAGACGGAGCTGCCGTTGAGCGACGCGCACGACGTGACGACCAGGGCGAAGACCGCGGGCCAGCGCCAGCCGCCCCGCTCGACCGCCTTGGCCATGGCCCACACGAGCCAGCCGAGCGCGGCGAAGGGCAGGAGCAGGCCGGACTGCCCGGTCACGTGGCCGAGGACGAACGGGCTCAGGCCGTAGAGGGCGGCCCCGACGACCTGGGCGGGGTGCCGGGCGGTGAGGTGGCGGAACAGCGCCAGGGCCCCCAGCGCGGCCACGAGCTGGATGCCCCCGATCCAGAGCCGCTGGGCCACCCAGGGCGCCAGGCCGAGCTGGTCGGTGACCCAGTAGTACGGGCCCATCGGCCACAGGTAGCCGATCGCCTGGTGGGTGACCGTGCCGCCGCCGACGGCCGGGTCCCACAGGTTCCGAGCCCGCTCGAGCAGCTCGCCGGGGTCGAGGTAGAGGTACTGCTTGGTGTCGGCGTTGAGCCGTCCACGCCCGCCGAGCAGCTGGGGCAGCAGCGTGACCGCCGCCAGGATCGCCACGTCGAGCGCCCCCCGCAGGCGCTCCTGCGGAGGTCGCCTCATCGGCGGCTCACCGCTTCGTCGCAGAGCGCGCCGAGCAGGGTGGCCGCCGCCTCCTCCCAGCGGAAGCCGTCGGCGTGGGCGAGGGCGCCGCGCGAGAGCTGCGCCCGCAGCGCGTCGTCCTCGACGACCTCGACGATGCGGTCGGCGAGCTCCTCGGTGCTGTCGGCGAGGAGGCCCGACGTGCCCTCGTCGACGGCGTCGACGTGCCCGGGGATGCGGGTGGCCACGGTGGGGGTCCCGCACGCGGCGGCCTCGGTGAGCGTGAGGCCGAACCCCTCCCGGCGCGAGGCGCTGGCCACCACCCAGGCTCGGCGGTACCAGTCGACCAGCTCGTCGTCCGACACCCGTCCGGCCCAGTGGATCCAGCCGGCGCCGGCGTCGCGGGCGACGGCCTGGAACCGGTCGCGGTGGGGGCCGTCGCCGACGATCGTGGCCTCCAGCGCGGGCACGGCCGCCTTCGCCCGCACGAGCGCGGCGATGAGCTCCTCCACGCCCTTCTGGGGCATCAGCCGGCACACGGCGACGACGAGCGGGACGTCGGCGCGGGTGCCGCCGGGGGAGAAGCGGTCGGCGATGCCGTGCGGGGCGATGGTGATGCGGGACGGGTCGGCGCCGTAGTGGGCGACGATCTCGTCACGGGCCGATGCGGCTGCGGTCACGAGGCGGCGGCGGCGGTAGACGGCAGGCACGGCGAAGCGCTCGATCAGGTGGCCGACCCGACCCGGCCATCCCGGGAGCAGGTCGTCCCACGTGCCGAGGTGGACGTGGTGGACGAGGCCGACCTGGGGCGTCGACGTCCAGAGCGGGGCGAAGAAGGGCACGCCGTGGAAGATCTCCACGATGCCGTCGGCGGGGCCGAGCCGGCCGAGGCGCACGTCGAGCGCGGTCTTCAGGAAGACCCCGACCCGACCGCCGCGCCGCACGACCCGGAACCCGTCGCGCTCGATGCGCGCCGGGGCACCCGGGACGCGACCCGTGTGCAGGGTGACGTCGAGGCCGGCGCGGGCGAAGTGCGTGCACACCTGGGTGGCGTGCTCCTCGCTGCCGCCGGCGAGGGGGTCGTCGCGGTCCCGGAACGCCAGGACGTGGATCCGGCGGATGCCGGCGGCCTCGGCCTGCTGCGCCATCCGCTCGTGGATGGGCGAGGCGCGTACGTGTGGTGCGTCGGGGTCCAATGGTCGCGGGATCCTCGGAGACTGGACCGCGCGTCCGTTGCGGGTCCCGGGCGGGCGCCACGTACTCTACGCCGCTCGTGTCTGCCGGCCGTACCAACCCCTCCCGCTCGCTCGTGATCCCGATGTTCGACGAGCGGATGCGGATCGGGGAGACGATCCGCACGCTTGCGGCGTCCCCGATCGCCGGCCCGGACCTCGAGGTCGTGCTCGTCGACGACGGCAGCAGCGACGGGACCCCGGACGTCGCCGAAGGGGCGATCGCCGAGAGCGGCCTGGCCGGTGCGCGGGTCCTGCGCCTGCCCCGGAACCAGGGCAAGGGCGCTGCCGTGCGGGCCGGGATGCTCGACGCGAAGGGCAGCGCGAGGGTCTTCGTCGACGCCGACCTGTGCGTCAGCGCCGAGGACATCGACCGCTGCTTCGCCGAGATCGAGGCCGGCGCCGACCTCGTGTACGGCACGCGCGCGCACCCGGGCAGCGAGCTGCACCGCAGCCAGCCGGCCCACCGCGTGATCTCGGGCCGGGCCTTCAACCTGCTGCTGCGCACCCTCGACCTGACCGAGGAGCGCGACACCCAGTGCGGGCTGAAGGGCCTGTCCGCCGCCGCCGCGGACGCCGTGTTCGGCCGCCTCGTCACCGAGCGCTTCGCCTTCGACGTCGAGGTGCTCGCCCGTGCCGGCCGCAGCGGCCTGCGGGTGGTGCCCTTGCCCGTGCGCTGGTCCCACGTCGACGCCAGCCGCGTCCGGCCCGTCCGCGACGGGCTGAACATGTTCCAGGCCGCCGTGCGCATCCGCCGCCAGCTCGACCGCGAGGTCGAGGAGGCGGGCGAGGCCGCGCGAGCCATGGACGTCGATGCCATCGAGGCCATGGCCCTCGTCGAGCGGTCGCACTGGTGGTTCCTGGCCAAGCGCGAGCTGGTGCTGGCCGAGCTGGACCACCGGCGCGTGTCGGGCACCGTGGTCGACGTGGGCGCCGGCACCGGCGGGCTGCTCGACGCCCTGCGTGGCGCCGGTCGGACGGCGGTGGGCGTGGAGCTGGACGACGTCGCACTCGGCCTCACGGCTCGGCTCTCGCCCCGTCCGGCGATGGCCCAGGCCGTGGCCGAGGCCGTGCCCTTCGCCGACGGCGCCGCCGCCGCCGTCACGTCCCTCGACGTGCTCGAGCACCTGGACGACGACGTCGCCGGCTTCCGGGAGCTCGCCCGCGTCGCCGGCGCCGGCGGCCTGGTCGTGGTGGCGGTCCCCGCCTACCGGTGGGCCTGGAGCGAGCACGACGTCCGCCTCGGGCACCGCCGCCGGTACAACCGGGTCGCGCTGCTCGCCGCCGCCCACGCCGCTGACATCGACGTGGTGCGCTGCACGCACTTCCACGCCTGGCTGGCCCCGGTGGCCTTCGTCCTGCGGCGCACGCCGCTGCGGCGGCTGCTGCAGGGCCGGAGCGCCGAGGAGGCCAGCTTCGTGTCCCCGGGCATCAACCGGCTGCTGACGTTCGTGGGCACCGTGGAGCGCCTGCTGCTGCGGCGGATGGACCTGCCCTTCGGGCTGTCGATCCTGCTCGTGGGCCGGGTCAGCGATGCTGCCGACCACGCCGCAGCACGCGGTCGCGGAACCCCCACCAGCTGACGAGCAGCAGCTCCTCGGCCGCCACGGTGAGCGACATCTTGGAGTAGCCGCGCACGCGGTCGGTGAAGGTGATCGGCACTTCGGTCAGGTGCCGGCCGGACCGGGACACCCGGTACGCGGTCTCGATCTGGAAGCCGTAGCCCTTGGCCCGGGTGGAGAACACGTCGATGTCCTGCAGCACACCGACGCGGTAGGCCCGGAATCCCGCGGTGGCGTCGCGCACGGACATGCCGAGCACGGCGCAGGCGTAGGCGTTGCCGTACCGGGAGAGCGCCCGCCGGTACCAGGGCCAGTGCGGCACGGAACCGCCGGGCACGTAGCGGGACCCGATGACGGCGTCGGCGCCGCCCTCGAGCGCGGCGAGCAGGCTCGGCAGCGCGTCGGGGTCGTGGGAGAGGTCGGCGTCCATCTGGACGAGGACGTCGTAGCCGCGCTCCATGCCGAGGCGGAAGCCGTGGCGATAGGCGTTGCCGAGGCCGTCCTTGCGGTCGCGGACCTCGACGTCGATCTGGCCCAGCTCGGCCGCGGTCTGGCGGGCGAGCTCGGCGGTGCCGTCGGGGCTGCTGTCGTCGACGACCAGCAGGTCGACCTCGGGCGCGGCGGCGCGCACCCGGGTCAGGACCTCCGCGATGTTCGGGGCCTCGTCGTAGGTGGGCATGACCACCAGCGTTCGCACGGCGGCAGACCCTACGTCCCGGGCTGGCGCAGGCTCAGCACCGGTCGTACAGCTCGTACAGGCCGCGGCCGAAGAGGCCGTCGCCGTAGGACTCCACGAGGCAGAACTGCTCCTCCAGGATGCGGTTGGGCTCCTCCGAGCCCCGCTCGAGGGAGTCGTTCGGCTCGTTCCAGTCGTCGCGGATCGACGACAGGATCACCACGTCGGCGGCGGCGAGCTCCTCGGCCAGGCCGGAGTCCTCGCCGTTGGCGACGCCGGGGTCCATCTCGATGTAGCGGGTGGCGGGCGGCAGCTGGGGGAGCAGGTGGTAGAGGAAGGCCTCGCTGTAGGGCGTCAGGGCCAGGTCGCCGGGGCCGACGAACAGCGTCTCGCCGGGCTCGGAGATCTCCTCGACGCGGGGGAGCATGGCGTTCACCGCGGTGACGGCGTCGGGCCGGGCGTAGCGGAACTCCCGGCCGCGGTGCGCCATGACGTCGGCGTTGCGGCGGTGCCCGAAGGTCTGGCCCACCGAGTCGGCGTAGGCGCGCCAGGTGAAGTCCGGGAGGAGCACGAGCGTCAGCACGACGGGCACGGCGACGGCGAGGAGGGCCCGGGGCAGCGGCGGCGCCGTGACGCGGCCGGACCAGTGGCGGCGCAGCTCCACGAGGGCGGCGGGCAGCACGGCGAAGGTCACGCAGCTCACCCACGCGAGGTGGGTGGAGTCGGCCCGCTGGAGCGCCTGGGGGAGCAGGCCGGTGGCGAAGGCGGCGATGGCGAGGAGGCGGCGGTCGCCCCGGCGCAGGCAGACGACGCCCATCCAGAGCAGCAGCACCGTGGCAAGCACGATGCCGAGCAGCCACAGGTTGAGCTGGACCGGACCCCGCGGGGACCAGAGCGGCCACGGCGGCTCGTCGAGCAGGCCGGCCCGTTGGAGGAACCCGTCGTAGTCGTCCCACGACGGGGGCAGCGGGAGCCGTCGCCCGCCGCGCAGCTCGAACACCGGCTCGATGAACATGCCCTGGACCACGTTGCCGACGCCGGCGGTGGCCAGGTGCACCAGGTAGGGCGCGGTGCCGACGGCGGACCAGGCCAGCAGGCGGATCCGCCCGTCGCGGTCGAGGCCGCCGAGCAGCACGAGCCCGGCGAGGCCGATGGCGAGGACCAGGTCGAGGCGGTACAGCAGGGCGGCGCCGGCGAGCAGCCCTGCGGCGGCGAGGAGGCGATGACGTCGGCGCGAGCCGACCTCGGCCTCGGCGGCGAGGAGGCCGGACGCCACGAACCACAGGCCGAAGGCGACGCCGCCGATCCAGGCCAGGGCGCTGAGGCCGCTCGGCGTGATCACGATCAGGGCGGCGATGGCGCCGCCGCCCCCGGCGACCCAGGGACCCCACGGTCGGAGCAGGGCGTACACGCCGAACGCGACCCCGAGGTGCTGCAGGAAGCCGACGGCGCGCTGCACGCCGAGCGACACGCCGAGCACGGCGTAGGTGGCGGCGAGGACCCAGAGGCTGCCCGGGCCGTAGAGGTGGAGGAAGTCCCGGTTGGGCAGGTCCCCCTCGAGCAGCCGCTCGGGGAAGACGAGCATGAAGCCCTCCTCCATGGGGGGCCCAGCGGCGAGCCAGAGGCCCCACAGCGGCAGCAGGCAGACGGCCGCGATCACCGTCGGTGGGAGGATTCGGGCCGCCATGGGAGCCGGGAGGGTAATCCCGGCGACGCCGCGCGCCATCGTTAGGATCGCCCGGTGCGAGTCCCTGCCGTGGTGCGGCTGCTCCGGCCCCGGCAGTGGGTCAAGAACCTGCTCGTCTTCGCCGCGCCGGCGGCGGCCGGCGTGCTCGACCAGGCCGAGCACCTGGGCCGCACCACCGTGCTCTTCGTCGCCTTCTGCCTGGCCGCGAGCGGCACGTACTGCATCAACGACGCCGCCGACGCCGCCGCCGACCGCAGCCACCCCCGCAAGCGGTTCCGGCCCGTGGCCGCCGGCGAGATCACGGTCACCGCCGCCCGGGCCCTCGGGGTCGCGCTGCTCGCCGCCGGGATCGGCGTGGCCGCCCTCACCGGCGGGTGGCCCACCGCCGGCATCGTCGCCCTCTACGTCACCATCACCACCGCGTACACGCTCTGGCTGAAGCACGAGGCCGTGCTCGACATCGTGGTGGTGGCCTCCGGCTTCGTGGTCCGGGCCGTGGCGGGCGTCGTCGGCACCGACCTGCCGCTCTCGGACTGGTACCTGATCGTCGCCTCGTTCGGCTCGCTGTTCCTGGTGGCCGGCAAGCGCAGCACCGAGCTCAACCTCGGGGCCGGCGCCGCCGAGCACCGTCGGTCGCTGGTGTCGTACTCGCCCGGCTTCCTGCTCTTCGTGCGGTCCGTGTCGGCCGGCATCGCCCTCCTCGCCTACTGCCTGTGGGCGTTCGAGCGGGCCGAGCTGGCCGACGGCGGGTTCCCCTGGTTCCAGCTCTCCATCGTCCCCTTCACCACCGCGATGCTGCGCTACGCCCTCGTCCACTCGATGGAGGAGCACGCCGGACCGGAGGACATCGTCCTCGGCGACCGGACGCTGCTGGCCATCGGCGCGGTGTGGGCGCTGACCATGGGGTTCGGGGTGTACGTGGCTGGCACGCCACCGGTGGCCGGGTAGGGTCGCACGCCGTGCTCCGCATCGAACGAGAGGTCGTGCACGCCCTGCTCGACACCGATGACCCGGAGCACCGGGCACGCGTCGAGGCGTGGGTCGAGGGGAGCCTCGACGACATGTCTGAGCTGCTCCGCCTGGGTGTGAAGGCCGAATCCCTGCTGGTCGCCACCCTGCACCGGATGGGCGGCGGGGGCCTCGTCCGGCTGCTCGACGCCATGGAGCGCAGCCCCGTCGGGCTGCTCCAGCAGTACCCCCGCCTGTTCCGCTCGCTGGTGCTCTTCGGCGACCTCGAGCTCGCCGCGCCGGCGCAGTGACCACGATCGACACCGAGGTCCTCGTCGTCGGTTCGGGAGCGGGCGGGGCCACCACCGCCGTGACGCTCGCCGAGGGCGGGCGCGACGTCGTCGTGCTGGAGGAGGGCCCCTGGGTCCAGCCCGGCACCGCCGAGCCGTTCTCGCTCGAGGAGATGGCGCTGCAGTACCGCCACCACGGCTCCTCGGCCGCGCTCGGCAGCCCGCCGGTCGCCTACGCCGAGGGTCGCTGCGTCGGCGGCAGCACCGAGGTCAACAGCGGGCTCTGGCACCGCATCCCGGGCGACCTGGCCGAGCGCTGGCGCCACGAGTACGACATCGACGGCTTCGAGCCCGAGACGCTCGACCGCTACGCGTCCCTCGTGGAGGGCTGGCAGTCCGTGTCGCCGCTGCCCGGCCAGGCACCACCCTCGTCGGCTGCCCTGGCCGTCGGTGCCGCCGGCCTCGGCTGGCGCGCCGTGGAGTTCCCGCGCGTCTACCGCTACCCCGAGGGCGGCCGGGCCGAGAAGCAGACCATGACCCGCACGCTCCTGCCCCGGGCCGTCGATGCCGGCGCGCGCGTGGAGCCCGAGAGCCGGGTGCACCGCCTGACGCGCCGCGGCGGGCGCGTGACCGGCGCGCTCGTCCGCCGCCGCCGTCCCGACGGCAGCACCGAGGACGTCACCGTCCGGGCCGACCACGTCGTCGTGTGCGGCGGCGCCGTCCACTCGCCGGCCCTCCTCCAGCGCAGCGGCATCCGGCGCGGCATCGGCGGGGGCCTGAAGATGCACCCGACGATCAAGCTGGTCGCCCGCTTCCCCCAGGCCGTCGACCACGACGACGTCCCGCCGCACCGCATCACCGAGTTCTCCCCGGACATCGCCATCGGCGGCTCCGCCAGCCGGCGTGGCCACATCGCGCTCGCCCTCTCCGACGGCGGCACCGACGCCCGCACCGCCGACTGGGAGCAGATGTTCGTGTACTACGCGGCCATCCGCAGCGACCGGGGCGGGCGGGTCGTGGCGATCCCGGGCGTCGACGCCCCCCTCGTCTCCTACCGCCTCACCGAGGGCGACCTGAGCCGCCTCGCACGCGGCCTCGTGCACCTCGGGCACGCCCTCCTCGAGGCGGGCGCCACCGAGCTGCACCCCTCCGTCCGGGGCGGCTCCGTCGCCCGCGCGCCCGCCGACCTGGCTCGCTGGTGGGACGAGATCGACCGGTCCACCGCCAACCTGATGACCGTGCACCTGACGTCCTCCATCCGCATGGGCGAGGCGCCGGGGCGTGCGGGCACGGACAGCTACGGCCGGGTGCACGGCGTCGCCGGCCTCCGGGTCAACGACGCGTCGCTCGTGCCCGACGCACCCGGCGTCAACCCCCAGGCCGCCATCATGACCATCGCCGCCCGCAACGCCGACCGCCTCCTCGACGAGCTGCGCTCATGACGCCGGACGTGGCGGCTCGACCGACCGTCGTCGTCACCGGCGCCGGCGGGTGGCTGGGCCGGAACCTGGTGCGTGCGCTCGCCGCCGAAGGCAGGGAGCGCATCCGCTGCCTCGTGCAGACGCCCGCCGAGGCCGCGCTGCTCGAGGTCGTGTCGCCGTCGGTCGACCCCGTCGTCGGCGACGTCCGCGACCCTGCCGCCGTGGTGGCGCTCTTCGAGGGGATGGCGGGCGCCTCCGTCGTCCACGCCGCCGCCGTCATCCACCCGACGTCGCGGGTGCGCGAGCTGTTCGACGTCAACGTCGGCGGCACCGCCCACGTGCTCGACGGCGCTCGTCGGGTCGGCGCCGGACGGGTCGTGCACCTGTCGTCCAACTCGCCCTTCGGCGCCAACCCGACGCCCGAGCACCGGTTCACCGAGGACTCGCCCACGTCGCCGTACCTGGGCTACGGCGCGTCCAAGCTCGAGGCCGAGAACCTCGTGCGACGGGCGCACGACCGGGGCGACGTCGAGGCCGTGATCCTGCGCCCGCCGTGGTTCTACGGACCCCACCAGCCCGAGCGCCAGACCCAGTGGCTGCGCACGGTCCGGCGTGGCCGGTTCCCCCTCGTGGGCGACGGCACCAACCGCCGATCCATGGTCTTCACCGGCAACCTGGTGCACGGCATCCAGCGGGCCGAGGTCGCCTCGGCGGCGCCCGGGAACTCGTACTGGATCGCGGACCCCGAGCCCTACGCCATGACCGACGTGCTCGCCACCGTGCGCCAGGCCTTCGTCGCCGAGGGGCTCCCCGTGTCCGGTGGCCAGCCCCGCCTGCCCCGCCTCGCCGGCCAGGTGGCCGAGCGGGTCGATCGCATCGTCCAGGGCACGGGCCGCTACGTCCAGGCCGTGCACGTGCTCGGCGAGCTCAAGGACACCATCGCCTGCGACGTGTCCCGGGCACGCGACGAGATCGGCTACGACCCGCCGACCACGCTGCTCGAGGGCATGCGGGAGAGCATCCGCTGGTGCCGCAGCCGGGGGTTGTCGCTGTGAGGGACCGCACCGTCCTCGTCACCGGCGGGGCCGGCTACTTCGGGACGATCCTCGTCGACCGGGTGCTGGCCGCCGGCGGTCGGGCCCGCGTCCTCGACGTCAACCCGCCGGAGGCGCGCGAGGGCGTCGAGATCGTCGTCGGCGACGTGCGCGACCGCGACGTCGTGGACGCCGCCTGCGAAGGCGTCGACGTCGTGCTGCACAACGTGGCCCAGGTCCCGCTGGCCCGCGACCGCGAGCTGTTCTGGTCGGTGAACGTCCTCGGCACGGCCAACGTGCTCGTCGCCGCCCGGGACAAGGGCGTCGCCAAGGTCGTGCACACCTCGACCAGCGCCGTCTACGGCATCCCCGAGTCCAACCCGGTCGACGAGGACACGCCTCCGTCGCCGCTCGAGGCGTACGGCCGGGCCAAGCTCGAGGCCGAGGCGCTGTGCCGCGATGCCGCCGCCGGCGGCCTCGACGTCACCATCGTCCGCCCCCGCACGATCCTCGGCCACGGCCGCCTCGGCATCATGGCGATCCTGTTCGAGCTGGTGGCCGAGGGTGCGCCGCTGTTCGTGCTCGACGGCGGCCAGAACCGCTACCAGTTCGTCCACGGCGACGACCTGGCCGACGCCTGCATCCTGGCGGCCGACCGTCCCGGGTCGACCAGCTACAACATCGGTGCGACCGACTTCGGCACCATGCGCGACACCCTCCAGGCGCTCGTCGACCACGCCGGCACGGGCGCCCGGGTCCGATCGGTCCCGTCCGCACCCGCCCGCATCGGGATGCAGGTGGCGTCGCGCATCGGCCTCGCCCCGTTCGCGCCGTACCACTGGCTGCTCTACGGCGAGTCGCTCTGGTTCGACACGTCGAAGGCCCAGCGCGAGCTCGGGTGGGCGCCGACGCACTCGAACGCGTCGATGGTCATCGAGTCCTACGAGTGGTGGCTGGCGCACCGGTCCGCGCTGGGCGGCGAGGGGCGGTCGCACCACCAGTCGCCGGCGCGGATGGGCGCCCTGGCGGTGCTCAAGCGGCTGCCGTGACGGTGCGTCGCGCGGTTCCCGGCTGGGCCGTGGTGCTCGTCGCGGTCGCGCTGTCGGTGCCGCTCGTGGTGGCGGTGGTGCAGATGCGCTCCCCGCGCTGGCACCCGGTGCTGGACCTGGCCATGACCGAGCTGCGCGTCCGCGACGTCGGCACGCGCGAGACCCCGCTCATCGGGCTCCCCGGCCGGATCGGCGAGCGCCTGGAGGAGCAGGGGAGCCACCCCGGTCCCGCCAGCTTCTACGCGCTCGCTCCCACCTACCGCCTGCTCGGCGGTTCCTCGTGGGCCCTGCAGGTGGGATCGGCGCTCATCCACGCCGTCGCCATCGGCGTCTCGCTGGCGCTGGCCCGCCGGCGCGGCGGCGCGGCCCTCTTCGCTGCGGTGGCAGCCCTCGTCGCCGTGCTCGTGTCGGGCCTCGGCACCGCTGCGCTCGCCGAGCCATGGAACCCGTACCTGCCGCTGCTGTGGTGGCTCGTGCTGCTGCTGTCCGTGTGGTCGGTGCTCGCCGGCGACGTCGTGGCCCTGCCGGTGGCCGCCGTGGCCGGATCGTTCTGCGCCCAGACCCACGTCCCGTACCTGAGCCTCTCCGTCGGCCTCGGGGCAGCAGCGGTCGCGTGGGCCGTGCTGCTGGCTCGTCGGGCCCCGGAGGGATCGTCCGACCGGCGCACGGCCGCCTGGTCGGTCGCCGCCGCCCTCGTCGTCGGGGCGCTCCTGTGGCTGCCGCCGACGATCGATCAGCTCACGGAGGAGCCCGGCAACTACGCCAAGCTCATCGACCACTTCACCACCCCACCCGAGGGGGAGGAGCCGATCGGCGTCGCCGAGGGGACCGAACAGGCCCTCCAGCGCCTCGATCTGTGGCACCTCGGCTCGCACGCGGTGGGCCGGCCCGCCCTCCTGACGAACGGGTCGCCCGAGCGGTTCCCGAGCGCGCCGCGCGGCGCCGTCCTGGTCGTGGTGTGGCTGGCCAGCGCGGTCGCGGCCCTGGCCGTCCCGGCACTCCGCGAGCGGCGCCTGCTCGCCCTGCACGCCACGGTCGCGGGAGCGCTGGCGTTGGGCACGTTCTCGATCACCCGGATCTTCGGGCTCACCTGGTACTACCTGATGCTCTGGATGTGGGCGGTCGGCGCGCTGGCCGCACTGGCCGCGACGTGGACCGCATGGGCCGCGGTGACCGGACGCCCCGCCGAGCCGCCACGCGTCGGTCGGGCGCCCGCGTTCGCGCTCGCCCTGGTGGCCGCCCTCGTCACGGCGCACACGACCGCCGTCGACGCCGTCGACGCCGTGCCCTCGGACGACGAGGTGTCCGACGTCCTCGGCGCCCTCGTGCCGGACACGATCGCGGCGCTCGAGCGGGGGGAGGGTGCCGCCACCGGGCGCGAGGGGCGCTACCACGTCACGTGGCAGGACGCGTTCCACATCGGCTCCCAGGCCTTCGGCCTCGTCAGCGAGCTCGAGCGCGCCGGCTTCGAAGCCGGCCTCGTCCAGCTGTTCCAGGTGCCCGCCACGCCGCAGCGGGTCGTCCCCGCCGAGACCTCCACGGCGCAGGTGCTCCTGGCCTCCGGCCCCTTCGTCGAGGAGGTGCGGGCCCGACCCGATGCCGTCGAGGTCGCCTTTGCCGACCTGCGTGACGACGGCCAGGTGGCTCGCCAGCGTGGGCTGCTCGAGGATGCCAAGGCCCGCCTGCGCGCCGAGGGCCTGGACGACCTCCTCGAGATCGTCGACCGCAACCTGTTCGGCGCCGCCGTCGACCCCCGGGTCCCCGACGTCGTCCGTCGCATGCTCGACGAGGTGCTCGCCATCGGCGGGCCCACCGCCGTGTTCGTCCTGCCGCCTCCGGCCGCGCCGTGACCGAGGAGCAGGAACCGGGAGCGCCGTCCCGGGTCGAGGCGGCGGCGGCCCTCGCCGCCCTGGCCGGGGTGGTCGTCGCCATCGTCACCGCCGGGGTGCGCGGCGCCCTGCGGGGCTGGTACCCCATCGGCGACAACGCCCTCCTCGCGCTGCGGGCGCGCGACGTGCTCACCGAGCACCACCCCCTGCTCGGCACGTGGACGTCCGCCTCGCTCACCGTCGGCACGCCGATCAACAACCCCGGCCCGCTCTACTTCGACCTCCTCGCCCCCTTCGCCCGCATCGGCCCCGGTGCCGTGGCGGTCGGCGTCGCCGTCCTCAACGCCCTCGCCGTGGTGCTGATCGCCGCCTTCGCCCGCCGGCTCGGGGGAGCCCGTCTCGTGGCCGTGTCGATGGTGGCCACCGCCGGGATCGCCTTCGCCATGGGCAGCGAGCTCCTGTTCGACCCGTGGCAGCCCCACAGCCTCCTGGTCCCGTTCCTCGCGCTCCTGGTGCTGGCGGCGTCGATCGCCGCCGGCGACCACGCCGCCCTGCCGTGGGCGGCCGGGGTCGGCAGCATCGTCGTGCAGACGCACCTGAGCTACGCCGTCCTCGTCCCCGGCCTCCTCGTGGCCGCACTGGTCTGGGGCGGGGTCGGTCTGCGCCGCCGGCTCCGTGATCCGCTCGAGTCGCGAGGGGCTCGCCGGCGCGTGCGGCGCAGCGTGCTCGTCGCGCTGGTGGTCGGCCTCGTCTGCTGGGCCCAGCCGCTGTACGAGCAGGTCGCCCGGGACGGCAACCTCGAGGCGATCGCCACGCACGCCGGCGGGGGCGACGTCCTCGTCGGGCCGGAGTCCGGGGTCCGCGTCGTCGGCTCGGTCGTCGGCGACCCGTCGGGCTGGCTGCGTTCCTCGTTCGAGACGACCTTCGGGCCCGATCCGCTGGGCGAGCGGATCGTGGAGGGCGGGCCGCCGAACGCCGGCGTCCGCTCCTTCTCCGGCGCCCTCGCGTCCCTGCTCCTGGTGGCCGCCCTGGTCGGGGCGGCCGCGGTCGTGGCCGCCCGCCGGAAGGACCGCGCCGGCCTCGGCGTCGCCGCGGTCGGCGCCGTCTCCGTCGTGCTGGCGCTGGCGACCACCTCGTCCCTGCCCGTGAGCGACGCCTTCGGCATCAGCCCCCACCAGATGCGCTTCCTCTGGCCCATCGCCGCCTTCGCCGTCGTGGTGCCGCTCGGCACGCTGCTGCCCCGGCACCGCGCCGTGACGTTCGGCGCCGCCGTCCTCGCGCTCGCCGGGGCGGCCGCGACGCTCCCGTCGGCCAACGTCGAGGCCGGGCCCAGTGCCGACGTCGCCGCGCAGGGGGCGGTGCGGGACGTCGCCGACCAGGTCGCGGCCTGGCCCGGGGACGAGGTCCTCTTCTTCGACGGTCGGACCGTGCCGTTCGCCGAGCCGTTCAGCGGTCCCGTGCTGCTCGAGCTGGCCCGGGTCGGGGTCGACTTCGAGGTGGACGACGAGTTCTCGTACCAGGTCGGGCCGCGCCGTCGTGGCCCCGCCGACGCCTCCGCCCGGCTGCGCTTCGTCGTGGGCGCCGACGCCACGTCGGTGCCGCCGTCGGCGCGCATCCTGGCCGTCCGCAGCGGCCTCACGGAGAACGAGCAGCGAGAGCTCGACGACCTGCAGACCGAGCTGGCCCGCGCCCTGGCGGACGGGGAGCTGCGCCTCGGCGAACGGGGTGTGGAGGCCCGGGCTCGCGGTCTGCTGCCCGAGGTCGAGGTGGACGGGTGGGAGCGCGACGTCGGCGTGCTGCTCGACGGGGGCGGCGCCGGCCTGCTCGCGACCCTGGTCGAGCACCGCTACGCCGATCCGGCGTCGCTGCCCTCGGGGGCGGCGCGCTGGGCCGAGCTGCAGCGCCGGCTGGGCCGCTACTCGGTGGCGGTGCTGGTGGAGCCGCTCGACCCCTGACCGCTACGGCCGGGGTCGGCCCGGGTCGCCACCGCCGACGCGAGGATCGGTGTCGGCCATGCCGCGGTCGTGGGCCTCGCCGGCGGCGTCCGGGGACGACCGGTCCTCGGGGATGGCGGTGGCCGTGGGGCGACGGGCACCCTCGCGCAGGTCCTGGTAGTCGGGGTTGGCGTCCAGGAAGTCGGCGACGTACCAGCACGATGCCTTCACCGACGTGCCCTGCCGGCGCAGGTCGTCGAGGGCGCCGCGCACGAGCACCTCGCCGAGGCCCTGACCCCGGCAGGAGGGGTCGATCTGGGTGGTGTACACGTCGACGAGGGGCTCGGACGGTCGGCCGACGGGCCGGTAGGCGAGCAGGCCGACCGGCGTGCCGGCGCGCTCCAGGATGAAGCGGTGGACCGCTTCGTCGTGGTGGACGGCGAGATCAGATCCGCTGGTCATGGGCTGGCCTGTACCCGACCGGGCCGGGAACGATCACCGGAGCCGGGCGCCGCTCAGCTGCGCTTGGGGAGGATGGGCGCGTCGCGCCCGGTGCCCTTGGCACCGGCCTCGACCTCGTCGGTCTCGTGGTACTCGGCCTCGACGTTGACCTCCCAGATGTCGTGGGAGGCGCCGTACAGGTTCTCGACCGTCAGCATCGCCGTCATCATCGAGTGGTCCTGGTTGTTGTACCGGTGCATGCCGTTGCGGCCGACGGGGTGGACGTTCGGGACGTTGGTCTCGAGCCAGCGCCGCAGGACGCCCACGTTGCGCTGGTAGTCCTCGTCGTACACCGGGTACGCCTTCGGCATCCGCACCACGTAGCCGGTCTCGACGTCGCTGCTGTCGATGAGGCCGAGCTTCACCAGCTCCTTCGTACCGGTCTCGATGAGGTGCTGGTCGGTGGCGCTCCACCACTCGTCGCCCTCGTCCACCGTGTACTCGAGGCCGAGCACGTTGCGGCCGTCCTTGACGAGGTACGGCGACCAGCTGCCGAAGTTCTGGATCCGCATCGTCTTGACGTCGGGGTCGTGGATGTAGATCCAGTTGTCGGTCCACGCCACCTTGTCCTCCGGCACCACGAGCGACACCGAGAGGAAGTCGCGGAAGTGCAGGTCGTCGGCGGCGGCCAGGACCTCAGCGGGCGGCAGGGGATCCATGGCCCGCAGCAGCGCCGGGAACGGCATCGTGGAGATCACATGGTCGGCGTCGTAGGTGGTCTCCGCACCCGAGCGGTCGACGGACGTGACGGACACGGCCCGGCCGTCGGCGTGAGCGACCTTGGTGACCTCCGCCCGGAAGTGGACCTTGGAGCCCTGGCCCTCGACCAGCTCGTGGCAGCGCTCCCACATCATCCCGGGACCGAGCTTGGGGTACTGGAACTCCTCGATCAGGCTGGTGACCTGCTTGGACTTGTCGCGTCGGGAGAAGCGGCCGCGGATGGGCTCCCAGACGGCGTTCCACAGCGACATCCCCTTGATGCGCTGCGCACCCCAGTCGGCCGACATCTGCGACGGCGGCACGCCCCAGACCTTGGTGCTGTAGGTCTCGAAGAAGTGCGAGTAGAGCCGGCGGCCGTAGTTCTTGACGATGTAGCCCTCGAGCGTGGTGAGGTCCTTCGGCGGGCGCACCCGCACCCACAGGAACGACAGCCCGCAGCGCACCGCCTCGAGGAGACCGAGGTTCTTGAGGGCGTTCACGACGTTGATCGGGTAGTCGTAGAACTTGCCCTGGTAGTAGATGCGGCTCGAGCGCGGCCGCTGCATGAAGTCCTCGTCGGGGAGGATCTCGTGCCAGAGGGCCTCGACCTCCCGGACCTTCGTGAAGAAGCGGTGCCCGCCGATGTCGAAGCGGTAGCCGTCGGCCACCACGGTGCGGCTGATGCCGCCGACGACCTTGTCGGACTCGAGCACGGTGGCGGTGGCGCCCCGCTTGCCCAGCTCGTAGGCGGCGGTCAGGCCCGCAGGCCCGGCGCCGATGACGACGACGTCGCCTGGTCCGGAGGCTGCGGTGTTGGATTCGGCGGTGTCGGTTGGCACGAGGTGGTGTGTCGATCTCGGTCGTTCGGCGGTCGGTGGAGCGGTGGCTAGCGTACGCCGGTGACCGGTCCCCGACGGAACATCGAGCGCCGTGCCGACGCGGGGCCGACCCGGCTGGACGTGTGGGGCGTGGTCGCCGTCGTCGTGGTCGGCGCGGTCCTGCGCTTCGTCACCACCTCCCCGCTGTGGCTGGACGAGGCGCTCAGCGTCAACATCGCGTCGCTGCCGCTGGCCGACATCGGGGACGCCCTCCGCCAGGACGGCCACCCGCCCCTCTACTACTGGCTGCTGCACGGCTGGATGTCCGTCTTCGGCGAGGGCGACGTCGCGGTGCGGGCGCTGTCGGGCATCGCCGGGCTGCTCGCCCTGCCGCTCGCCTGGGAGGCCGGGCGCCGGCGGGCCGGCACCCTCGGCGGGCTCAGCGTGCTCGGCCTGGTGGCCATCACACCCTGGTGCGTGCGGTACTCGACCGAGTCGCGCATGTACGCCCTCGTGCTCGCCATGGTCTTCGCCGCGTGGCTGCTGGCCGACGACCTGCTCGGCCGGCGCGACCGGCTGCGGTGGGCGGCGCTCGCGGTGGTGACCGGCGGGGCCGTGCTCACGCACTACTGGGTCCTGCACCTCGGCGTCGCCGCGGTGGGCCTGCTCGCCCTGCGGTGGTGGCGGGGCGGTCCCGAGGAGCGGGCCGGCTCGCTCCGCGTCGCGTCGGCGATGGCCGTCGGCGCCCTGGCGTTCGTGCCCTGGCTCCCGGCGTTCCTCGATCAGCTGTCCAGCACCGGGACGCCGTGGGCGTCGGCCGGTCGCCCCACCGGCGCCCTGGTCGAGCTCCTGGCCGGCATCGGCGGCGGGGCGAAGTACCCCGAGTCCGTGCTGTTCGGCGTCTCGGTGCTGCTGCTCGTCGCCGCCGGCCTCACGGTCGTGGCGCACGGCGCATGGGAGCTGCTGGTGCAGCTGCGCACCGTGCACGGCGTGCGCGGCGAGGTGCTCGTGGCCACCGCCGCGCTCGCGGTCGGACTGGTCGCCGGCCAGCTCGGCGACGCGGTGTTCGTGTCCCGGTACGCCGCCGCGTTCCTGCCGATGCTGCTGATCGCCGCCGGTGTCGGCCTCGCCCGCCTGCCCGGGCCGACGGTCCGGCGCGCCGTGTCGGTCGGGCTCGTGCTCCTGTCGGCGGTGGGGCTGGGAGGCAACGTCCTGGAGGAGCGGACCATGGGTGAGGCCTTCGCCGGTGCCATCGCGGCCGATGCGGGGCCGGACGACGTCGTCGCGATCTGCCCCGACCAGCTCGGACCGGCGACGTTGCGCTCGCTGCCCGACGAGGTGGATGCGATCGGCCTCCCGGAGCTGGCGCGCCCCGACCGGATCGACTGGCGCGACTACGCCGAGCGCAACGAGGCCGCCGACCCCGCGGTGGCCGTGGCCGAGATCCTCGAGCGGGCCGAGGGCGGATCGGTGTGGTTCGTGATCAACACCCACTACCGCACCTACGAGGGCTACTGCGAGGCCGTGCAGTCCGGGCTGCAGGCGGCCCGCCCGGCGTCGGGCATCGTGGTGGCCGACCGCGGCGGCGAGGTCTTCGAGGGCGGGACGCTGCTGCGCTTCCTGCCGGTGGACGGCTAGCAACCGTTCCCCGAGTCAAGGGCGAGTTGGGGCGCGGGTCGTCGATCGGAGGGCTGTCGTGTGCCTCGCCGTCGAGCGGCCCGATGGTTTCCGTCGGTGCTCGCTGACCTACGCGAGC
>JAKFET010000137.1:0-14193 GCA_036675575.1 Acidimicrobiaceae bacterium
CAGGCCACGGCGCAGCTGATGATGTATGGCACGGAGATCGTGGGCGTGGAGCTCCCGCCGTCGGTCGAGCTCACCGTGGCCGAGACCGAGCCGGGCCTGCAGGGCGACCGCTCCACGGGCGGCACCAAGCCGGCCACGCTGGAGACCGGCTACGTCGTCCAGGTGCCGCTGTTCATCGACACCGGCGAGAAGCTGAAGATCGACACCCGCACCGGCCAGTACCAGTCCCGGGCCTGATGGCCGCCCCCACCACTCGGCGCGAGGCGCGCGAGCGGGCCGTCGAGCTGCTCTACGAGGCCGACACCAAGTCGATCCACCCGGTCGACGTCGTGGCCGCCCTGCCGCTGCAGCCCGACGCGTACGCCCTCGAGCTGGCCACCGGGGTCGCCGACCACCAGGTCGAGATCGACCACGTCCTGAACCGCTACGCCAACCGCTGGCCCGTGAAGCGCATGGCGGCGATGGACCGCATGGTGCTGCGCCTCGGCGTGCTCGAGCTGGCCACCCAGCTCGACGTCCCGCCCGGCGTGTGCCTCTCCGAGGCCGTCGAGCTCGGCGGCCGCTACGGCAGCACGGACGACACCCCGAAGTTCGTGAACGGGATCCTCGCCCGCGTGGCGGAGGAGGTCCGCGACGGCGACCGTCCGTGGGTGCCGATCGAGGTCGTCGTGTTCGACATGGACGGCGTCATCCGCCACTGGACCGCCGAGGTCATCGGCCGGTTCCAGGAGGCCAACGACCTGCCGGCCGGGGCCGTCGCGTCCATCGCGTTCGCCGAGCCGCTCTACGGCGACGCCATGTGCGGGCGCCTGACGGCCGAGGAGTGGGCCGTCGAGATCGGTCGGCGCCTGGCGGAGGCCCACCCGGGCGTCGACGCCGATGCCGGCCGGCAGATGTGGCTGGAGACCGAGTGGCGCGTCGACGACGAGGTCGTCGCCATCGTCCAGGCGGTGCGCGACGCCGGCCAGCGCGTGGCCGTGTTCTCGAACGCCACCACCGAGCTCGAGGTCGACATGGGGGCCATGGGCATCGACACGCTGTTCCACGACGTGTGCAACTCCGCCACCATGGGGCTCATGAAGCCCGACGTGGCGTCGTTCGCGCACGTGGCCGACGAGGTGCTCGGCGTGGCCCCGGAGCGGCTGCTGTTCATCGACGACCGGCTCGAGAACGTCGAGGGTGCCCTCGAGGCGGGCTGGCACGCGGTGCAGATGCGCGACGCCGAGGGGGTCGCCGCCGTGCTGCGCCGCCTCCGGGTGCCGGGTGCTCCCGACCCCACCTGAGGGCCTGCGCCACTGGCAGCCGGACGACGCGCCGGCGCTGGAGTCGGCCTGGGCCGACCCCGACATCACCCGCTGGAGCCCCCCGCCGGCGGACCCCGACGCCGAGACGTGGATCGCCGGCGTGCAGGAGCGCTGGGACCGCCGCCTCGCCCTCGACCTGGTCGTCACCGCCGAGGGTCGGGTCGCCGGCGAGGTGGGGCTGTCGGGGTTCACGACCGGTCCCGCCCGGGCCGAGCTCGGGGTGTGGGTGGCGGCCGCCCACCGACGGACCGGCCTGGCCGGCCGGGCGGTGGACGCGGTGACCCGGTGGGCGCTCACCGAGCTCGGGCTCGACCAGCTGTGGGCTCGCACCGACCCCGCCAACACGGCCGCCGAAGCCCTCTTCGCCCGCCTCGGGTGGGAGCGCCTGGGGACATCGGGCGGGAGATCGATCTGGTCGGCCACGGCGGTGCTGCTACGTTGACCTCCTGACCGTGAAGCGGGTCCCGTGAGGCCCGGACGGACAGGAAGGAACGCCACATGGCGGAACGCGAACGACGTCTCACACGCCCCTTCGGGGGCGTTTTCGTCGCCCGGACCCAGGTCATGGACGCCGACGACCTGCGTCGGGCCACCTGGCGCATGGCGCACGAGATCATCGAGGCCAACGGCGGGGTCGACGAGGTCGTCCTGATCGGCCTCCAGACCGGCGGCGTGCCGCTGGCCGAGCGCCTGCAGGAGGCGCTCCTCGAGATCGAGGGCGTCGAGGTGCCGACCGGCAAGCTCGACGTGGCCTTCCACCGCGACGACATCGGCCTGCGCCCGGTGCTGCCCGAGGCGGTCACCGACGTGCCCTTCCACCTCGACGGCATGGTCGTCGTGCTCGTGGACGACGTGCTCTTCACCGGCCGCACGATCCGGGCCGCCCTGGACGCCATCACGTCCTTCGGCCGGCCCCGGGCCATCCAGCTCGCCGTCATGGTCGACCGGGGCCACCGCGAGCTGCCGATCCGCCCCGACTACGTCGGCAAGAACCTGCCGACCCGCAAGGACGAGGCCGTCGACGTGCACGACGAGGGCGTCGACCTGGGCGAGGTGGTGAAGTGACCGACCTGCTCAGCATCAGCGAGCTCGGCCGCGCCGACATCGAGCGCCTCCTGGACCTCACCGACCACTTCGCCGAGGTCTCGGCCCGCCCCATCCCCAAGGTCCCGGCGCTGCGGGGCAAGACGGTCGTGAGCCTGTTCTACGAGGACTCCACCCGCACCCGCCTCAGCTTCGAGACCGCCGCCAAGCGCCTGTCGGCCGACACGATGAACTTCTCGGTGTCCACCTCGTCGGTCAAGAAGGGCGAGTCCCTCCGCGACACCGCCCAGACCATCGAGGCCATGGGCATCGACTGCGTCGTGGTGCGCCACAAGTCCTCCGGCGTGCCCTGGCAGCTCACCCGCTGGGTCGACGCCGCCGTCGTCAACGCCGGCGACGGCTGGCACGAGCACCCCACCCAGGCCCTGCTCGACTGCTACACGATCCGCCAGCAGCGAGGCTCCCTCGAGGGCATGCACATCGCCATCGTCGGCGACGTCAAGCACAGTCGCGTCGCCCGCTCCGACATCTGGGCCTTCACCAAGCTCGGCGCCACGGTCACCGTCGTCGCCCCGCCCACGCTGCTGCCCCCCGCCATCGAGACCTACCCGGTGCGGGTCAGCCACGACATCGAGGCCGTGCTGCCCACCGTGGACGCCGTGTACCTGCTGCGCATGCAGCGCGAGCGCATGACCGAGGCCCTGCTGCCGTCGCTGCGCGAGTACACCGCCACCTACGGCCTGACCCGCCGACGAGCCCAGCTGCTGCGGGACGACGCGCTCGTCATGCACCCGGGGCCGATCAACCGCGGCGTCGAGGTCGACCCCGACGTCGCCGACGAGGTCCGCTCCGTGATCATCGACCAGGTGCGCAACGGCGTCTCGGTGCGCATGGCCGTCCTGTTCCTGCTGCTCGGCTCCGGCGCCGAGCTCCTGCCCCCCGAAGTCGCCGTCCCGGAGGCCGTCTAGATGCCCGAACCCACCCTCGTGATCAAGGGCGGCCGCCTCGTCGACGCCACCGGCGTGCGCAGCGGCGACGTCGTCGTCGGCGACGACGGATCGATCCTCGCCGTCGGCCCTGACCTCGACGCCCCCGACGTCCTCGATGCCGGCGGCTGCTACGTGAGCCCGGGTTTCGTCGACGTCCACTCCCACCTGCGCGAGCCCGGCAAGGAGGAGGCCGAGACCATCGAGACCGGCGCGCGCGGCGCCGCCGCCGGCGGGTACACGTGCATCCTCGCCATGCCGAACACGACGCCGGCCATCGACTCCGCAGCCGTCGCCCGAGAGGTGCTCGAGCTCGGCCGCGCCGCGCCGTGCGACGTGCGCACCTCAGGCGCCATCACCGTCGGGCGGGCAGGGGAGCAGCTCGCACCCATCGCCGAGCTGGCCAAGATGGGCGTGCGGTTCTTCACCGACGACGGCACCGGGGTCCAGGACACCCGCCTGATGCGGCGGGCCATGGAGTACGCCTCGGCGCTGGACGTGGTGCTGGCCCAGCACTGCGAGGACGACGCCATGGCCGGCGGCGGCCACATGCACGAGGGGGAGTGGTCGAGCCGGCTGGGCATCCCCGGCCAGCCCGCCGAGGCCGAGGAGCTGATGGTGATGCGCGACATCGCCCTCGCCCGCCTCACCGGTGCCCGCATCCACTTCCAGCACCTCTCCACCGACGGCTCGGTGGCCATGGTGCGCGCCGCCAAGGCCGGCGGCATGGACATCAGCTGCGAGGCGACGACGCACCACTTCACGCTCACCGACGAGTGCTGCGCGACCTACGACGCCGTGTTCAAGGTGAACCCGCCCCTGCGCACGGCCGGCGACGTGGCCGCGGTGCGGGCCGGCCTCGCCGACGGCACGATCGACTGCATCGCCACCGACCACGCCCCGCACACGCCCGACGCGAAGGAGCAGCCCTTCGACGAGGCGCCCCCCGGCATGCTCGGCCTCGAGACGGCGCTGGCCCTGGCGCTGACCGAGCTCGACCTGCCGGTCGAGCAGGTCGTGGCCCTGCTGTCGTGGCGACCGGCACAGCTGCTGGGGGTGGAGGACCGCCACGGCGGCCCCATCCTCGAAGGGCGCAGGGCGAACCTCTGCGTGTTCGACCCCGAGGAGGAGTGGACGGTGGACGCCGACGCCATGCACAGCCGCAGCCGCAACACGCCCTACGCCGGCCGGCGCCTGCGCGGACGCGTGCGCCACACGCTGCTCGAGGGCGAACCGGTGTTCCGGAACGGGGAGGCGACCCGATGAGCGTGCGCGACGCCGCACTGGTCCTGGCCGACGGCTCCACCTTCGAAGGGGAGTGGTTCGGCGCCGAGCCCGCCGGCGGCGTGGCCACCGGCGAGGTCGTGTTCAACACCGCCCTCACCGGCTACCAGGAGATCATCACCGACCCCTCCTACGCCGGCCAGATCGTCACCTTCACCTACCCCCACATCGGCAACTACGGGGTCGCGGCCGCCGACGACGAGAGCCGCCGGCCGTTCTGCCGGGGCGTGGTCGTGCGCGACCTGGCCCGGCGTCGCAGCAGCTGGCGCAGCGAGGGCGACCTCGTCGCCTTCCTCGAGCGCCACGGCGTCCCCGGCATCGGCGGCATCGACACGCGGCGCCTGACCCGGATCATCCGCGACACCGGCGCCATCCCCGGCGCGTTCGGCCCGCTCGACCTGGTCGACGAGGCCACCCTCAAGGCCGCCGCCGCCGCCGAGCCGGGCACCCACGGCGTCGACCTGGTCGCCCAGGTGACCACGCCGGAGCGCTACACCCACGGCGACGGACCGCTGCGGGTCGCGGCCTACGACTTCGGCATCAAGGTCAGCATCCTCAAGCAGCTGGGGGAGTTCGCCACCGTCGAGGTCTTCCCGGCGTCGGCCAGCGCCGACGAGCTCCGCTCGGTCGAGCCCGACGGCATCTTCCTCTCCAACGGCCCCGGCGACCCCGAGGTCGTCGACTACGCGGCCCGGGAGATCCGGAGCCTGCTCGAGGACGACACCCCGCTCTTCGGCATCTGCCTCGGCCACCAGGTGCTCGGCCTCGCCGCCGGCGCCCGCACGGTGAAGCTGCCCTTCGGCCACCATGGCGGCAACCACCCCGTGCGCGACGTGACCTCCGGTCGCATCGACATCACGAGCCAGAACCACAACTTCGCCGTCGACCCGGACAGCCTCGGCGGCATCGCCGAGATGACCCACGTCAACCTCAACGACGGGGTGTGCGAGGGGCTGCGCCTCACCGACGCCAACGCCTGGTCGGTGCAGCACCACCCCGAAGCCGGCCCCGGCCCCCACGACGCCCGCCACCTCTTCGAGGACTTCAAGACCCGGATGGAGCAGAAGTAGTGCCCAAGCGCACCGACATCGAGTCGATCATGCTGATCGGCTCCGGCCCGATCGTCATCGGCCAGGCCTGCGAGTTCGACTACTCCGGCACCCAGGCCTGCAAGGTCCTCCGCGAGGAGGGCTACCGGGTCATCCTGCAGAACTCGAACCCGGCCACGATCATGACGGACCCGGACTTCGCCGACGCCACCTACGTCGAGCCGCTGGACCTCGAGCACGCCACCCGCATCATCGAGCAGGAGCGGCCCGACGCCGTCCTGCCCACCCTCGGCGGCCAGACCGGCCTGAACCTCGCCATGGAGCTGTTCGAGGCCGGCATCATCGGCGTGCCCGGCACGCCCGAGATGATCGGCGCCAACGCCGAGGCCATCGCCACCGCCGAGGACCGCCAGCGGTTCAAGGACGCCATGGTCGGCATCGGCCTGAAGGTGCCGTCGTCGGCCACCGCCCACACCCTGGACGAGGCCATGGCGGTCGTCGACTCCATCGGCCTGCCCGTCGTGATCCGCCCCGCCTACATCCTCGGCGGCAAGGGCACGGGCATCGCGTCCACGCCGGCCGAGTTCGAGCGCATGGCGCGCTTCGGCCTCGAGTCCAGCCCCATCTCGGAGATCCTGATCGAGACCTCCATCAAGGGGTGGAAGGAGTACGAGCTCGAGGTCATGCGCGACCGGGCCGACAACTGCGTGATCATCTGCTCGATCGAGAACCTGGACCCGATGGGCGTCCACACGGGGGACTCGATCACGGTGGCGCCGGCCCAGACGCTGTCCGACATCGAGTACCAGCTGATGCGCGACGCGGCCTTCGCCTGCATCCGTCGGGTGGGCGTGGAGACCGGTGGCTCGAACGTGCAGTTCGCCATCAACCCCGAGGACGGCGACATGGTCGTCATCGAGATGAACCCGCGCGTCTCGCGCTCCAGCGCGCTCGCCTCGAAGGCCACCGGCTTCCCCATCGCCAAGATGGCCGCCAAGCTCGCCGTCGGGTACACCCTCGACGAGATCCCCAACGACATCACCAAGGCCACGCCGGCCAGCTTCGAACCGGTCATCGACTACGTGGTGACCAAGGTGCCGCGCTGGGCCTTCGAGAAGTTCCCCGGCCAGGGCGACGTGCTCGGCACCTCGATGCAGTCGGTCGGCGAGGCGATGGCCATCGGGCGCACGTTCCCCGAGTCGATGCAGAAGGCCATGCGGTCGCTCGAGCAGGGCCGCATGGGCCTCAACTGCGATCCGGGTGAGGCCCAGCTGGACGACCTGTCCGACGAGGACCTGCTGGCCCAGGCCTGCATCGGCACGCCGGATCGGCCCTACCAGCTCGAGGCGTGCCTGCGCCGGGGCATGAGCGTCGATCAGGTGGCCGATGCCACCAAGGTCGACCCCTGGTTCCTCGACCAGATCTCCCGCATCGTGGAGGAGCGCGCCCACCTCGCCGAGGTCGGGTTCGAGGCCGTCACCACGCGCGAGCTGCGCCGGGCCAAGCGCCTGGGCTTCGGTGACGCGCAGCTGGCGTACCTGTGGGGCGTGGCCGAGTCCGAGGTCCGTGCCCGCCGCATCGCCGACGGCCTCCTGCCCACCTACAAGACCGTCGACACGTGCGCAGCCGAGTTCGAGGCCAAGACGCCCTACCACTACTCGACGTGGGAGGACACCGACGAGGTCGTCGACACCGGCAGGCCCCGGGTCATCATCCTCGGCTCCGGCCCCAACCGCATCGGCCAGGGCATCGAGTTCGACTACTGCTGCGTGCACGCCAGCTTCGCCCTGCGCGACGCCGGCTACGACACCGTGATGGTCAACTGCAACCCCGAGACGGTGTCCACCGACTACGACACCTCGACCCGGCTCTACTTCGAGCCGCTCACCACCGAGGACGCCCTCAACGTGGTCGAGGCCGAGATGGCCTCCGGCAACCTGGTCGGCGTCATCGTCGGCCTCGGCGGCCAGACGCCCCTGAAGCTGGCCGGGGTCCTGCCCGAGGGCACCGTCCTCGGCACCAGCCCCGCCTCGATCGACCTGGCCGAGGACCGCGACCTCTGGAACCAGCTCTGCGACCGCCTCGACATCCCGCAGCCCGCGGGCGGCACGGCCACCGACCTCGACGGGGCGCGCGCCATCATCGAGCGCATCGGCTACCCGGCCCTCCTCCGCCCGAGCTACGTGCTCGGCGGTCGGGCCATGGAGATCGTCTACGACGACGACGGCCTGGCCCGGGCCATGGCCGAGCTCGCCGGGTTCGGCTCGCTCGGCAAGGAGGGCGGCCTGTCGGCCGAGCGCCCGGTGCTGGTCGACCGCTTCCTCGAGGAGGCCACCGAGGTCGACGTCGACGCGATCCGCGACGCCACCGGCGAGGTCCTCATCGGCGGCGTCATGGAGCACGTCGAGGAGGCCGGGGTGCACTCGGGGGACTCGGCCTGCTCGATCCCGCCCCACTCCCTCGGCGACGAGACCGTGGAGGTCATCGAGGACTACACCCGGCGCCTCGCCGAGGCCCTGGACGTCGTCGGCCTGCTCAACGTGCAGTTCGCGGTCCGCCAGGGCCAGGTGTTCGTGATCGAGGCGAACCCCCGCGCCAGCCGGACCGTGCCGTTCACGGCCAAGGCCACCGGCGTGCCCCTCGTGAAGGTGGCTGCCCGGGTCATGGTCGGCGCCACGCTTTCCGAGCTGCGCGAGGAGGGCCTGCTCACCGAGCCGGTCATCCCCAACCGCCGGGGCCAGGGCCGGCACGTGGCCGTGAAGGAGGCGGTCCTGCCCTTCAACCGGTTCCCCGACGCCGACCAGGTGCTCGGCCCCGAGATGCGCTCCACGGGCGAGGTCATGGGCATCGACCGCACCTTCGGCCTGGCCTTCGCCAAGTCCCAGGTCGCGGCGGGGGAGCGGCTGCCCGAGCACGGCGCCGTCTTCTTCTCCCTGGCCGACCGGGACAAGCCCCAGGGCGCACTCGCCGCGAAGGGCTTCGTCGACCTCGGCTTCGAGATCGCCGCCACGGCGGGCACCGCCGACCACTTCGAGGCCGAGGGCATCCCGGTCACGACCCGGGTCGCCAAGCTGGCCGAGGAGGGTGCCGGCCCCACGGCGGTCGACCTGCTCGGCGCCGGCAAGATCGACCTGGTCGTGAACTGCCCGCGCGGTCGAGGCTCGAGGGCCGACGGCGACTACATCCGCTCCGCCGCCGCCACCAACCGCGTCCCGCTGCTCACGACGGCCGCCGGTGCCGTGGCCGCCGCGGAGGGCATCCGCGACCGCGCTGCGCACGCCGGCCGGGTCATGTCCCTGCAGGACTACCACGCCCGCTGACGTGGTCGAGCTGACGACGACGATCGGGTCGGTGACCCTGCCGAACCCGGTCATGACCGCGTCGGGCACAGCGGGGCACGGCACCGAGCTCGGGGCCTACGTCGACCTGTCGTCGCTCGGCGCGGTGGTGGTGAAGTCGCTGGCCGCCTACCCGTGGGACGGCAACCCGGCGCTGCGCACGCACGGCACGCACGGCGGGATGATCAACTCCGTCGGCCTCCAGGGCCCCGGCGTCGAGGCGTGGCGGCGCGAGCAGCTGCCGAAGCTGGTCGACGCCGGCGCCCGCGTCGTGGCCTCGATCTGGGGCCGCTCGGTCGACGACTACCGCCGGGCGGCCGAGCAGCTCGCCGGCTGCCCGCCCGAGGTGGTGGCCGTCGAGATCAACCTGTCGTGCCCCAACACCGAGGCCGGCGGGGAGCTCCTGGCCCACGACCCCGAGGCCAGCGCGGCCACGGTGGCTGCGGCCGCCGCCGCCGGCCTGCCCCGGTGGGCGAAGCTGAGCCCGAACACCAGCCGGGTCGTCGAGGTCGCCGCCGCCGTGCGGGACGCCGGCGCCGAGGCGGTCACGCTCGTCAACACGCTGCTCGGCATGGCGATCGACGCGGAGACGGGCGCCTACCGCCTCGGGTCGGGCGAGCGCGGCGGCGGTGTCTCCGGGCCCGCCATCCACCCCATCGCCGTCCGCATCGTCCACGACGTCCACCGGTCGATCCCCGGCCTGCCGATCGTCGGCGTCGGCGGCATCAGCACCGGCGCCGACGCCGTTGAGCTCCTGCGCGCCGGCGCCACCGCGATCCAGGTCGGCACCGCCACCTTCGCCGACCCCCGGGCGTGCGCCACGGTCCTGCGTGAGCTCGAGGCGCTCGCCGATCGCATCGGCGTCGCGCACGTGTCCGAGCTCACCGGCGCGGTCCGCCCGCCTGCGCCCCGCTGAGGGCGTCCCGGGGTGGCAGGCTGCGCCGAGGAGAGGGAGGGCATGACGTGACCGAGCTGCAGATCGAGGCACCCGAGGAGCTGCGCGCCAGGTTGTGCCTGGCCCTCGACACCGACGACCTGGTGGAGGCGGGCCGCCGGGCGCGCGAGCTCGGCCCGTGGTTCGGCACCATCAAGGTGGGCCTGGAGCTGTTCGCCAGCGCCGGGCCGGCGGCCGTCACGACCCTGCAGGGGCTCGGCCTCGACGTCTTCGTCGACCTGAAGCTCCACGACATCCCGACCACCGTGAACAAGGCGGCGCGCGTGCTGGGGTCCCTCGGCGTGTCGTACGTGACCTTCCACGCCCACGGCGGCGTCGACATGCTCCGCGCCGGGGTGGAGGGGTTGCACGAGGGCGCGTCGGCCGCCGGCGTGCCCGCCCCGAGGGCACTGGCCGTCACCGTCCTGACCTCCGACGACACGGCTCCTCCCCACATCCTCCCCAAGCGCGTGCGGGCGGCCGCCGAGGCCCGCACCGACGGCCTCGTGTGCGCCGTGGCCGACGTGGCCGAGGTCCGGCAGGTCGCGCCGACGATGTTCGTGGCCACGACGGGCATCCGCACGAGCGGCGACGACCGCCACGACCAGCGCCGCACGGCGACCCCGGGCGAGGCGTTCGCCGGCGGTGCGGACCTGCTCATCCTCGGCCGCACGATCACCGGTGCCGAGGCGCCGGCGCTCGCCGCCGCAGCGCTCGTGGACGACGCCCTGTCGTGATCGACGCCGAGGGGGTGTCGTCTAGGGTCGGGCCATGCCCCAGCCCCCCTCACTCACCCCGGAGCAGCGCCAAGCCGCGCTCGCGAAGGCCGCCGAGGCCCGCCGGGCCCGAGCCGAGCTGAAGGAACGCCTCAAGATGGGCTCGCTCCTGCTGTCCGAGCTGCTCGAGCAGGCTCCCGGGGACGAGACCATCGGGAAGATGAAGGTCCTCGCCGTCCTCGAGTCGCTGCCCGGCGTGGGCAAGGTGAAGGCCCGCCGCACGATGGAGGCATTCGAGATCTCCGAGACCCGCCGCGTGCGCGGCCTCGGCGAGCAGCAGAAGCGCAAGCTGCTCGAGGAGTTCGGGTCCTGAGCGCCGCCGGCGCACGACCCGCACCGCACCCGGTCACGTGAACATCGTCGTGTCCGGCCCCGGAGGGGTCGGCAAGGGCACCATCGTCGACCGGCTCCTGGCCCGACGGCCCGAGATCTGGCTGAGCCGGTCCTGGACCACCCGCGAGCGCCGGCCCGGCGAGGCCGCCGACGCCTACGTGTTCACCGACCGGGCCGCCTTCGACGCGCACATCGACGCCGGCGGGTTCCTGGAGTGGGTCGACTTCCTCGACTACCGCCAGGGGACTCCGGTCCCCGATCCGCCGCCCGGCACCGACGTGCTGTTCGAGATCGACGTGGCCGGCGCCGAGGCCATCCGGACCGTCGACCCAAGGGCGCTCCTGGTCTTCATCGACACGCCCGACCGGGAGGCTCAGCGCCAGCGGCTGACCGGCCGCGGCGACAGCCCCGAGCGCATCGAGGCCCGGCTCCGCAAGGGCGACGAGGAGCGCGAGGCTGCCCGCCGCCTGCAGATGCACCACCTCGTGAACGACGTCCTCGACGACGCGGTCGCCGAGCTCGAGGCGCTCATCGAGGCCCACCGCCCGGCCTGAGGGTTCCTGCTCCGGGGCGGCCCGCTGCTACCGTTGCTCGTTCGGCAACCCCACGGAGGCAACATGTCCGGTCGTCACGACACGATGATGAACCCGCGGATCGAGGACCTCCTCGACCGTGCGGATTCCAAGTTCCGTCTCGTCACGCTGGGCTCGACGCGGGCTCGTCAGATCAACGCCTACTTCAACGCCGTCGGCAGCGGCGGCCTGGGCTCCCAGATCCCGCCGCAGGTGCCCTCCGTCGTGCGCAAGCCGCTCTCGATCGCCTTCGAGGAGATCGCGGCCGACAAGATCGTCCCGATCTACGGCGAGGCGCTGGTCGCCAAGCGCGAGGCCGAGGCAGCCGAGGCCGCCGCCCGCATCGCGGCGTACGAGGACCAGGAGTAGGTCGCTCACCGTCGCGGCCCGCCATGCTCGCCGGGAAGCGCATCGTCCTCGGGGTGACCGGCGGGATCGCGGCCTACAAGGCCGTCGAGGTCTGCCGCCGCCTGGTCGACGCCGGTGCGCACGTCACACCGATCATGACCGATGGCGCCCGGCACTTCGTCGGGGAGACCACGCTGTCCACCCTCGCCTCCGAGGTCGTCCGCACCTCGCTGTGGGACATCGACCACGGCGCCGACGGCAGCCCGATCACCCACACCCGGCTCGGCCAGACCGCCGACCTGGTGCTGGTGGCGCCGGCCACCGCCCGGGTCATCTCCGACCTGCGCACCGGTCGCTCGGCCGACCTGCTGTCGGCCACGCTCATCGCCACCACCGCTCCCGTGCTGCTGGCGCCGGCCATGCACACCGAGATGTGGGAGCACCCCGCCGTGCGGGAGAACCTCGACGTGCTGGCCAGCCGGGGCGTGCACATCGTCCCGCCCGAGGAGGGCCGCCTGGCCGGCGGTGACTCCGGCGCCGGCCGCCTCGCCGATCCCGCCACCATCGTCGAGGCCGTCGAGAAGGTCCTCGCCGGCACGTCCGACGTGCGGGACCTGGCCGGCCTCACCGTCCTGGTCACCGCCGGCGGCACCCGCGAGCCCATCGACCCGGTCCGCTTCATCGGCAACCGCTCCTCGGGCAAGCAGGGCTACGCCATCGCCGAGGAGGCCGCCGCCCGCGGCGCCCGCGTCATCCTCGTCTCCACGGTCGACCGCCCGGTCCGCGCCGGCGTCGAGGTCGTCCGCGTCGACACGGCCGACGAGATGCACGCCGCCGTGACGGCTCGGTCGTCCACGAGCGACGTGGTGGTGATGGCCGCGGCCGTCGCCGACTTCAAGCCGGCATCGGCGGCCGACCGCAAGATCAAGAAGTCCGGCGGCGCCCCCGAGATCGTCCTCGAGCCCACCGTCGACATCCTCGCCGCCCTCGGCACGTCCAAGCCGGCCGGCCAGACCCTGGTCGGGTTCGCGGCCGAGACCGACGACCTGCGGGCCAACGCCGAGTCCAAGCTGCGCGCCAAGGGCGCCGACCTCATCGTGGCCAACGACGTGTCGGCTCCCGGTGCGGGCTTCGAGCACGACACCAACGAGGTCGTCATCCTGTCCGCCGCCGGCGCCGCCGAGGTGCCCCAGGCCGACAAGCGCCAGATCGCCAGGGCGGTGCTCGACGCCGTCACCACCCTCCGCAGCCCGAGTCCAGGGAGCAACACATGAGTGCCAACTTCACCTTCACCTCCGAGTCCGTCTCGGAGGGCCATCCCGACAAGATGGCCGACCAGATCTCCGACGCCATCCTGGACGCCATCCTGGCCGAGGACCCGATGGCCCGGGTCGCGTGCGAGACCATGGTCACCACCGGCATGGCCATCGTCTCGGGCGAGATCACCACCAGCGCCTACGTCGAGATCCCCGACATCGTCCGCAAGACGATCAACGGCATCGGCTACGACCGCGAGTCGATGGGCTTCGACGGCAACACGTGCGGCGTGATGACCACGATCGACCCGCAGAGCCCCGACATCGCCCAGGGCGTCGACAAGGCCTTCGAGACCCGCACCGGCCACCGCGACGACGAGATCGACGACCAGGGCGCCGGCGACCAGGGGATGATGTTCGGCTACGCGTGCGACGAGAACGACGCGATGATGCCGACGCCGGTCCACCTGGCCCACCGCCTGGTCGAGCGCCTGTCCGAGGTCCGCAAGGCCGGGATCCTCCCGTACCTGCGCCCCGACTCCAAGAGCCAGGTCACCATCTCCTACGAGGACGGCCGCCCGGTCGCCCTCCAGACCGTGCTCATCTCCACCCAGCACGCCCCCGGCCACGACGGCGAGACGCTCATCAAGCCCGACCTGATCGAGCACGTGATCCGCCCGACCCTGCCCGAGCAGTTCGCCGACGACGACTTCACCGTCCTCGTCAACCCGACCGGCAAGTTCGAGCTCGGCGGCCCCCACGCCGACTGCGGCCTCACGGGCCGCAAGATCATCGTCGACACCTACGGCGGCTGGGCCCGCCACGGCGGCGGCGCCTTCTCCGGCAAGGACCCGTCCAAGGTCGACCGCTCCGGCGCGTACGCCACCCGCTGGGTGGCCAAGAACCTGGTCGCCGCCGGCGTCGCCTCGCGCTGCGAGGTGCAGGTGGCCTACGCCATCGGCGTCGCCC
>JAKFET010000146.1:0-2037 GCA_036675575.1 Acidimicrobiaceae bacterium
GACCACGGCGGTCTGCCTGGTCGCGGCGCTGGTGGCCGCGATCTCCTCCTCGCTCGGCACCGTCGTGGCGGGGCAGCTGGCCGACGGTCCCTCCGGGCGTCTCGTCGTCATGCTGGCGCTCTGCATCGTGGGCGCCGCCACGGTCGACACGATCGCCAAGACGGCATGGTTCGTCATCGCCGACCGGGCCGAGGGCGAGCTCCGTGCCGATCTCCTCGACGCCGCGCTGGCCCAGCCGCTGTCCGCGCTGTCCGAGCAGGCCGTGGGCGAGGTCCTCGACCGCGTCGACGACGACACCCACGAGGTCGGCAACCTGATGCGCTGGCACGTGTGGCAGCTCTGCCGCACCCTGCTCGCGTCCGGCCCCCTGTGGCTCGTCGCCGGCCTCACCTGGTGGCCGGCGTTCCTCCTCTTCCCGATCACGGCCGCCAGCGCGATCCTCGTGGCGCGCCGACTGCTCCCGCTCGTCTCCGAGCGGAAGGTCGTCGAGGAGATCGCCTGGACCGACCACGCCGCCGCGCTGGAGGAGGGCATCGCCGCCCGCGACGACCTGCGCACGAGCCTGGGCCAGGCGTTCGTGATCCGCCGCTGCGCCGAGCTGGCGCAGACCATCCTCGACCGGGTGACGTCGGTGCTGGAGGTCGAGACCCAGATCACCCGGCGCACCGGCTCGCTGCTGCACGCGATGCTCGCGGCCACCGCGGTCGTCGGTTCCGCGCTGGTGATGGGCGACAACCTCTCCACCGCCCGGCTGGTCACCCTGTTCCTGGTCACCACGACGTTCGTCGGCCAGGTCGACCAGCTCGCGCGCCACCTCCCCGACCTCCAGGCCGGCTTCGGCGCCATCCTGCGACTGCGCGGGATGCTCGCCTCCGAGCCCGAGCCCGTCGGTGGCCGGTCGCTGCCTGAGGGACCCCTCGACGTCGACATCCGCGGCCTGCACTTCTCCTACGGCACCGGCACGTTCGCGCTCAGCAACGTCGAGCTGACCGTCCCGGCCGGACACACCTGTGCGCTCGTGGGCCGCACCGGCTCCGGCAAGTCGACCCTCGCCTCGCTGCTGTCGCGCGCCGTCGAGCCCGAGCCCGGCACGGTGTTCCTCGGCGGCATCGACGTGACCGAGCTCGACCTGCAGCACCTGCGTGCCGCGGTCGGGGTGGTCACCCAGCGCACCGAGATCCTGGCCGGCACCCTCGCCGACAACATCACCCTGTTCGGCCACGCGCCGCGCGCCGAGGTCGAGGCGGCCATCTCCGAGCTGGGCCTGACGGCCTGGGTCGCCGGTCTGCCCGAGGGCCTCGACACGAGGCTCGGTCCCGGCGGCACCAGCCTGTCGGCCGGTGAGGAGCAGCTGGTCGCCTTCGCCCGGCTGCTCGTCCGCCACGTGCGGGTCGTCGTGCTCGACGAGGCCACCGCCCGGATGGATCCGGTCACCGAGGCCCGCGTCGTCCGGGCCGCCGATCGGCTGATCGCCGGCCGCACCGGCATCCTGGTCGCCCACCGGCTCTCCACGACCGAGCGTGCCGAGCAGGTCGCGGTCCTCGAGTCCGGCCGGGTCGTCCAGCACGGCCCCCGCGCCCGCCTGGCCGCCGAGGACGGGGCGTTCCGCGCCCTGCTCGAGGCGGCCGACCACGAGCCGGTTCCCGAGGCGGAGCACGACGAGGTCGGCGACCAGATCGGGTCGGCCCGCCGGTCGACCACTCCCCCGGCGCCGCCGGAGCTCGAGGCGCTGCCGTCGCTCGCGAGGGCCACGACCAATGCGCTGCTGGTCGAGCCCCAGTGGGGCGTCCTGGGTGCCGTCCTGTTCCTGCTCTGCTCGGTCACTGGTGCCTACGGCGCCATCACCGGCTTCCTGTGGGGCAACGTCGTCACCGCCCTCCAGGCCGGTGACCGGCCCTGGCTGATGCTCGGCGCGCTCGTCGTCTCGATGCTGGCCGCGCCGTTGCTGCTGGCCGAGGCCTTCATGCGCTACCCCCGCTGGTGGATCACCGTGATGCTGCGGGCCCGCACCAGCGTCCTGATCGGCCAGACCTCCCA
>JAKFET010000261.1:0-2028 GCA_036675575.1 Acidimicrobiaceae bacterium
CTATGCCGATCGGCCCGGCGCCGACGGCGAGGTGCACGACCCCGACCGCATCGCGTTCCTCGACTCCTACCTCCGGGCGGTGCACCGGGCGATGGACGAGGGCGTCGACGTGCGCGGCTTCTACCAGTGGTCCTTCATGGACAACTTCGAGTGGGCCTACGGCTATGCCAAGCGCTTCGGCCTGGTCTACGTCGACTACGAGACGCAGCGGCGGATCCCCAAGTCCAGCGCCCGGTGGTATGCCGAGGTCTCGCGGTCCGGGACGCTCCAGCCTTCCGGCGCCCCGTCGGGCACGACGGGCGGCTAGCGTGGCGCGCGTGAACGGGCCGAGGAGTGCGACGTCCGGGTCGCCCACCCTCGACGAGGTGGCACGGGTGGCCGGTGTCTCGCGCGCCACCGCCTCGCGTGCCATCAACGGCGGGCAGCGCGTCAGCGCCCGGGCCCAGCTGGCCGTCGACACGGCCGTACGCACCCTGGGCTACGTCCCGAACCCGGCTGCCCGCAGCCTGGTCACGCGGCGTACGGACTCGATCGCTGTCGTCGTGCCCGAGCCCGACGACCGGGTGTTCTCCGATCCCTTCTTCGCCGGCACCCTGCGTGGCGTCACGCGCGTGCTCGGGGAGCGCGACATCCAGCTGGTGCTGCTGCTGGCCAGGCCGGGCGCCTCGACGGCGCGCACCCTGCGCTACCTCAAGAACCGCCACGTCGACGGCGCCCTGGTCGTCTCCCACCACCGTGACGACGGCCTGGCCGAGCACCTCGCCGACCTCGACCTGCCCTGCGTGTTCGGAGGACGGCCGTGGGCCGGCGGTGACCGGGTGGCCTACGTCGACGTCGACAACACGGCCGGCGAGCGCGAGGCGACCGAGGTCCTGATCGCCCGCGGCTGCACCCGCATCGGCACCATCGCCGGACCCGGCGACATGACCGCGGCCGAGGACCGGCTGGCCGGCTGGCGGCAGGCAATGGGTGCCGCCGGGCTCGCCGACGACGCCATCGAGCACGGCGACTTCACCGAGGACAGCGGCGAGCGGGCGGCGCAGGCGCTGATGGCGCGCCACCCCGACCTCGACGGGCTGGTCGTCGCCTCCGACCTGATGGCCGTCGGGGCCTTGCGGGTGCTGGCGAGCATGGGCCGCCGAGTCCCCGACGACATCGCCGTCGTGGGCTATGACGACCTCGGCGTTGCCGAGCGCACCACCCCGCCGCTGACGACGGTTCGTCAGCCGGTCGAGGAGATGGCCGAGCGCGCCACCAGGCTGCTGCTCGAGCGGGTCGACGGCCTCGACGGCGGCCATCCGATGAGGGTGATCATCCCGCCGAAGCTCATCCGGCGCGCCAGCGCCTGAGCAGTGGGACGCGTCACGTGAGTCGGAATGCGACGGAACAACGCCGCGACCGCTAACGTTGTGTCCACGCAGCTCGGCAAGTCTTGCACCGAGCGCAGGTCTTCTCTGGAGACCCTCCCTCACTTCTGAGGCACGTACGCCGCTGTCACAGCGGCTCACGTTGGCGAGACGCCAACCGAAAGACTTCACATGAACTTCGCCGAACTCGGCGTTCCGTCCTCGCTTGCCCACCTCCTGGCGCAGCAGGGCATCACGACTCCTACCCCGATCCAGGCCGCGACGCTGCCCGACAGCTTCGCCGGCCGCGACGTCCTCGGCCGTGGCCGCACCGGCTCCGGCAAGACGTACGCCTTCCTCCTCCCGCTCGTTGCCCGCCTCGACGCGAGCAAGCTGCCGGCCATGCCGCGCAAGCCGCGCGCCGTGATCCTGGCGCCGACCCGCGAGCTCGTCGGCCAGATCCACGCCGCGCTCCTCCCGCTCGCCAAGGCCACCGGTCTCTCGACCGTCGTCGTCTACGGCGGCGTCGGCCAGGGCCCGCAGACCACCGCGCTCAAGAAGGGCGTCGACATCGTCGTCGCCTGCCCCGGCCGCCTCGAGGACCTGATGGGCCAGGGCTACGCCGATCTCTCCGCCGTTGAGATCACCGTGCTCGACGAGGCCGACCACATGGCCGACCTCG
>JAKFET010000147.1:0-13975 GCA_036675575.1 Acidimicrobiaceae bacterium
CTCGAGCACCCGGACCTCGTGGCCGTCGCGCTGGAGCTGCCATGCCGTGGCCAGACCAGCGGGTCCGGCGCCGATGACGACGTGCACGGCGGTGCCGGCGCTCAGCCGGCGGCGAACGCGACGGCGGCGCGGCCGGTGGTGCGGATGGAGGCCACGTCGCCGCGGTCGAAGCGGGGCACCGAGACCTCGCGGACGCGCACCCGGGTGCCGTCGTCGAGGGTCACGAGGTACACGGTGTCGTGGCCGTAGTACTCCACCAGCTCGACGTGCACCGGCTTGCTGGAGGCGTCGGCCACGGCCGGGTCGAGCGTGAGGTCCTCGGGCCGCAGCAGCACCTCGCAGGTGCCCTCGACGTCGCTGCGCAGGTCGACGTCGCCGAGCGCGGTGGACGCCCGACCCCGGCGCGCCACGCCGGGCACGAGGTTGGCATCGCCGACGAAGTGGGCCACCCACGCCGTGGCCGGGTCGGCGTAGAGGCGGTGGGGCGGGGCCTGCTGCACGATGACGCCCTCGGACATGACGGCGACGTCGTCGCCCAGCACGAAGGCCTCGTCCTGGTCGTGGGTGACGAACACGGTCGTGATGCCGACCCGGTGCAGCAGCTCGTGGACCTCGGTGCGCACCCGGGCCCGCAGCGTGGTGTCGAGGTTGGAGAACGGCTCGTCCAGCAGGAGCGCCGACGGCTCCGGCGCCAGGGCTCGGGCCAGCGCGACCCGCTGCTGCTGGCCGCCCGAGAGCGTGCCGGGCATGCGGTGGCCGAAGCCCTCGAGGCCCACCAGCTCGAGCGCGGCCTCGACGCGCGGTCCCTTGCGCTCGGCTCGCGGGAGGCCGAAGGAGACGTTGCCCGCGACCGTGAGGTGCGGGAAGAGCGCCCAGTCCTGGAAGACCATGCCGATGCGGCGGCGCTCCGGCGGCACGTGCGTGCCCGGGCCGCTGACCACGGCGTCGCCGATGCGCACCTCGCCGCCGGTGGGTCGCTCGAGCCCGGCGATCGAGCGCAGCAGCGTCGTCTTGCCGCAGCCCGACGGGCCGAGGAGGGCGACGACGCTGCCCTCGGCCACGTCGAGGTCGACGCCGTGGAGGACCTCGGTGCCGTCGAAGCCGACGGTGATGTCCCGGACCGAGATCTCGCTCATCAGCCGGCCTCCTCCACGGGCAGGTCGAGGCGCAGCTGGGTGTCGTGGCCGTTGTGCTGGACGGCGGCGAGCTCGTCGCGCGCCTCGGGCGCGGTCGGCTCGGCGAGGAAGTCCGGCAGTGCGCGCTCGTGCACGATGGCCAGCCGCTTGGTGGCGCGCGTGAGCGCCACGTACAGGGCGCGCAGCCCCTGGGCCTCCTCGTCGACGATGGCCGCCGGCTCGACCACCACGGAGGCGTCGACCTCCAGGCCCTTCACCATGCCGACGGGCACGATGGTGACGGGATGCCGCAGACCCTGGCGGGTGGCGCGCCCGTGCTCGATGCCGGCGGCGGTCAGGGCCTGGGACACGGGCTCGACGAACGTGGCCGACACGATGATCGCGAGGGAGCCGGGATCGACCTCGGCCGCCTCCTCCCTGGTGATCTCGGCGACGAGCTCGTGCAGCGCGCCGGCGTCGGCCCGCCGGACCAGGGGCGGGTCGCCGCCCTCGCGCACCGAGACCGGGGGCTTGAGGTCGGGTGCCGCGACCCGCAGCACGCGGGCGGCCATCTCCATGTTGCGGGCGGGGATGCGGTAGCCGACCGTGAGCTCGGCCCGGCGGGTGCCGCGCTTGGTGGGGAGGTGCTCGAGGATCTCGTCCCAGCTCTCGTGGGCCCACGCCCCGGTGGCCTGGGCGATGTCCCCGACGATGGTGAGCGAGCCCGAGAGCGAGCGTCGGGCCACCATCCGCAGCTGCATCGGCGACAGGTCCTGGGCCTCGTCGACGACGATGTGGCCGTAGGTGCGGATCTCGTCGTCGACGCCCTTGCGCTTGCGGCGGGGACCGAGCCGCTCGCGGGCCTCGTCGAGCAGCGGGACGTCCTGCCAGGTGAAGGTGACCGTGTCGATCGACGTGCGGGGGCGGTGGAGCTCCGCCTGCTCCTCGGGGCGCAGCCACTTGCGGCTGGCCAGCTCGATGAGGGCCCGCGACCCGAACAGGTCGTGCAGCAGCTGGGCCGGGGTGAGCACCGGCCACATCCACTCGAGCGCCTCGACGACGTCGGGGTGGCGGCGCAGCTGGTCGCGCACGTCCTCGGCCCGGACCGGGTTGCGGGCCGAGTCGGCCAGGGCCTCGAACAGCCGCTGCTCGACGTGCTTCCGGCCGGCGTTGTGGCGGTGGTAGCGCCGGTGGGCGTCGGCGACGATGCGGGCGCTGTCGTCGACGGAGCAGACCAGCGTCTGGGCGCCGAGGCCGACCCGCAGGTCGCGGCGCAGGGGGCGCTGGCGGTCGGCCACCGCCTTGCGGATGACGTGGGCCATGCGGGCATCGCCCTTCACGCGGGCGACGCGCGGGAGGTCCTCGCCCTCGATGCGCTCGCGCTCCACGAGGTCGGCGAGCACCGCCAGCTCCACCCCGGCCTCGCCGAGCGACGGCAGCACCTGGTCGATGTAGCCGAGGAAGAGCCGGTTGGGGCCGAGCACGAGCACGCCCTGCCCCTCGAGCGGGAAGCGGTGCGTGTAGAGCAGGTAGGCGGCGCGGTGCAGGGCCACCACCGTCTTGCCCGTGCCGGGACCGCCCTGGACGACGAGCACCCCGGACAGCTCGGAGCGGATGATCTCGTCCTGCTCGCCCTGGATGGTGGCGACGATGTCGCCGAGCCGGCCCGTGCGGGTGGTCTCCAGGGCCCGGATCAGTGCACCGTGGCCCTGGATGCGGTCGTCGTCGGCGAGGCGGATGCCGCCGTGGTCGCCGTGCACGGCCTCGCCGAACAGCTCGTCCTCGAGGTTGAGCAGCGTGCGGCCGCGCGCCGTGAAGTGCCGGCGGCGGGCCAGGCCCATTGGCTGGCGACCGGTGGCCCGGTAGAAGGCCTCCGAGATGGGGGCCCGCCAGTCGACGACCACGGGCTCCTGCTCGTCGTCGGCCACCGACATGCGACCGATGTAGAAGGTGTCGGCGCCGTGCTCGCCGTCGGTGTCGAGGCGCCCGAAGACGAGCGAGCTGTCACCGAGGTCGAGCTGGGTCAGCCGGGTGGCGATGTTCCCCTCGATCATCTCCCGCTCCCAGCGGGCCTGCTCCGTGCCGCCGCGGCCGACCTCGACCATCGAGCGGAGGCGCTTGGCGCGGTCGCGCGCCGACTCGAGGCATGCGTACGCGTCGTCGACGTAGGCCTGCTCGGCGCTCAGTTCCGGATGCTCGTTCAACGGTGCGCGATCACCCCAGCGGCTGGGTCGGAGGGATCGGACACCCTACCCCGCAGCCGGTGCGCCCTCCCCCACCGTCGCCACCAGGAAGGCCAGCACCAGGGCCTCGTCGCGCCAGGCGTCGTAGCGCCCCGACGGGCCGCCGTGGCCGGCGCCGAGCTCGGTCTTGAGCAGGAAGGGCCCGCCCTCGGCGCGGTCGCGGAGGCGGGCCACCCACTTGGCCGGCTCCCAGTAGCCGACCCGGGGGTCGTGCAGGCCGCCGGTGGCGAGGACGGGCGGCAGCGTGACCTCCGGGATGTTCTCGTACGGCGCGTAGCCGGCCATCACGTCGAAGATCTCGGGGGAGTCCACCGGGTTGCCCCACTCCTCCCACTCGATGACGGTGAGGGGCAGGGTCGGGTCGAGGATCGTGTTGAGCGCGTCGACGAAGGGGACCTCGGCCACGACCGCCGCCCACAGCTCCGGTGCGCGGTTCAGCGCCGCGCCGACCAGCAGGCCCCCGGCCGAGCCGCCCCGGATGGCGATGCGGGGCCTGCCGTCCTCCCCCACGCCGGCCACGCCGTCGTCGAGCAGGGCCCGGCCGCAGGCGACGAGGTCGTCGAAGGTGTTGGCCTTCGCCGCCAGCTTGCCGTCCTCGTACCAGCGCCGGCCCATCTCGCCGCCGCCCCGGACGTGGCCGATGGCGAAGGCCCAGCCCCGGTCCAGCAGCGACAGCCGGGAGATCGAGAAGCCGGGGTCGATGGAGATCTCGTAGGAGCCGTAGCCGTAGAGCAGGACCGGTCCGCCCGGCTCGCGGTCGCGGCGGTGCACGAGGCTGATGGGCACCTGGGTGCCGTCCTGCGCGGTCGCCCACAGCCGACGGCTCACGTACTGCTCGGGGTCGTAGCCGCCGAGCACGGGCTGGACCTTGCGGACGGTGCGGGTGCCCGTCTCCAGGTCGACGTCGATGACCGTGGGCGGCGTCACGAGCGAGGTGTACGTGTGGCGCAGCTGGGGCCAGCCCATGTCGGGGTTGGCGGCCAGCGACACGGCGGAGACCTCCTCGTCCTGGTCGAGCAGCAGCTCCTCGCCGGTCGAGACACGCCGCACCCGGATGCGGGTGGTGGCCTCGGTGCGCTCCTCCACCAGGAGGTGGTCGCGCAGCACGTCGATGCCCTCGAGGCGGACGCCGGGGGTGTGCGGGACGACGTCGACCCACGACGACGGGTCGGGCCCGGCTTGCAGGTGGCGCTCGTCCGAGGACGTCGACACGACCCGGAAGTCGAGGGCGTCGTCGTTGGTGAGGAGGAAGAACGTGCCGCCGACGTGCTCGACGTCGGCCTCGATGCCCTGCCTGCGGGGCACCAGCACGTGGAACGGCTCGGCCGGGTCGACCGTGGGCCCGACCCGGAGCTCGGTCGTGATCTTGGAGCCCATGGCGAGCACCAGCCACCGGCGGTCCTTGGTCTCCCCGATCTCGCAGAAGAAGCGCTCGTCGTCCTCGCGGTGGACGAGGACGTCGTCGCTGGCCGGCGTCCCCAGCCGGTGGCGCCACACCTCGTGGGGGCGGGTCGCGTCGTCGGGCCGGGTGTAGAAGAGCGTGCCGCCGTCGGCCGACCAGGCGGTGGTGTAGTAGACGCCCGGCACCTCGTCGGGGGACCCGTCGGGCAGCCGCCGGTCCTCGCCGGTGGCCAGGTCCCGGAAGCGCAGCAGGTGGCGCTCGGAGCCGTTGCGGTCGGCGGCCCAGGCGAGCGTGCCGTGGTCGGGCGACAGGTCGAACACGCCGAGGGAGAAGTAGTCGTGGTCCGGGTCGGTGGCCGCCTCGAGGTTCTGGTCGAGCAGCACCTCCTCGGCCGCCACGACCGCCGGGTCGTCCGGGTCCGGCGGATCGGTCTCGTCGCCCGCAGCCAGGCGGCAGTGCACCGGGTACTGCTGCCCTTCGATCGTGCGGCTGTAGTACCACCACGCCCCCCGACGGGTGGGCACGGACAGGTCGGTCTCCTGCACCCGGCCCTTGATCTCGCCGAAGATCTGCTCCTGCAGCGCCGCGTTCGGGGCGAGCACGGCAGCGGTGTGGGCGTTCTCGGCCTCGAGGTGGGCGATGACCTCGGGATCCGTGCGTGCGTCGTCCCGCATCCAGGCGTACTCGTCGACGGCGGTGCGGCCGTGGCGCGCCCTCGTCACGGGGTCGCGGCGTGGCGTGGGCGGGCTCGACGGCGTCGTCTCGGGCACGGGCGGACGCTATCCCCGCCCGTTCTGGACGCGATCCCGCCGGCCCCCTCCCCGAACTGGCAGCGCTCCCGTCGCAGACCGACCCGAACTGGCAGCGCTCCCGTCGCACGCGAACACGAACTGGCAGCCCTCCCGTCGCAGACCGACCCGAACTGGCAGCGCTCCCGTCGCACGCGAACACGAACTGGCAGCCCTCCCGTCGCAGGGGCAGGCTCGGCTGGTGCGGCGCTCCATCGACGACCACCCCTTCTCGCCCGACGACATGCCGCCGGACTGGGAGGAGCTGGACCTGCAGCCGGTCTCGTGGGCCGTGGCGATCAGCGACGACTACGACGACGCGGAGTCGCGCGTGGTGCTCACGGTGGAGGAGATCGGGCGGGCCGGGGCCGGGCTCGCCGTGCACCTGTCCCCCGCCATCGCCCGTCGCCTGCGGGTCGCGCTCCGGGACGCACTCGTGGAGATCGGCGAGGCGCCCGGGGGCTGACCTGCGACGGGAGCGCTGCCAGTTCGGGGAGGGTGCTCAGTAGGTTCGGGGCCATGGCGCCCCGCCCCGACCACCCCTTCCTGCAGGCCTGCCGGGGCCTGCCGGCCGACCACGTGCCGGTGTGGTTCATGCGCCAGGCCGGGCGGTCGCTGCCCGAGTACAACGAGGTCAAGGGCGACGTCTCGATCCTCGACGCCGTCGAGCACCCCGAGCTGGCGGCCGAGCTGACGATGCAGCCGGTCCGCCGCTACGGCGTCGACGCCGCCATCTTCTACAGCGACATCGTCGTGCCGGCCCGGGCCATCGGGTTCGGGATCGACATCGTCGCGGGCGTCGGTCCCGTGGCCGAGCACCCCTTCCGCTCGGAGGCCGACCTCGAGCGGCTCCCGGTGCTGGTGCCCGAGGAGCACGCCCCCTACATCGCCGAGACCGTCCGCATCCTCGTCGACGAGCTGGGCGACCGCCCCCTCATCGGCTTCGCCGGGGCGCCCTTCACGGTGGCGAGCTACCTGATCGAGGGTCGGCCCAGCCGCACCTACGAGCACACCAAGCGGATGATGTTCTCGGAGCCCGAGCTGTTCGCCGCCCTGCTCGACCGCCTCGCCGACATCGCCATCGCCTCGCTGCGCGACCAGATCACCGCGGGTGCCAGCGCCATCCAGCTGTTCGACTCCTGGGCCGGCGCCCTGGCCCCGCCCGTCTACGAGCGCCACGTGCTGCCCCACTCCCGCAAGGTGTTCGAGGGCATCGCCGATCTCGGTGTGCCCGGCATCCACTTCGGCGTCGGGACCGGCGAGATCCTCCCCCTCATGGGCGATGCGGGCGCCGACGTGGTCGGCATCGACTGGCGGGTGCCGCTCGACGTGGCCCGCACCCGCGTGCCGGGGAAGGCGGTGCAGGGCAACCTCGACCCCGCCGTCACCTTCGCCGGCTGGGACGCCACCCGCGACGCCGTCGACGACGTGCTCGCCCGCAACGGCGGCCGGCCCGGCCACGTGTTCAACCTCGGGCACGGCGTGCTGCCGAACACCGACCCCGACATCCTCGCCCGGGTCGTCGACCACGTCCACGAGCACGGCCGAGCCGACGGCGCCGCCGCCTGATGGCCCGCTTCGCCGTCGTCGGGGCAGGCATCGCCGGCCTGGCAGCGGCGTGGGAGCTCGAGCTCGCCGGTCACGACGTCGTCGTCTTCGAGTCGACCCGGGACATCGGCGGGAAGCTGCAGCGCTCACGGGTCCCCGGCCTCGCGTTCCCGCTGGAGGAGGGCGCCGATGCCTTCCTGGCCCGGGTGCCCGACGCGCTCGAGCTGTGCGCCGAGGTCGGCATCGAGGACCTCGTCCACCCCGCCAGCGGCGACGCCTGGGTGTGGAGCACCGGCGCGCTGCACCCGCTGCCCAAGTCCCAGCTGCTCGGCCTGCCCACCGACCTCGACGACCTCGCCGCCAGCGGTCTGCTCTCGGAAGCCGGCCTCGCCCTCGCCGCGCGAGACCTCGACAGCGACGCGCCCCCGGCGACCGGCGACGTGTCGGTCGGGGAGCTGGTGCGTGGCCGGCTCGGCGACGAGGTCTGCGACCACCTGGTCGAGCCGCTGCTCGGCGGCATCAACGGCGGGGAGGCCGACGGGCTGTCCGTCCAGGCGTGCGCCCCGCAGATCTGGGCCTGCGCGTCGCGGGGCGGGTCGCTGATCCGCGCCGCCGCCGACGTGAAGGCCGCCGCCGCGCCGATCGACGCCCCCGTCTTCGCCGCGCCCTCGGAAGGCATGGCGTCGCTCCCCCGCCGCCTCGCCGACCGGCTGCGCGCCGAGATCCGCTTCGCCACGGACGCGACCCCGCTCGCCACGTCGGCGACCGGCATCCGCGTCGGTGACGTCGACGTCGCCGGCGTCGTCCTGGCGACCCCGGCCGACGTGGTCGGCACGCTCGTCGCCGACCTCGCCCCGGACGCCGCCCGGGTCTTCGCCGCGACGGAGTACGCGTCGGTGGTGATGGTCACCGTGGTGGCCGACGCTGCCGACGTCGACCACCCGCTCGACGGCAGCGGCGTGGTCGTGGCGCGCGACGCCGGCCTGTCCGTCACCGCCTGCTCGTTCGGATCGACCAAGTGGGCGCACTGGGACGACGGGCGCCACGTCGTGTTCCGCATCTCCCTCGGCCACGACGGCGACCCGGTCGACTGGTGCAGCCGCAGCGACGAGGAGCTCACGGCGGTGGCGCTGGCGGACCTCGAGCGGATAATCGGCGTGCCCGTGCCGCCGGTCGGGGTGCGGGTCGGCCGCTGGGCCCGCTCGTTCCCCCAGTACCGGCCCGGGCACATCGATCGGGTGGCCGACGCACGATCCGCGCTCGGCGCCGCGGGCGCCGTGGTGGTCGCCGGGATGTCCTACGACGGGATCGGCGTGCCGGCCTGCATCCGCAGCGGCCGCACGCAAGCCCGCCGACTCCTCGGCTGACGCGACCGTCAACCGGGCCTGACCGGTTCGTCCGGATCCGTGGTTCACTGGAACCGATGGCCCCGGCACCCGACGACGCACCCGTGCCCCGGCACCGGTGGGACTCCCGTCGGGCCCGGATCGCCCTCGTGGCGATCGCCCTGGTGCTCGTCGCGAACGTCGCGGTGCTCGCCGGCGTGCTCGACCGCTCCGACGCCGAGGTCGATTCCGGCCCGGTCGCAGCGGCGTCGGCCACCACGGTGGCGCCGGTGGTCGAGGCCGAGCTCGACCCCCTGGCCGGCATCACGCTCAGCACCGCCACCATCCCGACCGAGGTCGACGCCGCGGCGGTCCTCCCCGTGCCGGAGGACCCGCCCGCCGACCCGTACGCCCGCGAGCCCGAGATCCGCCACGGGCGCCTGGCGATCCCGGCCATCGGGCTCGACCAGCCGCTGTTCGAGGGCGTGAGCCTCACCGCCATCAACCGCGGGCCCAGCCACTGGCCCGGCACCGCCATGCCCGGCGAGCTCGGCAACGTGGTCGTGGCCGGCCACCGCACCACCTACACCCGACCCTTCTGGGACCTGCAGGCGCTGCAGCCGGGCGACGAGCTCATCTTCACGATGGCCGACGGCGCACGCCACGTGTACGCCCTCGACCGCCTCGACATCGTCTCGCCCACCGACGTCCACATCGTCGAGCAGAGCCACGCCCACACCGCCACCCTCTTCGCCTGCCACCCCCGCGGCTCGGCCCGCCAGCGCATCGTCGGGCACTTCACCATGAAAGCCGAGACCCGGCAGGTCCAGATCACCGACACCCACCAGATCCGGGCCCCGGCGGGCGCCTGACCTGCGATCGCAGAGCTGCCAGTTCGGACCGGGCGACTCGAGCTGGCAGCGCTCCGATCGCACCGGAGTCGACTGCAGCGGCCTCCGGAGGCGGTGCCAGACTCGCCGCCAGCATGCGCCGTCCCCCACCGCTCCTGGTCGCGCTGCTCGCCGGGCTGTGCCTGGCCGCGGCGACCCCGCCCTGGGGCTTCTGGCCGCTCGCCTTCGCCGGGATCGCACTGCTCGACCACGCCCTCGACGACCCGGCGCTGCGGCCGGTGCAGCGCCTCGGCCGGGCGTGGATCGCGTGGGCGGCGATGCTGTTCCCGACCCTGCTGTGGATGCGGGACCTCACCCTCCCCGGCTACGTGATCGCCACCGCGGTATTCGCCGGCATGTTGGCCACCGCCACCCTGCTCGCCCCTCGGGGACCGGCCCGGCTGCTGACCCTGCCCGGGGCCGTCGTGCTCCTGGAGTGGGTCCGCTGGCGCTGGCCGTTCGGCGGTGCACCGCTGTCGAACCTCGCCGTCGCCCAGGTGGCAGGGCCCCTGGCACCGATCCTGCGCGTGGGTGGCGCACTCCTCGTCGTGTTCGTCACCCTGGCCGCCGGCCTGGCGCTCGCCGCCGCCTCGAAGCGCCGTGTCGCGGTCGCCGTGGCGCTCGCCGCCGTGGTGGTCCTCACCCTCGGCGTCGCCGTCGTGGCCCCGGACGGCTCCGACACCGGTGAGCAGCTCGACGTCGCGGTCGTGCAGGGCGGTGGGCCGCAGGGCACCCGCGCCGCCACCACCGAACCGGGCATCGTCCTCGAGCGCCACCTCGCCGCGACGGCCGACCTCGACCCGGACCGGACGATCGACCTCCTCGTGTGGCCCGAGGACGTGGTCGACGTGGCGCGGCTGCGGGGCGGCGGGACCGAAGCCGAGCTGCAGGCCGTCGCCCGCCGCACCGGGGCGACGTTCATCGCCGGCGTCATCGAGGACGACGGCAGCGACGCGTTCCGCAACTGGGCGGTGGCCTACTCGCCCGGTGGAGACGAGGTCGGCCGCTACGAGAAGGTCGAGCGGGTGCCCTTCGGCGAGTGGGTGCCGTTCCGCGGGCTGCTGGACCCGATCGCCGGCGACGTCCTGCCGTCGCGCGACGCCCGCATCGGCCAGACGCCCGCCGTGATCGACACGCCGGCCGGCCGGCTCGGCGTGTCCATCAGCTGGGAGATCTTCTTCGGCGAGCGGGCCCGCGACGCCATCGGCAACGGCGGCCAGGTGCTGCTGAACCCGACGAACGGCGCCAGCTACACCGGCACCCAGGTGCAGACCCAACAGGTCGCGAACAGCCGGATGCGGGCCATCGAGACCGGCCGCTGGGTGCTGCAGGCCGCCCCCACCGGCTTCAGCGCGGTGGTGACGCCGACGGGCGACGTCCTCCAGCGCACGGCCGTGTCCGAGCGCGAGGTCCTCTACGACACGGTCGAGCTCCGGGAGGGCGAGACGCTCTACGTCCGCCTCGGCGACCTGCCGGCGCTGGCCCTCGCTGCGCTCTCCCTCGGTCTCGGCTGGGTCGCCGACCGGCGGGGCTGGCTCGGGCCTAGACCTCGAGGAGCACCGTCACCGGACCGTCGTTGACGAGGGCGACGGCCATCTCGGTGCGGAACCGGCCGGTCGCCACCACGACACCGAACTCGCGCAGCGCGGCGACCACCTCGTCGACCAGTGGCTCCGCCTGCTCGGGACGGGCCGCCTCGATCCACGACGGCCGGTTCCCCTTCGCCGTGCTCCCGTAGAGCGTGAACTGGCTGACCACCAGGACCTCGGCGCCCTCGTCGAGGACCGACCGGTTCATCACGCCGTCGGCGTCGTCCAGCACCCGCAGCTTCGCCAGCTTGGTCGCCAGCTTCCGGGCCTGCTCGGGGCCGTCGTCGTGGGTCACGCCGACGAGCGTGCACAGGCCGGCCCCGATCGAGCCGACCACCTCGCCGTCGACGGTGACGCTCGCCTCCGTGACCCGCTGCACCAGTGCCCGCACGCCGCGGAGGGTAACGACCGTCCCGAACCGGCAGCGCTCCCGTCGCACCGGCGGGCCGAGCGATGCGACGACAGAGCTGCCAGTTCGGGGAGACTGGCCGCCATGGAGATCCTGGAGGCCGGCGACGCCGCCGTGACCATCGACCACGAGCACGGTGGCCGGCTGTCGTCGCTCGTGATCGCCGGCCACGAGCTGCTGATCGACGCGCAGGGCCGCAGCGACGACCCGACCTCGTGGGGCTGCTTCCCGCTGGCGCCCTTCGCCGGCCGGATCCGCGACGGCCGGTTCTCCTTCGAGGGGCGCGCCGTCTCGCTGCCGAGGAACCTGCCGCCACACGCCATCCACGGCACGACCCACACCCGCCCCTGGGAGCAGACCGGGCCCGGGACCCTGCGCTGCGACCTCGGTCCGGACTGGCCGTGGCGCGGGCACGCCGAGCAGGAGATCGAGCTGGCGCCGAACGCGCTCACGATGACGCTGCGGGTCGCGACCACCGATGACGCCATGCCCGTCACGGTCGGCTGGCACCCCTGGTTCCGCCGCACGCTCGGCGCCGCCGACGTCGGGATCGTGCTGCCCGCCGAGCGCATGTGGCGACGCGACGCCGCGAAGATCCCCGACGGCAGCCTGGTGGCGCCGAGCACCGGTCCGTGGGACGACTGCTTCACCGCCCTGATCGGTCCGGTGGAGCTGCACTGGCCCGGCGTGCTCGACCTCTACGTCGAGTCCGACTGCGAGCACGTCGTCGTCTTCGACGAGCCGGTCGGCGCACTGTGCGTCGAGCCGCAGTCGGCACCGCCGGACGCCCACAACTCCGAGCACGACCTCACCGTCGTCACGCCCGACGAGCCGCTGGTCCACCGGGCCACCTGGACCTGGTCCCACGGGGGCTGACGGCCTGCTCGCGACAGGTCCCGCTCGCTTGACCGATCAGTCAACGAACGGCGACGATTGTCCGCTATGCGCGCCGACGGAACCACCGAGGACGCCGGCTCCGAGCACGGTCCCCTCCGCATCGCCCTGCTGGCGTACCGGGGCAAGCCCCACGTCGGCGGGCAGGGCGTGTACGTCCGCCAGCTGGCCAAGGCGCTCGTCGACCTCGGCCACTCCGTCGAGATCCTCGGCGGCCAGCCGTACCCCGAGGTCCCCGAGGGCGTCACGTTGGTCGAGCTGCCCAGCCTCGACATCTACAACGAGCACTTCCCGGCCCGCACCCCGGGCTTCTGGGAGATCAAGGACTGGAAGGACCTGGTCGAGGTGCTCAGCTTCTCGGCCGGCCAGTTCCCCGAGCCGCTGGCCTTCTCGCTGCGCGCCTGGGACCACCTGAAGCACCGCAAGGACGACTTCGACATCGTCCACGACAACCAGACGCTGGGCTACGGCCTGCTGGCCATCGAGGCCATGGGCCTGCCGGTGCTGGCCACCATCCACCACCCCATCACGGTCGACCGCCGCCTCGAGCTCGAGCACGCCCCGAACTGGCGCAAGCGCTGGAGCCTCGGGCGCTGGTACTCGTTCACGAACATGCAGACGCAGGTCGCCCGCCGCCTGCAGCGCGTGGTCACCGTGTCGGAGAACTCGTACAAGGACATCGTCGCCGACCACAAGGTCGACCCCGATCGCATGGCCATCGTCCCCGTGGGCGTCGACCCCGACGTGTTCCAGCCGCTGCCCCACGTCGAGCGCGTCCCCGGCCGCCTCGTCACCACGGCCAGCGCCGACGTGACCATGAAGGGCCTCAAGTACCTGCTCGAGGCGCTGGCCAAGCTGCGCACCGAGCGCGACGACCTGCACCTGGTGGTCATCGGCAAGGAGAAGCCGGGCGGCCCCTCGAGCAAGACCATCGACCGCCTCGGGCTGCGCGGCCACGTCGAGTTCGTCACCGGCGTGCCCGAGCAGCGGATCATCGAGCTGTACTCCGAGGCCCAGCTGGCGATCGTCCCGTCGCTGTACGAGGGCTTCTCCCTCCCCGCCATCGAGGCCATGTCGTGCGGCTGCCCCCTCGTGGCCACCACGGGCGGCGCCGTGCCCGAGGTCGTGGGCCCCGACGGCGAGACCGCCATGCTCGTCCCACCCGGCGACAGCGATGCCCTCGCCGCCCGCATCGCCGCTGCGCTCGACGACCCGGAGGGCTCCCGCCGCATCGGCCTCGCCGGCCGCAGGCGGGTCCAGGACAACTGGAGCTGGCGCCACACCGCCGAGCGCACGGTCGCCCAGTACCGCATGCGCCTCGGCCAGATCCCGCCCCACCGCGGAGGCATCCACTAGTGCTCACCGTCGACTACCAGCGCCTCGGCCTCCGGCCGGGCGAGCTCGTCCTCGACCTCGGCAGCGGCCCCGGCCGCCACGCCTTCGAGACCCTGCGCCGTGGCGCCCGCGTCGTGCTCTGCGACTACGACACGGGCGAGCTGGCCCAGGCCCGCACCCTGACCTCGGCCATGGTCGAGGCCGGCGAGATCCCCTCGACGGACAGCATCGCCACGACCCAGGGCGACGGCGTGTTCCTGCCGTTCCCCGACGACACCTTCGATCGCATCATCGCCGCAGAGGTGCTCGAGCACATCCCCGACGACGAAGGCGCCATCGCCGAGCTGCACCGCGTGCTGAAGCCGGGCGGCGTCATCGCCGTCACCATCCCGGCCTGGTTCCCGGAGAAGGTCTGCTGGGCGCTCTCCGACGAGTAC
>JAKFET010000179.1:0-1983 GCA_036675575.1 Acidimicrobiaceae bacterium
CAGGTTGTGGCCCATGATCGCGGCCATCTTGAAGCGGCCGAGGGCGTCGAACCACGCCAGGTCGGGCAGGTGCACGGACGGACCGGTGTAGAGCTCGACCAGCTCTGCGGCGGAGGGCAGCCCGGGGACCTCGCGACCCACACCGGGGAAGTTGGACCCGTCGGCGAACACCAGGAACCACCCGAGCTCGACTCGCGGGTCGCCGGGGCTCCAGATCTCCCAGTCGATCAGAGCGGCCGGCTCGGTGCCGGTGGAGATGATGTTGCCGAGGCGGTAGTCGCCGTGCACCAGCACGGGATCGACGGGGTCCGGGATGTCGGCCGACAGCAGCCGGCGCAGGTCGACGGCACCCGGCACGAGCTCCTCGGGTACGGCGTTCATCGTGCGCACCCAACGCGCCATCTCGTCGTGCGGGTGCAGCGGCTCGGAGTCCACCGGGAGCGAGCCCAGGGGTACGCCGTGCAGCCGGGGCAGCACCTCGGCCGCCCGGCGCATGCGCGCCGCGGCCAGGTCAGACGGAACGGCGGGATCGTCGAGCACCGGCTCGAGTGACTCGCCACGGACCAGGTCCATGGCGAACCAGCCCTGGCCCTCACCGTCACCGGGGTCCTCGCTGGCGCGCACCGCCGGGACGGGTACGTCGGTGCCGGCGAGCGCGTCGAGGATCCGGGCCTGGCGCAGCATGTCGTGCCGGCCGACGGCGCGCTGGCCGGGCGGCACGGCCTTGACGACCAGCTCGCGCTCGCCGACGGCAATCCGGTAGGTGAGGCCCGAGTGCCCGCCGGGCATCGACTCCATCGCCGAGGCCTCTCCGTCGAACCCCGCCTCGCGGAGGGCTGCGACGACGCGACCCGCGAGCACGTCCGTGTCGGCCGGTGTCGTCATCGTGGCTCCCGGGGAAGGCCGAGCACCCGCTCGGCGAGGATGTTGTGCTGGATCTCGTCGGTGCCCCCGGCGATCCGGTAGCCCGGTGCGCCGAGCACGTGCTCGGTCCAGGCCCAGGTGCCCCACCGGCCGGTGTCGGCGGTGAGGGAGGCGCCGAGCAGCAGGCGCGCGACCTCCGACGTGCGGGCCATGGTGTCGGTGGCGAGGAGCTTTCCGACCGATGCCTCGGGGCCGGGGTCGTTGCCGGCGACGAGGGACGCCGCCACCCGCATGCCGGTCAGGCGCTGGACGTAGCTCCGGGTCACAAGGTCGGCAACCGCGTCGCGCTCGAGCTCGGACAGCGGGCGGTCAAGATGGCGCGCGAGCTCGACCGCGCGGTCGGCGTTCTCCAGGCCGAGCGTGCCGGAGTCGAGCCGCTCCGAGGCGAGCACCGTGAGCGCGACCCTCCAGCCGTCCCCCACCGGGCCGAGCCGGTGGCTGTCGTCGAGAACGACGCCGTCGAGGTAGACCTCGTTGAAGGAGGTGCCACCGGTCATCTGCCGGATCGGGCGCACCGTGACGCCCGGCGCGGCCATCGGGACCAGGAAGACGGTGAGGCCGGCGTGCTTGGCGACATCCGGATCGGTCCGCGCCACCGCGACGCCGATGTCAGCCACTCGCGCACCGGAGGTCCAGACCTTGTGCCCGTCGAGCCGCCAGTGGTCGCCGTCCCGCACCGCGCGGGTGCGCACGGCTGCGAGGTCGGAACCGGCCTCGGTCTCGGAGAACAGCTGGCAGGCGATGAGGTCGGTGCGGAGCATCGCCCGGACGTACGTCGCCCGCTGCTCCTCGGTGCCCCACTGGGCGATGGTCGGGGCGACCAACTGCTGCGTGACCGGGAACATCTCGGTACGCCGCGGCACGTCGAACTCGGCCTCGACCCGACGGAACGCCAGCACGTAGGAGGTCGGCAGGTCGCTGCCGCCGTACTCCGCGGGCCAGGTGATCGCCCCGAAGCCGGCGTCGTACCTCGCCTGCTCGTAGGCGCGGATCCGGTCGGTCTCGGCGCGCTCCTCGTCCTCGGTCCAGTTCTCGAAGACGGAGACGGAGTCGCTGCCC
>JAKFET010000002.1:0-13816 GCA_036675575.1 Acidimicrobiaceae bacterium
CGATGGGCGCGAAGCGGCCCGGGCGCTCCCCCAGTGCGACGCGGACCGCGGTGACGACGAGCTCGCGGTCGATGCCGGCGCCGAGGCCGGCCGCGGCGAGGCGGACGGCTGCGAGCTGCTCGGCGACCGCGCCGAGGGAGTGGAACCCGACCCCGGCGGTGCCGCCCGTGCGACGGGCGAGCGCACGCCGGGTGGCGACCGCCACCGACGGCGAGGGGGTGACGACCGTGACGGGGGCCAGCGGACCGGCAGCGCGCGCCGAGCGGACCGCGGCCTCGAGGGCGTCGAGGGCGGCCTCCCCGTGTGCGGTCCACTGCACGTCGCAGGTCATGGGGTGAACGTAACCGGGGGGTGTGACAAGGACGGGCAGGCTGCCCGCCGTGGGGTCCAACGGCACCCGTCGGCCCGCATGGAGCACACTCGGCCCATGCCAGACCCGGGTCGTGCAGTGGGAACCATCGTCGTCGGGCTCGACGGCTCGCCCGACAGCCAGGAGGCCGTCCGGTGGGCCGCCGGCCTCGCCGGAGCGCTCGGGGCCGAGGTCGTCGCCGTCCACGCCCTCGGCCTCCTGGACCAGCTGGAGCCCGGCGGCCCGGTGGTGCCGACGCAGCCCAACCGGGCCGAGATCGCCGACCGGGCAGCGGGCACGTGGAGCGAGCCGCTCGAAGCGGCCGGCGTGCAGCACCGGGTCGTGCTGCAGGACGGCAACCCGGTGGACGTGGTCCTCGACGTCGCCACGGACGTCGGCGCCGACCTCGTCGTCCTCGGCAGCCGGGGCATCGGCGGGTCGCCGGCGCTCCTGCTCGGGAGCACGAGCACCCAGGTGGCCCAGCTCGCCAGGTGTCCGGTGGCGATCGTGCCGGGCCCGGACCGTGGCGAGCCGAGCGGCGCGGCCTGATCGTGCACGACGAGCTCCGCACGATCGCCGACGACTGGTGGGACGGGTCCATGGCGCGCAACCCGACCGTGGCCACCCGCCTCGGCGACCACCGCTTCGACGACGCGATCGAGGACCCGAGCCCGGCCGGTCTCGCCGACGAGCGGGCCTTCGCCGTCGCCACCGCCGCCCGTGCCGCCGACATCGACGTCGCCGCGCTGGACGAGCGCGAGCGGGTCACGCACGCGCTGCTGCTCGACAGCTGCGCCCAGCAGGTCGAGTCGGTCGACTCCGGCGAGATCCAGCTGGCGAGCGACGGCTTCACCGGGTACCCGGTCGCACTGCTGCGGTCCGCGTCGCAGATGCGGGCCCCGGACCCGACCAGTGCCGAGGCCCAGCTCGAGCGGCTCCGCAAGCTGCCCACCGCCCTCGACGCGGTCGTCGGCCAGTGGCGCACCGGCGCCGCCCGCGGGTGGGTTCCCGCCGTCGCCGCCGTGCGCCGGTCCCGGGCCATGGTGGAGGGGTACCTCGACGGCGACCTCGCCACCGACCCCTTCGTCTCGCTCGCGCTGCCAGCGGGCTGGGACGGCGCCGACGACTGGCGGGCCCGGGCCGGATCGGTCGTCGCCGAGCACGTGCGGCCGGCGTACGCCCGGGTGGCGGCGGCTCTGGCCGACCTGGTCGACGGGGGCCGCGGCGACGACCGCCCCGGGCTGGTCCACGTGCCCGGCGGCGACGAGCTGTACCGGTCCAAGGCGCGGCGGGCCACCACCACCGACCTGGAACCGGACGTGATCCACGCCATCGGCCTGGAGGAGCTGCGCGCGCTCGACCCCCAGTGGGCCGAGGTCGGCGGGCGGGCGCTGGGCACCACCGATCGCGCCGAGCTGTTCGCCACGCTGCGCTCCGACCCGGAGATGCGGTACCGGTCGGCGCAGGAGATCCTCGACGTCGCCGCGTCGGCCATCGACCGGGCGCTCGCCGTCGCGCCCGAGTGGTTCGATCGCATCCCCGCTGCGGGATGCGTCGTCGAGCCGGTGCCCGACTCGCTGGCGCCGGGGCTCCCGGCCGCCTACTACAGCCCGCCCCCGGGGGACGGCTCCCGGCCGGGCACCTACTTCGCCAACACCCACGAGGCGACCCGCCGCAACCGGTTCGAGGCCGAGGTCATCGCCTTCCACGAGGCGGTCCCCGGGCACCACCTGGAGCGGGCCAGCGCCGCCGAGCTCACCGACGTGCCGACGTTCCAGCAGCGCGGCGGCTACATGGCCTACAGCGAGGGGTGGGGCCTGTACTCGGAGCGGCTCGCCGAGGAGATGGGCCTCTACTCCTCCGACGTGATGCGCCTCGGCATGCTGTCGGCGGACGCCTGGCGCTCGGCGAGGCTGGTCGTGGACACCGGGATCCACGCGCTCGGCTGGTCCCGCGCCGAGGCGCTCGAGCTGTTCGTGGCCCACGTGCCGCTCGATCCCGACGAGGCCGCCGTCGAGATCGACCGCTACATCGGCATGCCGGGCCAGGCGCTCTCGTACAAGGTCGGGCAGCGGGAGATCTTCCGGCTGCGGGCCGACGCGCAGCGACGCCTCGGCGACCGCTTCCGGATCCAGGACTTCCACACGACCGTGCTCCGCCACGGGGGCGTCCCACTCGCCCTGCTCGCCCAGCTCGTCGACGACTGGATCCGGGCCGAGCTGGTGGCCGGCGGGAGCTGACCCGGTCCTAGCCTGGCCGCCGTGAGCCCCACCTCCGTCCTGCCCGGCGCGTTCGAGCGCAGCCGCAACCTGCGCCGCCTGGCCGACGAGCCCTTCGACGTGCTCGTCGTCGGCGGCGGGATCACCGGTGTCGGCGTCGCCCTCGATGCGGCGAGCCGTGGCCTGCGCACGGCGCTGGTCGAGCGGGGCGACTTCGCGTCGGGCACGTCGTCCAAGAGCTCCAAGCTGGTGCACGGCGGACTCCGCTACCTGCAGAACGGCGACGTCCGGCTGGTGTACGAGGCCCTGCACGAGCGCCAGCGCCTCCTGCGCAACGCGCCCCACCTGGTGCGGGTCATGCCCTTCCTGATCCCGATGTTCGGCAAGGGCGGGGTGATCCACCCCAAGCTCGAGAAGGCGCTCGGGTCGGCCATGTGGATGTACGACCTCACCGGCGGCGCCCGCATCGGCAAGCTGCACAAGCGGATCTCCAAGGAGGAGACGCTGGCGCACATGCCGACGCTGCCTGCCGACCGCGTCGGTGCCAGCTACCTCTACTACGACGCCCAGGCCGACGACGCCCGGTTGACCCTGACCATCGCCCGCACCGCGGCGGAGCGCTTCGGTGCGGTCTGCGTGAACCACACGCCGGTCGTCGGGATCGTGCACCAGGGCGGGCGGGCGACGGGCGCCATCGTCGAGGACTCCGAGAGCGGCACCCGCATCGAGGTCCGGGCCCGAGCGGTCGTCAACGCCGCCGGCGTGTGGGCCGACGACGTGCGCGCCATGGACGAGGGCCAGCACCCCCACGCCATCCGCCCTGCGAAGGGCATCCACCTGACGGTGCCGTGGTCGCTCGTGCGCAACGACGTCGCCGTCGTCGCGCCGGTGCCCAAGGACAAGCGGTCGGTGTTCGTGGTGCCGTGGCCGGCACCCGACGGCCAGGAGCCCGAGCTCACCTACATCGGCACGACCGACACCGACTACGACGGGCCCACCGAGGACCCCCAGTGCACCCGGGAGGACGTCGAGTACCTGCTCGGCGCCATCAACCACTCGACCACGACCGAGATCGCCGAGCGCCACGTCGTCGGCACCTGGGCGGGGCTCCGCCCCCTCGTGAAGGCGACGACGTCGGGACGCACCGCCGACCTGTCCCGCAACCACGCCGTGGTCACCAGCGCCAGCGGCGTCGTCAGCGTGACGGGGGGCAAGCTCACCACGTACCGGGAGATGGCCGCCGACGCCATGCGGGCCGTGGCGAAGGTCCTCGACCTGCCCCGCTCGCAGCGCCGGTCGCACACCGCCCGGCTGCCCCTCCTCGGCGCCGACGGCTACGACCCGCACGCCACGGGCGCGACCCAGCACCTGCACCACCGCTACGGCGGCGAGGCCCGGGTGGTGCAGGCGATGGCCGATCGCGACCCGTCGCTGGCCGAGCCGCTGATCGCCGGCATGCCCCACCTCCGGGCCGAGGCCGTCTACGCCGTCCGCTACGAGATGGCCACGACCCTCGCCGACGTGCTCGAGCGACGGGTGCGGGGGCTGATGCTCTCCCGTGACGCCACCGCGGATGCCGCCGCGTCCGTCGCCGAGCTCATCGGCTCCGAGCTCGGCTGGTCCGAGCGCCGGCGGGCCGACGAGGTGTCCGAGCTGCGCGCCCGTGCCGCGCAGCAGCGCGACGCCCCCGGGCTGCCGGCGTCGGTGCTGCCGGTCCTCGGCGGCTGACGCCGGTGTGGGGCCGGCGCCGCCGGGCCCGCCGCTGGCTGGGCGGGTGGGAGGCGGTCGCCGCCTCCGCGCTGCCCCAGTGGGCGACCCTCGACGACACCGAGCGGGCGCTGCTGGCTGACCGCGTCGAGCGCTTCGTCGGACGGACCCGGTGGGAGGCCGCGCGCGGGTTCTCGCTGAGCCAGGAGGTCGTGGTGACCATCGCCGCCAGCGCCGGCCTGCTCGCCATCGGGCTCGACCGGGACTGCTACCGCCACGTGCGCGCGGTCGTCGTCCACCCCCGCACCTTCACCAACCGCAGCGTCCGGGCGACCGGGGTGGGCGGTGTGGTCACCGAGGCCCCGCAGCAGCTGCTCGGACACGCGCGCGACGGCCAGGGCCCGGTGGTCCTGTCGTGGTCCGCCGTCCGCCGCGACGTCCGCAACCCGGGTCGGGGGCAGAACGTCGTCGTCCACGAGCTGGCCCACAAGCTCGACGCCGCCGCCGGCCTGTTCGACGGCACTCCCGAGATCACGGACCGCGCCGACCGGGCCGACTGGGTCCAGGTCTGCAACCGGGAGTACCGACGCCTGCGCCGCCGGGACGACCCCGATCCGGTCCTGCGCCGCTACGCCACGACCAACCCGGCCGAGTTCTTCGCCGTCGCAACGGAGGCGTTCCTCATGCAGCCGCTCGCGCTCGAGGAGCACCACCCGGAGCTCCATCGGGTCCTGTGCGGGTACTACGACCAGGACCCGGCAGCGCGGGAGCGGCGGCGCGGCTGAGGCGCGGTGCGACTCGTACAGTGGCCCGCCGTGGCCGAACCCACCCCCCTGCCCCCCGCCGGACCCGGCGCGCCGACGCCGCCGATCGCCATCGCGGGCGGCGCCGCCGACGCACGGTCCCGGCTCGAGATGGTGCCCGTCCCGGACCCGGTGATCGACCGGCTGCGCAAGACCGGTGCCAGGGTGTCCACCGACCACGCCGTCCGCGCCGAGGCCAGCCGCGACTGGTGGCCGGGCGCGATGATCTGGGCGACGGAGGGTGACGTGCCCGGACTGGCCGGCGTCGTGGTCTCCCCCACGGACGCCGAGCAGGTCGCCGCGGTCCTGCGGCTCTGCAACGCCGCCCGGGTGCCGGTCACGGCCGCCGGTGGCCGCTCGGGGGTGTGCGGCGCCTCGGTGCCGGTCTTCGGGGGCGTCGTCCTGGACACCACCGGACTCACCGGCATCGTGTCCATCGACGAGGAGTCCATGGTCCTGGACGTGGCTCCGGGCACGTTCGGCGACCACCTCGAGGCCGAGCTGCGCACGCACGGCCTGACGGTCGGCCACTGGCCGCAGTCCGTCGCCCTCTCCACGGTCGGTGGCTGGGTCGCGTGCCGCGGCGCGGGCCAGCTGTCGAACCGGTACGGGAAGATCGAGGACATGGTCGTCGGGCTCGACGTCGTCCTCGCCGACGGCACGGCCATCTCCACCGGCGGCGGCCCCCGCTCGGCGGTCGGGCCGGACCTCACCCAGGTCTTCGTCGGCTCCGAGGGGACGCTCGGCATCGTCACCGGCGTCCGGCTCCGGCTGCACCCGGCCCCGCAGGTCCAGCGCCACGCCGCCTATGCGTTCGACTCGTTCGCCGCGGCCAACGACGCCTGCCGGCGGATCGTGCAGCGAGGCCTGCCGCCGGCGGTGCTGCGCGTGTACGACGCCACCGAGGCCGACCGCAGCTACCAGACCGGCGACCGCGCGGTGCTGCTCGTCATGGACGAGGGCGATCCGGTGGTCGTCGATGCCGCGATGGCCATCACCGAGCAGGTGTGCGCCGGCGCCGAGGTGCTCGACGACGACCTCGTCGAGCGCTGGCTGTCCCACCGCAACGAGGTCTCTGCCCTGGAAGCCCTCATCGGCAAGGGCTACGTCGTCGACACCATGGAGATCTCGGCGCCCTGGTCGCGCCTCGACGCCATCTACGCCGCCGCCACCGACGCGCTGCGGGCCGTGCCCGGCACCCTGGCCGCCAGCGCCCACCAGTCCCACGCCTACCCCGACGGCGCCTGCCTGTACTTCACGTTCGCCGCCAAGGTCGACGAGGACGGCGCCGGCACGACCGCCCGCGACCACACGTACGCACAGCTCTGGGACGCCGGACAGCGAGCCGTGCTGCGGGCGGGCGGGACGCTCAGCCACCACCACGGGGTCGGCCTGAACCGCAGCCGGTTCACCGCCGAGGCCCTGGGCGGCGCGCACGCGACGCTGCAGTCGGTCAAGGACGCGCTGGACCCGAACGGCATCCTCAACCCCGGGAAGCTCGGACTGCGCTCACCCTTCGGCGAGGTGGCCTACCCGTGATCGGCGAGCTGGTCCACCCGCGCGCGGTCGCGGTGGGCGCCGGGGTCGCGCTGGCGATCTGCGTGCCGGCGGCGATCCTGGCCCAGGTGCTGGACCGGGCCGGTACCGTCGATGACGACTCCTCCTGGTTGCTGGTCCTGTTCGTGGTGATCCTGCTCGGAATGGGCGTCGGCGGCTACGTCGCCGCAGTGCGACGGCTCGACGCCCCGCTCACCAACGGTGCGGTCGCAGCCCTCGCCGCCTACCTGCTCGTCCAGACGATCGGCGCGGTCCGCCTGCTGGCCGCCGGGGACGACGTCACGTGGGCCGCCATCCCGTTCTTCGCCCTGCTCGCCGCAGCGGCCGGCATGGCCGGCGGGCTGGTCGCCGATCGCCGGGCCCGGCGCCCCCGATGACGGTCCTGGTCGTCGACGCCGGCACGTCCGGGGTCCGATCGGTCGCGATCCGACCGGACGGCTCCGTGGCGGCCGAGGTGCACGTCGAGGTGCTCCCGTCGTCGCCCGCCCCGGGCCTCACCGAGATCGACGCCACCGCCGCGGCTGCAGCAGCGCTGACGACGGCGCGGGCCGTGCTCGACCAGGTGGGCCCGGTCGACGCCGTGGGCATCACGAACCAGCGCGCCTCGACCATCGCCTGGGACGCCCGGACCGGCGAGCCGATCGGCCCGGGCATCGGCTGGCAGGACCTGCGCACGGTCGGCCGGTGCCTCGAGCTCCAGCCCCAGGGCATCCGGCTGGCCCCGAACGCGTCGGCGACGAAGGCCGAGTGGCTCGTCCAGCACCACGACGTCCCCGGCGAGCACCTGCGCATCGGGACCGTCGACACGTGGCTCGCCTGGGTGCTGTCCGAGGGCACGAGCCACGTCACCGACGCCTCCAACGCCCTCGTCACCGGTCTGTACGACGCTGCCGACCGGGACTGGTCCGACGCACTGCTCGACCTGCTGGGGATCCCGCGCTCCGCACTCCCGGAGGTCGGCGACTCGTCGGGCGTCGTCGGCGAGGCGACCGCCCTCCCCGGCGCCCCGCCGATCGCCGCCCTCATCGGCGACCAGCAGGCATCGCTGCTCGGCCAGGGCTGCATCGAGCCCGGCGACGCCAAGCTCACCCTCGGCACCGGCGGGATGCTCGACGTGTGCCTCGGCCCCGAGCCGGGACCATCGCCCCAGCACGGCACCTTCCCCATGGTGGCGTGGCGCCTCGCCGGCGTCGACACCTGGGCTCGTGAGGCCGTCATGCTCTCGGCCGGCACGTGCGTGGAGTGGCTCCGGGACGGCCTCGGGCTGATCGACGACGTCGCAGACAGCGAGGCGCTCGCCGCCAGCGTCCCGGACGCCGGCGACGTGATGTTCGTCCCGGCGCTGTCGGGGCTCGGCACCCCGGTGTGGGACCACGGCGCACGAGGTCTGCTGATCGGCATGACCCGCGGCACGAACCGAGCCCACCTCGTGCGGGCCGTGCTCGAAGGGGTCGCGCTGCGCGCTGCCGATCTGCTCGACGCCGCCGAGGCCGACACCGGTCTGCGGGTCGACGCGCTGCGCGTCGACGGCGGCATGCGGGCGAACGGCGTCGTGCTGCAGGCCCTCGCCGACGCCACCAGCCGACCGGTCGAGGCTTCGGCGCAGGTGGAGGCCACGGCGATGGGCGCCGGCTTCTTCGCCGGCGTCGCCGTCGGCACGTGGCCCGATGTGGCGGCCGCGGTCGCGACGCGACCGGCGCCGACCCGCATCGAACCAGCCGGCACCCTGGACCGGGAGCGCTTCGCCGACGCGACGCGGCGCGCGGCCGCGTGGATCCCGGCGCTCACCGCGCTGGAGCTGTGATGCCCGACCCCAGCGCGCCGGCCGCGCGACCGCGTGCCACGAACACCCGCCGCACGTTCCTGCGGCGGGCGGCCTCCGGCGTGGCCGTCGTGGCGATCGGCCCGGCACTCGTGCCGGTCAGCCGATTCCTCCCGGCCGCCGGTGCCCAGGCCAGCGGCGACGCCTCCCTGGCTGCCTTCGCCGAGTCGATCGAGCTGGTGGCGGCCGCCGCCTACGAGGCCGGCGCGGACTTCCTCTCCGACGACCTCGCGCCTGTCCTGCGCACCTTCGCCGCCCACCACGCCGAGCACGCCGAGGCGTGGGCCGACCTCGCCGGCGAGCGGGCCACGGGCGAGCCGAACCCTGCGCTGCTGGAGGCGCTCACGCCGACCATCGAGGGGTTCGGCTCGCAGAACGAGGTCCTCCGCTTCGCGCGCGACCTCGAGAACCAGCTGTCCGTCACCTGCGGTCACCTCCTCACCGTCCTCGAGGGCGGCGACGCGGCCACGGTTGCCGCCACCATCCTCCCCGTCGAGTCCTCACACGCGGCGGCGCTCAGCTACGAGCTGCAGGAGGGCCTCGAGGCCAGCTTCCCGTTCGGTGCCGTCGAGTCCGCCGAGCTGCTCTTCGGGCTCGACCCCGCCGTGTTCCCGGTGGCCCCGTCGTGACGTCGTCGACGGACCCGGCACGACGGCGGTTCCTGCACGCCGGGGGCATGACGCTCGCCCTCGGTGCGGTCCTTGCCGGGTGCAGCGACGAGGACGATCCTGCGCCGGCGGCCCAGCCGGCGCCCGAGGACCCGACAGCGGACTCCGGCGAGCCCGCCACCGACACGTCCCTCCTCAACACCGCCCTGTCCCTCGAGGTGCTGGCGTTCGACACCTACCAGGCGGCCGTCGACGGGGGTCTGGTCGAGCGGCGCGAGGTCCTGGACGCGCTGACGCTGTTCCAGCAGCACCACGCCCAGCACCGCGACGCCCTCGTCGCGCTGGTCGAGGCGGCCGGCGGGGAGCCGTTCCAGACCGCGAACCCGGTCGCCAAGGTCACGCTCGTGAACCCCGGCTTCAGCGAGGTGGCGGAGGAGCGGGACCTGGTGGGGCTGGTCCGCGACCTGGAGCAGATCTGCGCACGGCTCGCCGTCCACGTGGCGTCGATCGTCGAGGCGCCGGAGCTCCGCTCCGCAGTCATGGCGATGGGTGCGGTCGCGAGCCGCCGAGCCACGTACCTGGACCTGCTGGGCGACCTGGGCAACGAGCAGCTCGCCCGCTACCCCGTCACGAACCCGCTGCCTGCGGACGCCGTCGTCCCGGACTGAGCCGCCCCTCAGCCGATCTCGTCGACCGCGGCGCGGAACGCCGGTGTCAGCACCTGGCCGATCGTCGGGAACGGGAGCACGAGCTCGGCGGCGTGGTGGACGGTGGCGCCGCAGTGCTGCAGCGCAGCCACCACGCCGATCACGTCGTCGAAGCGGGCGCCGGTCCCCGAGCACCCGAGGAGGGCGCCGGCGCGGTCGGCGACCACGACGACGATCCCGTCCTCGAGCTCGTCGGTGCTGTGGCGGGCGATGTCGGAGTAGCGCGACGTGCCGACCACCACGTCGTGGCCGGCCTCGCGCGCAGCCTCGGCGGTCAGGCCGACGGAGGCGACGGGCGGGTCGGTGAAGACGCAGCTGGCCATGTGCTCGGTGCGCGGTCCGGGCTCCTCGCCCACGAGGAGCCGAGCCAGCCGACGGGCCTCGTGGTTCGCACCGTGGGTCCACGGCGACATGCCGTTGAGGTCGCCGATCGCCCGGAGCCAGTCGAGGCCGGCCACGCGGTACCGGTCGTCGACGTCCGGCTCGTCGTCCAGGCCGACGCTCCCGAGACCGAGCCCCGACCAGCGGGGTGACTGGCCGGTGGCCACGAGGATGGCGGCGGCGTGGATGTCCGCGCCGCCGGCCGTGGCGCGGATGCCCCCCTCGACCGCACGGACGGACTCGAGCTCGGTGTCCGTGCGGACGTCGACGCCGGCCGAGCGGAGGCGGCCGGCGAGCTGCTCGTCGACCGACGGATCGACGGAGCCGCCGAGCAGCCGACCGTTCTCGATCACGGTGACCTGCCGGCCGAACCCGGCCATGATCGTCGCCACCTCGCAGCCGATGGCGCCGCCGCCGAGGACGACGAGCGACTCGGGCAGCTCGTCGGCGACGAGTAGGTCGTCGCTCGACAGCCAGGGGACGGAGTCGAGGCCCTCGACCGGGGGCACGACGGGCGACGACCCGGTCGCGAGCACGACGTGGCGGGCCTGCCAGCGACGCCCGTCGGCTTCGACCTGCCCCGCAGCCACCAGCGCCGCCGCACCGCGTACGACCGTCACACCGGCCCGCTCCAGCGCCTCGACGTGGGACCCGTCGTCGAGGTGGTCGACGACCTCGTCGCGGTGCGAGCGTGCGTCCTCCCAGGAGGCGCCGATGGAGGCATCGTGCAGGAGGGCCTTGCTCGGCATGCAGGCGGTGAAGGGGCACTCGCCCCCGACCCGCCCGGGATCGAAGCCCACGACCTCCAACCCACGTCCGGCGAGGTCTTCGGCCAGCGCCTCGCCGGCGGAGCCGAGCCCGATGATGGCGACGTCGACGGGCCGGGGGTCGACCATCAGAGCTTCATGCGGCTGGCGAGGGCGAGGCTCACACCGACGAACGCAGCGGTGGCGTGCACGAGGTGGCGAGCGGGTCGGCGGATGGCACCGGGCGGGGTGAGGAGCACGAGCACGGGGAGGTCCTCTGACGTGGAGCGCGACGGGTGGCGGGGCCGCCTCCCTATCCAGGTGGCTCGTCCGTGATGCCCGATGTGGCTCACGCCACAGCCCGCCCGTCGGGTGGTGCCGGGCCGCTCGGGTGCCAGACTGCGGGGGCGATGGTGAGTCGGACCGGTGACCGCGGCCACCCCCGGGTGGTCGAGGAAGGTCGGGGCTCCACAGAGCAGAGCGCTGGCGAGAGCCAGGACGGGGCGACCTGTCGGATCAGGGCAACAGAGAGAAGACCGCCGATGGCCGGGTCCGCCCGGCACAGGTGAGGGTGAAACGGTGCGGTAAGAGCGCACCAGCGTCGGGGGTGACCCCGGCGGCTCGGCAACCCCCGCTCGGAGCAAGGCCAAGCGTGCCGCGGGTTGCTCGCCCGATCGGCCAGGTGGGCCGCACAGATGGATGGTCACCCACGGGACTCCGGTCCTGGGACAGAACCCCGCCTACAAGCCGACTCACCATCGCAACCAGGGAAAATGAGTCGGAAAGTGCCCGTGACCAGGGCTTTCGTGGTGCCATCGGTTGCCGTGGCTTACCATGGGATACCGCCGTTCCACGCCCATCTCACGCCCAATCCACGCCCAGACAGGACGCCGTCACACGGTGACGACCACCGGCCCCCTGCCCGCAGGACGTGATGTACGAAGATGGGCCTATGCAGCTCCCAGCGACCGGGTAACGGCACATAGGAACTACCCGCTCTGCTGGTTCACCCCGACGTTGACCTGTGAGATCGCATTGCCGGTGCGTGCGTTTGCTAACGGCCGGTCGCCCAGAGGCTCATCGAGAATCACGGTCGCCAGGGCTCCACAGTCGTCCCCCGAGTCTCCCTGCGGTGGCGCCTCCACGAGCACCTCGACCCGTTCGGCAGTCTCTGCGACCTCCAGCCTGTAGTCGTTCCCGCAGTAGTCGAGTGCCAGTTCCACATGGCGTTCCCCGAGCACCTCGAAGTACTGGACACGAATTGGTTCGAGTGCGACCTGGCTTGACGAGGTGCTCTCCAGTGAATCCGAACCCTGTCCGTCGTTGGTGCACGACACTCCCAGCAGGGCCACAGCAGCGCAGAGGGCAGCGGCGGAAATGCGTGGCACGTTGCTTGGACGTCGCCGCACACCAACGAGTTCCCAAGCCCAGGGGACGCCGGGCTCGGGTGCCACGATCGAACGGCACTTCGGAGCGGTGTCAGGCAGTGCGGCAACGTCCCGACGCCAGGTGCTCGTCTGCCGCTGCGCTCGCAACGGCCTCGCTCTCGATGGCTGTCCCTGACCAGCCACGCCGCTCGCACAGGACGTCCCAGCCGTCATCGTCATCCTCGCCCCAGACGGCGAAGCCGGGGCTGTCGTGTTCCTCCGGCCCCCACCAGTCAGCCGGTCCATCGGAGAAAGTCACTCGGTCATCGTGCTCGCAATGTTCAGCTTGTAGCGACCGCCTAACGGCACTTGGGCGTGCCCGATGCGGGCACCTCAAGGCACCGTGAAGATCGCCGCCTTGAGCACCCACCACGCCTTCCGAAGCGCCGTCGGCCGCTCCTCGGTGCCCCACCACCAACGCACTCCATCCGGCGGATCCTCGTGGTCCTGCTGTTCGGCGCAGTTGGGCACTCCTCGAGGTTACGGCGAAGAGGAAACATAGAACGCCACTTCAATGCGGCTGCCTGCGGAACTAGCAACGGCGACATAACGTCCGAGCACCATGCGGAGTACTGCGTGGCTCGTGGGTGCGGCGTTCCTTGTCGTTGGATTGGGTGCTTGCAGCGATGACGGGACTACCGCCTCTCACTTAGCGGACCCAGGCGACCGGTCCGAGCGATCGACCGAGACCTCGTATCCGTCAGCGATCGAGTGCGGATTCCAGTACCGCCCACTCGTCGGCTCCGCCGCTGGTGAGGAGGAGGGACAGTTCTCTCTCCAGCGAGTCGACGGGCTGGTGTCTGATCCCTACAGAGGGGAGTTCGGTGCATTCAGCCTCTCCGGTATCTACACCGGGCACGCACCGGACGGTGCTAACGGTGTCGTCCTGCACGTAGCGCACGGTTCGTCTCACGTTTGGACCGGCCGCTACCCAGCCCCGTCTGACACCGCACCCCGAGCGCCGAACTTCACCGGACTCAACTACATCGAGCACGACGGGTCCGAGTTGCAGTTGTGGTGCACCCATCCTTCCCGGTGATGTACCCGCACCGAATAGCCGGTGCTTCAGCGGCCAGGGCGGGCGGATCAGACTCGGTGCGTGCCGTCGCCGTACCTGCGCCTCAACGACCCGGATTGGCTGCGCACCGAGTACCTCGTGCGGCGCAGGACCGCCGCCGACCTCGCCGCCGAGGTCGGATGCCCGCACAAGACGCTCATCCGGGCACTGCAACGGCATGGCATCCGACGGCCACCGCACCTAACCCTCGCCGACGTCCCGGCCGACTGGCTTCGGGAGCAGTACGTGCACCGCCGTCGGTCGATCCGGGACATCGCCGCCGAGGTTGGCCTGTCGGCGACATCTGTCCGACGTGCCCTGGTCGAGGCGGGGGTCCCGGTCGACGACGGACGGCTCCCGCCCGAACTCGACGACGTCGACTGGTTGATCGGTCAGGAGGGCATTTCAAACGGCGAACTGGCCCGTCGGCTGG
>JAKFET010000001.1:0-13813 GCA_036675575.1 Acidimicrobiaceae bacterium
CCGGCGACAGGGTGATGATGGCGTCGATGTCCTCGCCGAAGTAGTGGCTGCGCCGGGCGGCGAACGCCTTCCAGCCGAGCAGGACGCTGCTGGCGCCGCTCTCGACGACGGTGTGGAGCATGCCGGCGCTCGGGGTCACGTCGATGCGGACGACGGCCCGCAGGTCGGCGCCGTTGCGCAGGGCGACGGCCTCGACGTCCTCGGTGAGGGCGTCACGGAGCTGCTCGACCTCGCTCGTCTCGGCATCGAAGCTCAAGACGGTGAGGGGGACCACCACCCCGCCGTCGCGCCGGGCGATCGCGGCCGCCACCTCCACCAGCTGCTCGCTGCGGCCGGTGTCGGCGATGGGCACGACGACCGTGGCGCCGACCTCGGGCGCCTGGCGCTCCGGGCGGGGGATGAGCCGGGCGTAGCGCTCGGTGAGGGCGCCGGACAGCACGCACGTCAGCAGGATCACGAGGACGACGGCGTTGACCTCGCGGACCCCGATGAGCCCGATGTCGAGGGCGACGATGGCCGCGGCGAGGGCGCCGGCGGCCTGGGCGCTGGTGAGCCCGACCATCAGGCCGACCTCGCCCCGGCTGAGCGAGGTCACCAGCCGGGTCGGGTAGACGGCGAGCACCTTCGCGCCCACGGCGGCAACGGTGAGGCCGAGCCCGAGCAGCAGGCCCTCGGGGTCGGTCACGAGCTCCACCGGGTCGATGAGCATGCCGGTGGAGACGAGGAAGACCGGGATCAGCAGGCTGCTCCCGAGGAACTGGATGCGCTCCATGAGCAGGGCGTCGCCGGGCACGAAGCGGTTGAGGGCCAGGCCGGCGACGAAGGCGCCCACGATCGGCTCGATGCCGAGCACGTCGGCGAGCAGGGCCGCGCCGAACGCGAGGGCGAGGGTGAAGGAGTAGCGGACGGTGCGGTCGGTGCCGAGGCCGGTGAAGAACCACTGCGCCAGGCGGGGCAGGCCGGTGAAGGCGGCGGCGAAGAAGAGGACGATGCCGCCCACGAAGCCGGCCCAGAACACCATGCCGAGGGTCCCGCTGTGGGCGGCGGCCACGACGGCCAGCACCAGCAGGGCCACGATCGTCGAGATCAGCGTGCCGCCGAGCGAGATCACGACCGCCCGAGTCTCGGCGAGGCCGAAGCGCTGCGCCGTGGGGTAGGTCACGAGGGTGTGCGACGTGAAGGCCGAGGCGATCAGGGTGGCGGCCAGGAAGTCGAGCCCGAAGGCCAGCCCGACACCGGTGACGACCACCAGCGGGATGAGCGTGGTGGCGATCGAGAACACGAGGGCGCCGTCGCGCTCGCGGTCGAAGCTCTCCCGGTCCAGGTCCAGGCCGGCGAGGAACATCAGGTAGAGCAGCCCGGCGCCGCCGAAGAGCGCCACGGTCCCGTCCCGCTGGAGCAGGCCGGCGCCGCCCGGCCCGATGGCCACGCCCACGAGGACCAATCCGACGATCCCCGGCAGCCGGGCCCACCGCGCCAGGATCGGGCCGACGAGGATCGCCAGGAAGACGACGACGAAGAACGATGCCGGCTCGTCGAACGGCAATCGCAGCGCGTCGGGCATCCGGCGACGCTACCGAGCCCCCCGACCTTGGTCGGGGCGCGACGGTCAGGCCAGCTCGGCGACCTCGGGTGGGCGGGCCAGGGCGGCGGGGATCGGCGTGTCGGCGAGGCGGTGGCCGAGCCGCAGGGCCGGCTCGATCAGGACGGGGACGAGCAGGGTCATCACGACGGTGCCGGCGCCGAGCTGCCCGCCGAGGAGGAAGCCGGCGACGACGAGGCTCCCGTCCAGGGCGAAGCGCACCACGGCGGGGCGGATGGTGTAGCGGCGGTAGATGCCGACGAAGAGGGCGTCCTGGGCGGATGGGCCGAGGTCGGCGGCCAGGTAGAAGGCCACGCCGAGCGCGATGAGCGGCGTCCCGGCGGCGAGGAGCAGCACCTGGCCCACGAGGTCGTCGGGCGTCGACAGGACGCCGAGCAGGGCGCCGATGCCGACGCCGCCGAAGGCCAGGACCAAGGTGGCGATCCAGGGCCGCTCGCCCAGCCAGAGCCAGGCGAGGGCGAGGGCGCCGAGGGCCTCGAGCAGCACCACCGTGCCGTAGCCCAGCCCGGTCGCCTCGACGAGCCCGGTCTCGAACACCTGCCACGACCCGACCCCGAGCTCGGCGGTGATCGCCAGGGAGATCCCGGTGAGCAGGCAGGCGATGCCGACGACGAGGACGCCCCAGCGGCGGGGGGAGCCGAAGGGCTGGTCGGGGAGGCCGGGCACCGCAGCCACGCTACGGGTCGCGGTGCGCCACCCGGCCTTCGATCCGTCGCGGCGTGGCACCCCTGGCACGGGTTCTGACATTGGTCTGCGAGCGCTCAAGTCGCATCCGGGGATGCCGACAACTCCGGGGTGACCTCCTACGAGGACGCCGCCCACCTGCTGCGCCGGGTCGGCTTCGGCGGGACGAGAGCAGAGATCGAGGCGCTGGTGCCGCTGTCGTGGGAGGCGGCGGTGGACCGCGTCCTGGACACGTCGCGCGCGCCTGCCCCGGGCGCAGGCCCGGCGCTGCCCGCCCCGGGGGCGACCCTGGTTGGGGACCAGTGGTGGAACGGCTACCTGGCCATGACCGGGTGGTGGCTCGACCGGGCCCGCACCAGCCCGGTGCCCATCGTGGAGAAGCTCACGCTCTTCTGGCACAGCCACCTGCCCAGCTCGATCGACCTGGTGCCCCACGCGCTCCTCTTCGACCAGAACCAGCTGTACCGCACCAAGGGCCTGGGGCGGTTCGACGACCTCATCCAGGCCGCCTCGGTCCACCCGGCGATGCTCATCTACCTCGACAACCGGGCCAACGCCGCCGGCTGGCCGAACGAGAACTTCGCCCGGGAGCTCATGGAGCTGTTCACCCTCGGGATCGGCCAGTACACCGAGGACGACGTGCGGGCCTCGGCCCGGGCCTGGACCGGCCACACGATGGAGCCCACCACGTGGTCGTACCGCTTCCGCGCCGACTGGCACGACCACGGCGCCAAGACCTTCATGGGCGTCACGCAGCCGTGGGACGGCCCCCAGATCATCCAGCACATCCTGCGCGGCCCGAAGCAGCGGGCGTCGGCGGCCTTCATCGCCCGCAAGCTGTGGCGCTTCCTCGCCGGCCCCAAGCCGTCCGACGCCGTCGTCGAGGACCTGGTGAACCGGTTCATCGCCGGCGACCTGCGGATCGACGCCCTCGTGCGCGCCATCCTGCTGCGCCCCGAGTTCCGCTCGGCCGAGGTCCGCCAGGGCCTGGTCCGCAGCCCCTTCGAGATCATCGTCGCCGGCCTTCGCGCCACGGGGAACACCGCAGCCGACATCCGGCCGCAGTGGATGATGCCGGCCATGGGCCAGGAGCTGTTCCGCCCGCCCAACGTCGATGGGTGGGGCACGAACGGCTACTGGATCTCGACGACGGCGGCGTGGGCCAAGGCGGCCTTTGCCGAGCAGCTCGGGTGGAAGGCCAACAACGGGACCTTCCTCGCCGGGTCGGAGAAGCGGAGCGTGCCCGAGGCCGTCACCGCCGCCCTCGACGCCTTCGGCATCACCCAGCCGTCCGCCACCACCCGGGCTGCCATGGAGCAGTTCGTCCGCACCGAGCGCTCGTCCCGCACGTGGGCCGAGCGTTGGGGCCTCGTGTCCCTCGCCCTCATGAGCCCGGAGTTCCAGCTGGCATGAGCCGCCTCGATCCCACCACCGAGCAGGCGGTCACCGCGCTCTCCACCCCCGCGCCCGACGATGCCTGGTCCCTCGACCGGCGTCGCTTCCTGCAGGCTGCCGCCGCCGGCGTGGGCGTCTCGATGATGCCCGGCTGGCTCGAGGGCGTCGCCGGCGCCGCCACCCCGCTCCGGGCCGACCAGGGCGTCCTCGTCCTCGTCACCCTCGACGGCGGCGCCGACCCGCTCGACATGTTCGTGCCGATCGCCGACGGGAGCTACTACCAGCGCCGGGGCGCCATCGCGGTCGGGGCCTCGCACGCCCTCCACCTCACCGGCAACCGCGGGCTGCACCCGCACCTGGCCCACGTCCGGTCGCGATGGGGGATGGGTGAGGTCGCCATCGTCGACGGCGTCGGCAACCCCAAGGCCGACCTGAGCCACTTCAGCGCCATGGCCGACGTCCAGCACGGCGGGCCGGCCGCCGGCGTGCCTCGCACCGGCTGGCTGGGTCGCTACCTGGACGGCCTCGGTGCCGACCCGCTGCACGGGGTCGCCATCGGCTCCCGCGTCCCGCTGGTGCTCACCGGCGAGCGCACGCTCGGCACGGCCCTGCCCGCCGAGGTGGGGTTCGTGCGGGAGGACCGCGAGCACAACCGCTCCCTCGACGCCGCCCTCACCGCCATGGGCGCCGGCAGCACCGGGCTCGGCGGACTGGCCGACCGCCTCGCCGACACCACGGCCGGGATGATGGCCGTCTCCGGCCAGATCCGTCCGCTCTACGGTGCCGCGCAGGGCAGCTCGCTCACCGAGCAGCTCCGCCTGGCCGCCAACCTGGTCAACGCCGACCTCGGGATCCGCTGCATCACGATCCGCCACGGCGGCTACGACAGCCACGCCGGCCAGCCCGGGATGCTCGGCGCCCGCCTCCGTGAGCTCGACGCCGGCCTCCGCACGTTCCACGAGACGCTGTCGGGCGCCTTCGCCAACCGGGCCCTGGTGCTGTGCATGTCCGAGTTCGGCCGTCGGGTCGGGGCGAACGGCTCGTCCGGGACCGACCACGGCGCCGGCCAGAGCATCCTCGCCCTCGGCAAGGGCGTGCGGGGCGGGTTCCACGGCTCGATGCCCTCGCTGACCGACCTGACCCGAGAGGGCAACCTCAAGCACACGATCGACTACCGCAGCGTGCTGGCCACCGTGGTGTCCCGCTGGCTCGGCGCCGACCCCACGCAGGTCCTCGGCGTGGCCGGCACGGACCTCGGCTTCCTGCGCACCCCCGGGCAGGCCTCCGACGGCTCGGTGCAGACCGTGCCGTTCCGGGCCGAGCACGGCGACGTGCTCCGCCTCTACCGCGCCTTCTTCAACCGCGAGCCCGACGGTTCCGGTGCCCGCTACTGGACCGACGTCTACGACCGGGGCGCGTCGCTCGACGTGATCGCCGAGTCCTTCACGCAGAGCGCCGAGTTCCGCAACGCCTACGCCGGGACGTCCAACGCCGACTACGTGGGGCGGGTGTACCGGAACGTGCTCGGCCGTGCCTACGACGAGGCCGGGTTCCGCTACTGGCTGGGCCTGCTCGACGCCGGTCGCCTGACGCGGGGCACCCTGGTGCGCTGGGTCGCGGCGAACGCGGAGTTCGTCGCTCGCCACCCGTACACGGCGATCCCCCGCTGAGGGCGGGGGACCGACGGATCAGGTGGGGGAGGAGACCTCGGTGGTGTCGTCCTCGGAGTCGGTCATGTCGACGCCGCGGAGGGCGAGATCGATGAGCAGGTCGTCGAAGACCTCCTTCATCTCGCCGCGGTAGCGCAGCTGGATCTCGTTGCTGTCGCGGTAGCGACCGAACACGCTGTTGGCCTCGAGGACCTCGAGGCCGGCGGAGCGGGAGCTGCGGACGCGGTCGGAGGCGAGGATGAACAGGTCGGCGTGGTCGGGGTGGGCCGAGGCCAGCTCCTCGAGCGCGGCGAGGACGATGCTCTCCTCGATGGTGCCGGGGAGGCCACCACGGTCGTCGGCCTCGAGGCCGAGCGTCTTGGCGGTCGTGAGCACGTGCATCAGTTCCTCCTGTCCGGAATCGTGCTGCCACGATGCCCGGCTTCGTCGGTGGGCACAACCCGCCCCGCATTGCAGTGCGGTGAATCCTGTCGCAGCGATCCGCCGCACGGGGCCGGCGCCTTCGAGGGTAGGCCTTGGCGCCCGATCTGCAGCACCACCCTGCCCGCGAGTCCGGACGCCGCCCTCAGATCACGGTGACGGCCCAGGTGGAGGCGTCGACGAGCTGGCCCAGGTGGACGTGGAGGCGCAGCGACTCGCCGGCGGCGACCACGCGGTCGAGGCGGAACATCCGGTTGCCCCAGCTGGTGTTGGTGGCCAGCGGGGAGGTCGTCAGGGTGGTCTCGTCGTCGAAGACGGCGTCGAACCAGATGCAGGCACCGTCGACGATCGCGTCCGCGACGGCCGTGCGCTCGACGACGTGGTCGAGGGGGATGGCGTCGACGTCGCCCAGCGCGTGCAGGTCGATCTCCAGGATCGGCTCTGGCGGGCCGAGGGTCGACGCCACGGAGCCGGGCCGGACCCACAGCTGCTCGTTGCGGCCCGTGTCGAAGCGGGCCGCGACGAGGGACGTCTCCATCGGTCCGAGGTCGATCCCCTCGGGCAGGTCGATGTTCCAGAACCGGCGGACCCGCATCGCCTCGTGCATGGAGATCGGCTCGACGTAGAGGCGGAACCGGGCCGGCAGGATGCGTCCGTCGGGACGCAGCACCCGGTCGCGCAGGTCGAGCACGTTCTGCAGCATGTTCTCGTTGAACAGCTCGTCGCCCATCTGCTCGTGCACGACGACGTCGATCGGCTCCGGCGGGGTGAACTCACGGCTGTTGGCCTGCACGAACTCGATGCCGGTGATGCCGTTGTGGCGGGCGATCTCGCGGGCCACCTCGATGAAGTCGGAGTGCTCGACGGCGTAGACGCGCGAGGCGCCGGCCTTGATCGCGAGGAACGCCAGCAGGCCGGTGCCGGTGCCGAGGTCGACCACGACGTCGCCGGGCTGCACGTTGCGCCGGATCGCCCGGTGGTAGGCGTCGACGCGCACCGAGTCGCTCAGCATCTCCTCGTGCTCGGCGAGCCCGGCGAAGTTCGTCTCGTTCATGAGGTCGTAGACGACGTCCATGAGCCGATCGCTCGACGCCAGCCGGTTCGCGGCGTACCCGAGCGTGGATCGCACCGCCCTCGTCGCCGCCCGTCGTGCCCGATCTCGCATCGCCGGAGGCTACGGGGCGGCCGCGGCGCGCCGGGCCTCCAGCTCGTCCTCGACGATGGCCACGAGGAGCCGCACGCCGACGCCGATGGCCCGCTCGTCCACGTCGAAGTGGCCGGCGTGGAGGTCGAGCATCGACCCGCTGGCCGGGTCGTGGGTGCCCAGGCGCAGGTAGGCGCCCGGCACCTGCTGGGTGTACCAGGCGAAGTCGTCGCCGCCCCAGCTCTGCGGCGCCGCCTCCACGGCACCCGCGCCGAACGTGCGGACCACGGCTCGCTCGGCCACGGCGACTGCGTCGGGGTCGTTGACCACCGGTGGCACGCCTCGGACGTGGTCGACGGAGATGGTGAGCCGGTCGTCGGTGACCACGTCGGCGAGCGCGCCGTGCAGCACGTCGGGCAGCACCGCCCACACCGCGTCCGACGTCGTGCGCACCGCAGCCCGCAACGTGGCCCGGGCCGGGATCACGTTGGCGGCGTCACCGGCGTGGACGGCGCCGAACACCAGCTTCAGCGGGGCGTCGCCGCCCAGGCGGGCGCGAACGGCGTCGGGGAGCTCGGTCACGACCCGGGCGACGAGGTCGACGAGGTCGACGGTCAGCTCGGGTCGTGCCGTGTGGCCGCCCGGGCCGGTGAGCACGATCTCGAGCGCGTCCGTGGCCGAGGTGATCGCCCCGACCCGAAGCCCGATCGAGCCGATGGGGATCTTGGGCTCGCAGTGCAGGCCGTAGATGGCGGCCACGTCGTCCAGGCCGCCGTCGGCGATGACGTCGAGGGCGCCGCCGGGCACCCGCTCCTCGGCCGGCTGGAAGAGGAGGCGGACCCGGGCGCCCGTCGGCGGGTGGGCCGCGAGGTGGAGCCCGGCGCCCAGGACCACGGTCGTGTGGACGTCGTGCCCGCAGGCGTGGGCGACGCCGTCCCGGGTGCTGCGGGGCTCGCCGCGCTTCTCGTCCTGCATGGCGAGGGCGTCGAGGTCGGCGCGCAGGGCGATCACCGGGCCGGGGCCGCGGCCGATGTCGCAGATGAGGCCGGTGCCGGAGCGGAGCCGGCGGGGCGCCAGGCCGACTGCGGTGAGCCGCTCGGCGACGAGGTCGGTGGTCTCGTGCTCCTCGCCGCTGAGCTCGGGGTGGGCGTGCAGGCGCCGGCGCAGGGCGACGAGCTCGTCGCCGTGGGTGGCGAGCCAGTGGTCGATCGCCGTGGTCGTGCCGCTCATGCGCCGTGAGGGAGCGGGTCGCCGACCGGGTGGATCTCCCCGGAGGCCGTCTCCCGGACCAGGTGCTGGACGACGTCCTCCAGCGACCCGCCACCCTCGACGATCGCCCGCTGGCGCAGGTAGCTCGGGCCGGCGCACCAGACGTCGAGCACGTCGGCGAGCTCGTCGGTGGCGCCGAGCCGGCGGGCCATCGGCGCCAGCCGGTCGACGAGCTGCTCGAGCAGCAGCTCGGCTGGTCGCCGCTCGCCGGTGTCGGTGGCGATGAGGTCGGCGTTCACCCCGTGCCGGGCTGCGAGCCACTTGTTCTCCCGCACCGTCCAGGTGCGGGGCGGGGCCGGAAGCTCGCCGGCGTCGACGCGCTCGACCGCGTCGGCCACCAGGCACTGGGCCAGGGCGGCGATGGCGGCGACCTCCCGCAGCGTCGGCGACGCGTCGCACATGCGCAGCTCGACGGTGCCGAGCTCGGGGTGCGGGCGGATGTCCCACCACACCTCCTTCACCGAGCGGATCACCCCGGACGTGACCAGGGTGCCCATGAAGTCCTCGAAGTCGTCCCAGTCGGCGATCTCCGGGGGCAGGCCGGCAGTGGGCAGCGTCTCGAAGATCTTGGGTCGCACCGAGGCCAGGCCGGTGTCGTCGCCCTCGAAGAACGGGCTCGACGCCGACAGGATCTGGAGCAGCGGCAGGTGGCGCAGCAGCTCGTTCAGCACGGCGACGGCGTGGCGGCCGCTCGGGACGCCGACGTGGAAGTGGGTGCCGCAGATGAGGAGGCGCCGGGCCGTCCACTGCATCTCCTCGACCAGGGCGTGGTAGCGCTCCTTGGGGGAGATCTCCTGCTGGTCGGCGCAGGCGAAGGGATGGGTGCCCGCTCCCATCGGCACCACGCCGAGCCGCTCGCCGGCGGCCCGCACCTCCTCGAGGGTGCGTCCGAGGTCGACCCGGGCCTCCGCCGGCGTGTCGCAGATGCCGGTGATGATCTCCACCGTCGAGTCGAAGAGCTCGTGCTTGGCCTGCGGGTGCTCGCCCCCGTGGGCCCGGCCGAGGTCGGCGAGCAGCTCGCCGGCGACGCCGGCGAGGGCACCGGTGCGGGGGTCGACGAGGTGCAGCTCGACCTCGACGCCGAGGGTCGGCCTCGGGTTGTGGGTGAAGGGGATCTGCATGGGGGTCCCTCTGTTCCCGGGAGCACGCGCCGCTACGCCCGACGTACCCTCGGCGACATGGAGACGTACCGGGACGTCGACGCCTACCTCGAGCGGTCCGAGCAGTGGCCGGACGAGATCGCCGCCCTGCGCCCGATCCTGCTCGGCTGCGGCTTGGACGAGGCGATCAAGTGGGGCAAGCCCTGCTACGTGCACGAGGGGCGCAACATCGCCATCGTCCAGGAGATGAAGGACTTCCTGGCCCTCATGTTCTTCAAGGGGGCCCTCCTGCCGGACCCGGAGGGGGTGCTGCACGAGCAGGGACCGAACTCCCGCTCCGCGCGCCGGATGCAGCTCACGTCCGTCGAGGAGGTCGAGGCAGCGGCGGCGAGCGTGGCGGCGCTCGTCGAGGCAGCCATCGACGTCGAGGACGCCGGCCTCGAGGTCCCGCCCACCCCCGACCTCGCCCTCGCCGACGAGCTCCAGGTCCGCCTCGACGAGGACCCGGCGCTGCGGGCTGCGTTCGAGGCCCTCACCCCGGGGCGTCGACGGGCCTACAACCTCGACATCTCCGCGGCCAAGCAGGCCAGCACCCGCGCGTCGAGGGTCGAGAAGCACATCTCGTCGATCCTGGCCGGCAAGGGCCTCCGGGACCGCTGAGACCGGGTCAGCCCGCCGGGATCACTCCCGATCGAGCGACATCGCCATGCCGGGCAGCTCCACCCAGGGCTGGCGATCGGCGCACCACACCTCGACCATCGGCTTGACGTCGCTCTTGTCGTCGAGCGCGCCGGCCTTGACCGCCACGACGCCCTCGGACTTCGCCAGCTCCGACACGATGGGCGACCCGCACTCGCCGCAGAAGCGCCGGCGCACGTACACGTCGTCGCCGAGCTCGCCGCGCTCCTCGTAGGTCTTCAGGTCGCCGGAGATCGTGAGCTGGGATTCATGGGCGACCAGGTTGACGGAGAACGCACCGCCGCTCTGGCGCTGGCAGTGGTCGCAGTGGCAGACCGCCGTGGCGATCAGGTCGCCGGCCAGCTCGAAGGTCACGCGTCCGCACAGGCATCGTCCGGTTCGGGTCATGGCCGGAACCTACCTGCGCGACCTCCGCCCACGGGACGCTTGCTGCAGGGGCACCGGACAGCTCCAACAACGCTCGAGCCGATCTGGATCGAGCGCTCGTGGAGCTGGGGGGAATCGAACCCCCGTCCGTCTGGCGGTCACGCACCGCGATACGACCATCCCCGAACCTGCAGCTCACGGTTGCTGCGCCCTCGGGTGGGCACACCGTCGAGTCTTTCCTCGATCGTCAGGGGTCTTTCCCTCCCGTCAGTGGTCTCTCCCACCGTCCACCACCACTTCTGTTGCCAGGCTGTGGTGGTCTGGCCCCGCGTGGCCTTGCGGCTCGCGATGTGTCGCTGTTCGCTACCTAGTGACTAGGCGGCGAGAGCGAACGACTGCTTTTCGGCAGTTGTTGTGTTGCCCCGATTAACGAGTCTGAGCAACTCGGGTCGCACGATGTCGCTTCCGGTCCCGACGTCGAAACCGATCAGCCCCTTGTCAATGAGCAGCGCCGGCCGTGGCCGACGTGTCCATGGTACCGCCGGGCCGTGACCGCTCCTCGGGGAGTTCCTGTCAGACCCCCTGCGGATGATGGTCCCCATGAGTCCGGCCAGCGCTTCCCCGTCCCGACCACCCGCCGACGACCCCTTCACCGTCGAGGCGATCATGTCCCGGCTCGCGTCCGGCGACACGGCGGCCATCTTCGCCCTGGCCGAGCACCACGGTCACCGGGTCGCCGGCGTGGTGCGGCGCCAGCTGCGCACCTGCGGGGTCGAGGTCGTCACGGCCGACGACCTCCACTCGCTGGTGCTCGACGCCTGCATGGAGCTGCACTCGGTCGCCGCCGCGTGGCGGCCGGGCGGGGCCCTGCCCTGGTGGTGGGCCGAGGGGCGCATCCGGGGCGTCGTCAACCGCTGGGTCGGCATCCACGCCGACCCGCTGGACGAGCACTGGTCCGGTGCCGACCGGGAGGCCGAGCCGGCCGCCCGCTCGGCGGAGGACTCCCTGGCCGAGGCCTTCGCCCGCCTCGTGGCCGAGGATCCCCGGGTCGAGCTGGTCGCCGAGGCCGCCCGGGCCGCCCGGGTCGACGACGTCGCCCTGGTCTGCCTGCTGGACTACCGGGTCCAGCAGGACCAGGGCGATCCGTCCCCGGCCCACACCCTGGCCGCCCGCTACGGCACCACCCCCGACGCCATGCGCCAGCGCATCTGCCGGGGTCGCAACCGGCTGCGGCAGCTGGTCGCCACCGACCCCCGCTTCGCCGCCCTGGCCGACCTGGAGCTGGTGGCGTGACCACCTTCGGTGACGATGCCGAGGTGGCGGCCCGTCGCCGGCACCCGTGCATGCGCACGCCCGTCGCTGCGCCCGACGTGTGTCGACGGCTGGCCGACGCGATCGTCGAGCAGGGCGGGCGCCACGCCGAGGTCGGCGCAGCGGTGCTGGCGGTGCGCGGCGCCTCCGGCCTCGACCCCGAGGCGTTCGCCCGCCGAGCCGGGGTCGAGGTCGATGTCCTCCGACGAGCCGAAGCTGGTGCCGTCGCCCGCGACCAGCTCCCGGGGGCGCTGCGGCGCATGGTCCCGCGCTGACGAGGTCGGTGCTTCGTCCGGCAGGCGTCTCGAAGGCCTGTCAGCTCCGGCTGCGGCTGGCCAGCGCCCGCTGGATCTCGCGCTGGGCGTCGCGGGTCGCCTCGACCTCGCGCTTGTCGTGCAGCTTGCGGCCCTTGCCCACGCCCAGCTCGACCTTGGCCCGGCCGTCCTTGAAGTAGAGCGAGAGCGGCACGATCGACACCCGCTCCAGGTCCACGAGGGTCCGCAGGCGGTCGAGCTCGCGACGGTGGAGCAGCAGTTTGCGGTGCCGGTCGGGGTCGTGGCCGCTGTGGTCCTGGGAGAACAGGTACGGCGCGATGTGCACGCCCTGGAGCCAGGCCTCCCGGCCCTCGAAGCGCACGAAGCCGTCGGCGATCTGCACCGTGGCCTCCCGCAGCGACTTCACCTCGGACCCGTGCAGGACGATCCCCGCCTCCAGCGTCTCGGTGATGTCGTAGTTGCGTCGGGCGCGCCGGTTGGCGGCGATCAGCGTGGTGTCGGCGGGCGGCATGGCGGTCGCGACGCTACCGGCACCCTCCCGGTCGCGGCCGACCCGGTTGCCTAGCGTGGCGCCCGGATGCAGCCCTACCCGCCGCGCCGCCCCGGCCCGACGCCGAACTACGCGCTCCGCCGCCTCGTCGCGGCGACGGGGGTGCTCGTCGTGGTGTTCCTCCTCTGGTCCGTCGTCGGCCGGGTCACCGGCGGTGACGACAGCGCGAGCCCGCTCACCCCCTCCACGGCCGTGACGACGACGACGCTCGCGCTCCAGCCGCCGCCCGAGTGCGCCACCCCCGAGCAGTCCGAGCCCACGGCCTACGACCGACCCGAGGACTGGTACCGCACCCTCGTCGACCCGATGCGGGCGGTGCCCGAGCAGTACCAGCCGCCGGACCTGGTCCCGGCTTCCGAGGCCGGCTACAGCGCCGAGTTCCAGATCCGGGCCATCGTCGTGGACGACCTCGCCGCTCTGCGCAACGCCCTGATCGCAGAGGGCCTCCCCGAGGTCGCCCTGCTGGCCGCGCACCGCTCCATCGCCGAGCAGCAGCGGCTCTTCGACGCCCGGGTGGCCGAGCTCGGCCCGGACGCGACCAGCGAGGGCACCGCCCGTGGCGGCCACAGCGAGCACCACCTCGGCACCACCGTCGACGTGCGGCCCATCGGGGCGACCGACGTGGACCAGTCCTTCGGCGAGACGCCCACCGGCCGGTGGCTGGCCGAGCACTCCTGGGAGCACGGCTTCGTGCTGTCGTACCCGGCCGGGGCCGAGGACGTCACCTGCTACAAGTACGAGCCCTGGCACTTCCGGTACCTGGGGCGCGACCTCGCCGCCCGGGTGCACGCCTCGGGCCTGTCGCTGCGCGAGTACCTGTGGCACTGGGAGGTCACCGGCACCGAGCCCGGCCAGTCCGCCTCGGCCCCGCCACCGCCGCTGCCCACCACCGTGCCCGTCGAGCCCTCGGAGGGCGACGAGGCCGGGGGATAGGTTCGTCCGCCGTGCTGCAGCTCGCCGCCTCCGCCTACGCCGCCATCATCGGCCACGCCTACGACGGCCTGCCCGACGAGGCGTGCGGGCTGCTGATCGGAGACCCGGTCCGCAGCGTGGCCCCCAGGTTCCACCCCACGGCGAACGCGGCGCGGTCCTCGCGCATCTACAGCATCGGGCCGCGCGACTACCTCGACGCCGACGACGCCGCCGCCGAGGCTGGCCTCGCCATCATCGGGGTGGTGCACAGCCACACCCACACCGACGCCTACCCGTCCCCGACCGACATCGGCCAGGCGCCCGACCCCGACTGGCACTACGTCATCGTGTCCCTGCGGGACGAGGCGCCGGTCCTGCGCAGCTACCGCATCGTCGACGGCACCGTCACCGAGGA
>JAKFET010000083.1:0-1971 GCA_036675575.1 Acidimicrobiaceae bacterium
CGAGCACCAGGACGAGCGCGGCGACCATCCCGAGCATGGGAGGCCGCAGGAGGGTCGCATCGGAGACCCCGAGCGGCGTGATCACGGCGGCCGCGCCGAGGGTCATGGTCGCGTTGTAGGCGTAGCTCCCGACGACCGCTGCGACGACTGCGTCGGAGATCCCGCGGCGGGCCGACGACCACGCCAGGACGACCAGCTCGAACGCCGTGGCGAACCCCACGATGGTGAGCGAGAGCCGGGTCTGGTCGGCCTCGACGTCGGTGAAGCGGCGAACGGCCTCGACCAGCATCGTGGCCCCGACCACGATGGCGACGGTCCCCACCACCACGAGACCGAGCTCGCGTCCGACCCGGCCTCCGGTGGTGGTCGACGTCGCCACGTCCTCCAGCTCGCCGGTCTCGCCGAGCGATGGCGGACGACGCTCGCGGACCCAGATCAGCGCGACGTAGCCGACGTAGGCGGCGACGAGCACCCCGCCCTCGGCCCGCCCGACCCGGCCGTCCCAGGCGAACCACACGGCGAGGGCGCCGGCGGGCAGCGCCAGCGCGGCGTAGCGCCGGGTCGCCGGGGAGAACGGCAGGGGCGCGACGAGCGCCCCGACCGCCAGCGCGACCAGGCAGATGGCGGCGTTGGCGCCGACGACGTCGCCGAAGGCGACCGCCGGGACGTCACGGATGCCGGCGGCCACCGCCGTGGCCAGCTCCTCGGGCTCGGCGCCGGCCAGCAGGAGTGCCAGCGCGAACGTCGTGACGCCGAGCTGGGCCGACGCCGCTGCCAGGTGCTCGGCGAACTGCTCGGCGCCCCAGACGATGAGCGCGACACCCAGGACCAGGACGCCGAGCTCGACCACGCCACAGGGTGCCCCATCCGGAGGCGGAGGAGGGGCGCTCGTGGTGGGAACAGACCTGGGGGCCTGTTCACCAGAGATCGTGCCCCGATCTGGCCGGCTCGGTCCTCATCGAGTCCTCAGCAGCTCGACGGCGAGGTCAAAGGTCCCGCCGAACCACGATCGCTGCGATCGTCAGCGCCGTGGCCGCCGATGCTCACACAAGCGGTCGGCACGTCGGTGCAGGTCTGCGCGAGGGTCCTCAGCCGAGTCGCGCTTCCCCTGCTCGCTCGATGATCGCCTCCACGGTCTGCGCTGGCGTCAGGTCCGACGTGTCCAACCACAGCCCGATCTCCTGCCGAGTGCCGCCGACGTGGCCGTCGTTGATCGCAGGCGTGTAGCCACCTCGATACGCGACCTTGCCGAGGGCTCGCTGACGGTCCGCGTCTCGCTGCTCGACCACCTCGACCCGAGGTCGGCGGACGACCAAGTGCTTGGGTCCGGGTACTCGATCGAGCCAACGCTCCACGTCCGCGCCGTAGATGTTGTCCTGGACGACCGTCGTGAACCCCGCAGCTGCGTACTCCGACGCCACCTGCGACGAGAGCCGGTAGCGAAGGTCCAAGAGTCGACGGGCTTCGGTCTCGTCATCGCCGCCGACATGGACCCAGCCCGTCACGGCCCACCGGTAGAACTGCCCTCCGCGCACGTGCACGCCGCGGACGAAACGCCGGGCGAGGAGATCCGCCACGGTCGACTTCCCCGACGCCTGGGCGCCTGTGATCAGCCAGATCTCCGACATCCGCCCCACGGTCCCACTTCACGAACGGAGGACGTGGCCGGGCTGGTGGCCACTGCCGAAGTGAGCTGAGCGAGATCGACTGTCGGGTCGGTCATCGGCGCTCCCACACATCCGGCATCGCAAGGAGGTCGGCGACCGCCGGCGGCATGTGCCCTGCGACGATGTCGGCCAGGGTGACCGACTCGAGGACTACTCGCAGCGCTGACCGCACCGCGACCCAGAGGGACACGAAGGGTTCCTCGCCGCCGTGCTGGGGCAGCTCGTGGGGGCGGATCCCGCGCACGGAGGCCAGCGGCCCCTCGAGCGCGCGGATGATGTCGGCGACCGTGATCTCCTCGGCGGG
>JAKFET010000124.1:0-1966 GCA_036675575.1 Acidimicrobiaceae bacterium
GCCAGGCCGGCGCCATGAGCCTCGGCCTCGCCCGTGCCTTCGCGGAGCTCGACCCCGAGCGCCGTGGCGAGCTCAAGCACGAAGGCCTCCTGCGCCGCGACCCGCGCAAGAAGGAGTCCAAGAAGTACGGCCTCAAGAAGGCCCGCAAGGCTCCGCAGTACTCGAAGCGCTGATCCGCCACGGCGGATGCTGTCCTTCGGCACCGATGGCGTCCGAGGCGTCGCCAACCAGGACCTGACACCGGAGCTCGCCCTCGCACTGGGGCGAGCTTCGGCGCGCGTGCTGGGCGGCGACGCGGTCGTCATCGGCCGAGACACGCGCCGGTCGGGCCCGATGCTCGAGGCCGCCCTCGCCGCCGGCTACGCGTCCGAGGGCGTCGCCGTCACGTTGCTCGGCGTGGTGCCGACGCCCACCGTCGCCCACGCCGCCGCAACCCGCGACGTGCCCGGGGCGATGATCTCGGCCTCCCACAACCCGTTCCCCGACAACGGCATCAAGCTGTTCGCTGCGGGCGGCCACAAGCTCGCCGACGAGGCCGAGGCCGACCTGGAGGCCGAGCTGGCCCACCTGCTCGGCAGCGGCGGGGGCGAGCGCCCCACGGGGGCGGCCGTCGGCACGGTGGGGATCGACGACGGCGCAGCAGTCGCGGCCTACGCCGACGGCCTGCGAGGCGCCATCGGCGGGCGCTCGCTCTCGGGCCTGTCCGTGGTCCTCGACTGCGCCCACGGCGCCGCCTCCTCGCTGGCCCCGCAGGTGCTGCGCGACGCAGGCGTCGAGGTCACCGTGGTCCACGCCCGACCCGATGGCGTCAACATCAACGACGACGCCGGCTCCACCTCACCCGCTGCGCTCCAGCGCGCCGTCGTCGACCACGGTGCCGACGTCGGCCTCGCCCTCGACGGCGACGCCGACCGGCTGCTCGCCATCGACGCCGCCGGCGAGCTGGTCGACGGCGACCACGTCATCGCCATCCTCGCCATCGACCGCCAGGCCTCGGGCCGCCTGCCCCACGACACGGTGGTGGCCACCGTGATGTCCAACCTGGGCTTCCGCCAGGGCATGGCCCGACGGGGCATCACCGTCCTCGACACCAAGGTCGGCGACCGCTACGTGCTCGAGGCGCTGGCCCGCACGGGTGCCGCCCTCGGCGGCGAGCAGTCGGGCCACGTCATCCAGGCCGACCTGGCCACCACCGGCGACGGCCTCCTCACCGCCCTCAGCCTCCTCGACGTGGTGCACCGGACGGGCCGTCCGCTCGCCGAGCTCGCCGCTGACGCCATGACCTCGCTGCCCCAGGTGCTGGTGAACGTGCGGCTCGCTCGGCGCGACCCCGACCTCGTCGATCGCCTCGTGGCCGACATCGCCGACGCCGAGGCCCGCCTCGGCGACGAGGGCCGGGTGCTCGTGCGCCCATCCGGCACCGAGCCGCTCATCCGGGTGATGGTGGAGGCGCCGACGGCCGAGCGCGCCCAGCGCGAGGCCGACGTGCTCGCCGACGCTGCCCGCCGCCTCGCCGGCGGCTGAGCCCGGGCCGCCCGGGGCGGGTGATCCGGCCATGCCGGGGTGATGCATCTGCGTCATCCCGCTCAAGTGGGGTGCGCTCCCCACCGATGACACGGGTGCTGGGCAGCAGAGACGTCCCCGACGTGGGCGACGGGTGGTCCAGCGACGGCTCACGCCGCCGACCCAGGAGCACCGAATGCCGACGTCGATCCTCTCCCGCCTCGCCGCGCTGGCCGCCGCGGCGGTCCTCGCCGTGCCGACGGCGGCGGCAGCCGCACCGCAGCTGCCGGCGCCGGCCACCGCTGCTGCCGGCGAGGGGGCCACGTTCATCGTCACGCTCCGGCCGGGAGCAGACGCTGCCGCGGTCGCATCCGACTGGCGGGGCCGAGGCGTCGACGTCGCCCACGTGTACCGCAACGCCCTCACCGGCTTCGCCGGCCGCATGGGCCCCGAGCTGGCCGAG
>JAKFET010000248.1:0-1956 GCA_036675575.1 Acidimicrobiaceae bacterium
GCTCGTCCCGGCGCAGGGCGCGCACGACGGCGGCGAAGCGGGTGTAGAGCTTCGCCGCGTCCTCGAGGCGGCCCGAGATGATGAGCGGCGTGCGGGCCTCGTCGATGAGGATCGAGTCGACCTCGTCCACGATGGCGTAGCTGAAGCCGCGCTGGACCTGGCGCTCGCGGCTCATGGCCATGTTGTCGCGCAGGTAGTCGAAGCCGAACTCGTTGTTGATGCCGTAGGTGATGTCGGCGGCGTACTGCTCGCGCTTGAAGTCGGCGTCGCGGTTGCCGGGGACGATCAGGCCGACGGACAGGCCGAGCCACCTGAAGAGGCGCCCCATCCACTCGGACTGGAACGTGGCCAGGTACTCGTTGACCGTGATGATGTGGGTGCCCTGGCCGGACAGCCCGTTGAGGTAGAGCGGGAGCGTCGAGGTGAGGGTCTTGCCCTCACCGGTCTTCATCTCGGCCACCCAGCCGAAGTGGAGGGCGGCGCCGCCCATCAGCTGGACGTCGAAGTGGCGCTGGTGGAGCACCCGCACGGAGGCCTCGCGGCAGACGGCGAAGGCCTCGAGCATGATGTCGTCGAGGTCCTCGCCGGCGGCGAGACGCTCTCGGAACAGCACCGTCTGGTGCTTGAGCTCGTCGTCCGACATCGCCTGGTACGTCGGCTCCAGGGCGTTGATCTCCGGGACGAGGCCCTGCAGCGCCCGCAGACGCTTGCCTTCACCGGTTCTGAGGACGCGATCGAGGATTCCCATGCGGTGGGCGAGTGTACCGGCGCGCTGTCAGCACGCCGAGGCCACGGCGGGAGGGCTACTGACCGGTCCCGAGGGGGAGCTGGTCGCCGTCGAAGGCCTCGGTGCCGAGGGCGAGGGAGGCGTTCGGGCCGCCGTGGCTACGCATGTAGTCGAGGGCCGAGGCGAGGTCGCTGTAGTTGTTGGACCCGGCGAGCGGGGCGATGGCCAGCGTCGACAGGACGCCGGCGGCCTTGCCCTCGGCGTCGAGCAGGGCGCTGCCGGAGTCGCCCGGGATGCCCGGGGAGGCGGTGTAGGTCGGGTGGGTCCACCCGTTGGCCTGCGTGCCGAGGCTCAGGCCCGTCTTGGGCGACAGCTCGCGGATGCCGAGGCGCAGGCTGGAGTTGCCGTAGCTGTAGACCGTCTCGCCCTCGGCGGTGCCGGCGGTCTCGAGGCCGGTGGGGCCGCCCCAGTGCGGGATGGACGGGTTGACCGAGCCGTGGTCGGCCGGGTCGAGGCGGACCAGCGCGAAGTCGTTGTAGTTGCAGGCGTCCTCGTCGGTCTCGCCGACCCGCTGCATGGTCTCCCACGACGAGTAGACGAGCGTGCCGGGCTGGGACGCACCTTCGATCTCCACCTCGGTGGTGCCGTCGGTGGGCAGCGACGGGGCGTCGCAGCCGTTGGTGTCGGTGGCCTCGCCGCCGTCGCCGGCGCAGTGGGCGGCGTAGCCGATGAGCACCGAGGCGCCGTCGGTGAAGATGAAGTTGGCGGTGCACTGCGAGCCGTTGGTGACCATCTCCGAGCCGGGCGTGATGGTCGCCTGGTCGGCGGGCGCCCAGGTGATCGTGGTCGGCCTCGGCGCCTTCCGGTCCCGTCCCGGCGCGGCATCGGCCGGATCGACGCCGAGCACGAGGCCCACCAGGGCGGCGACGAGCACGAGGGGCAGGGCGGAGCGGGAGTGGGACCGGCGCATGCCCGGTGCTTCGACACGACCGTCCCCGAGTCCTGCGGGGCCTCCCCGATCGGCAGCTGGGTCCTCGTTACGATCCGGACGTGGCCCGCCCCCGCTCGTGCCGAGGCGCCGGTCGCCGCACGCTGGCGCGCTGCGGCCTGATCGCAGCGTTCACCGTCGCCGGTGGACTGGGCGCGTCCTGCACGTCGAGCAGCGAGGTCGCGGCGCCCGACGGCCCGCCGAGCACGCCGGCGCCGACGGTGCGGACGGTGCCACCCCC
>JAKFET010000214.1:0-1953 GCA_036675575.1 Acidimicrobiaceae bacterium
GGGTCCCCTGCGCTCCGAGGCCGACCGCCCCGGCCAGACCACGCACGAAGGCGTCGAGGCTCCACTCAGCGCGTCCCCAGGCGAGCCGGGACAGCGTGCCGGTGAGCCGTTCCGCGCCACGCACACCGGCGTCCACCACCCGGTCGTCGATGCGGGCGAGGCCACGGGAGAGCGCCAACGTCGGGTCGACCACGGCCACACGGCTCAGGCGGGCCAAGCCGTACCAGTCGGCGACCACCGCCATACGCCCCGCAGGCGCGGACGGGCTCAGGCGGTGCGCTCGCCACGCCCACAACACGCCGGCGGCGACGGCGCCGGTGATGGCGAAGGTCACCGCCAGCTCCCACAGTGGAGCCTCGTACAGCTCGCCGCCCGTGGCCCGCGCCAGGACCTCGCTGCTGCCCGGGAGCCACAGCACCGAGAGCGCCACGGTGATGGAGGCGAGGACGCCGAGCGACCAGCGTTCTGCGGTGGTCGGTTGTACGCGGGCGTGTCGATCGGTGTCGTCACCGACTGGAGCCCGCCCGAAGGCGAGGAGCTGGTACCGGAACGCGTAGGCGACGCTCAGCGCACCCGCGGCGAGCACGCCGAGGAGGAGCCATGTGCTGCTGTGTGCAGCGGCCGCGCCGATCTCCTTCTTCGACCATGCGCCGCCGAGCGGCGGGATGGCGGCGAGCGCGGCGACACCAACGAGCGACAGCCCGGCGATGCGGGGCAGCACCCGTCCCAGCCTCATGCCGCCCAGGTCGCCGGTGCCTGCCGCATGTACGGCCACGCCGGCGCCGAGGAACAGCAACGACTTGAACGCGGCGTGGGTGACGAGCTGGGCGCCGGCGGCGGCGGTCGAACCGGCGCCGACGGCCACGAACATCAGCCCGTACTGCGCCGACGTGGAGGCGGCCAGGACCCGCTTGGCCTGGGACTGCAGCACGGCGCTCACCCCACCCGCCAGTGCGGTCGCCATCCCGAGGCCGGCGACGGCGGGCAGGAACCACCCGACCGGCTCCAGCGCCGGCGCCACCCGGATGAGGAGGTAGGCGCCTGCCGAGACCAGGGTCGCCGAGTGGAGGAGCGCCGACACCGGTGTCGGGCCCGCCATTGCCGAGAACAACCACGGCGAGAACGGCAGCTGGGCCGACTTGGCTGCGACGGCGAGCAGCAGGCCTGCGGCGAGGGCGTCCTGGCGGGCGCCGTCGACGGCGGCGAGGTCGTCGTATCCGAGCCCGCCCGTCGCAGCGAACGTCATGCCGGCGGCGACGTAGAGCCCCAGGTCACCGATCCGGGTCGTGATGAACGCCTGCGTCGCAGCGGCGCCGTTGGACCGTTCTCGCCAGCCGTGCCCGATGAGCGCCCACGAGAACGCACCGATCAGCTCCCACGCCAGGAGCAGGGTGAGCAGGTCGGACGCCACGACGAGAAGCTCCATGGCAGCCACGAAGCCGAGCATGAGGGCGAGCAGCCGTGTTCGGCCCTCCTCGACGGTGGCGGCCGCGTAGGTGAGCACGGGTGCCGCCACAACCGGGATCAGGACCACCATGACCCGGGCGAAGCCGTCGACCGCGACGCTCAGCTCGAGGGCGTCACTCCAGCGCCACGCCAGCCCCGGCTCGGCCCAGGCCGCCACCATGGCGACGGCGAGGGTGGCGACTACCGCGCCGACCGCAGCGGCACCGACGGTGCGGGGGCGGTGCCGCAACCCGAGGATCGACGCGGAACCCAGGGCGGGGAAGAGCACGAGCAGGGCGACCGTCATCCCTTGAGCTTTCGCAGCTTCTCGGTGATGTCGGCCCGTCGCACCCGGTACACGTTCGTGATGAGGGCGAAACCGAGCGCCATCTCGATCGCCATCACGGTCATGAACACGATCGCCAGCATCTGCCCCTGCGGGTTGCCTCCGGTGCTGAGTGCCCAGAGCGCGATGAGCGCGAGCAGCGCGCCGTTGATCATCAGCTC
>JAKFET010000109.1:0-13672 GCA_036675575.1 Acidimicrobiaceae bacterium
CCCGTCGAGGCGGAGAAGGGCGCGGTGCTCACCCAGCAGGGCGAGGTCGGCCGCGAGGCCTTCCTGGTCACCTCGGGCGAGGTGCAGATCGTGGTCAACGGCCACCCCATCGCCACCGCCGGCCCCGGCTCGGTGCTCGGCGAGATGGCGCTGCTCGACCTGAAGCCGCGCTCGGCCACGCTCGTGGCGCTGAGCGACGCCGAGCTCATCAGCTACGACGCCCGCCAGTTCCGCAAGATCCTCGACGAGATGCCGGCCGACGCCCGGGCCTCGCTCGAGGCGCGCGACGAGCGCTTCCGGCACGAGAACCTCGAGCTGGCCCAGGACGACGACCGGGCCCGCCGCACGTACTGACCCCCGGCGTCAGCCGAGGAGGCTGACCCGACCCTCGGCGCTGCGGTGCACGCGGCGCCCGATCACGTCCTCGGCCACCATCGTCGCGAGTGCGCCGGCATCGTCGGTGGTGCCCCACGCCCGCCGGCCGTCGTCCAGGAGCATCGCCACGATGGCCTGCTCCGGCTCACCGCCCTTGCCGTGCATGACGGTCCAGGTCTCGATGGTGGCCTCGCCGTCGTGGTCCGCTGCGACCTCCCGCGAGGGGAGCGCGTCGATCTCGTCCTGGGGGTGGGCGTGGCGGAAGCCCTCGGCCGGCGGCTCGGTCGAGTAGATGCCGAACGCGTGCTTGGTGAGGTAGCCGCCGTTGGCCCAGACCAGCCCGGTGCTGCCCGGGTCGGCGCGGAGCGTCTCGACCATCGCCGCGATCGAGTGCATCACGTAGTTGTTCCACGGTCCGCCGGCGAAGCTGAGGCCGCCGGTGAGGGTGAGCTGGCGGTCGAGGTCGAGGCCGAGCTCGTCGGCGCCGACCTGCACGGCCACGGGGAAGCACGAGTACAGGTCGACGTGGTCGATGTCGTCGATGGTGAGGCCGGCCTCCGCCAGCGCGGCCCGGCCGGCGATGCCCACGGCCGGGGCGGTGTAGAGGGTGTCGCGGTGGGAGACGTAGGGGTGCTCGTGCGCGTCCGAGCCGGCCAGCGGGAAGACCCAGCGGTCGCGCGGCACGCCGAGGCGCTCGGCCACCTCGACGGAGCAGACCAGCACCGCGGCCGACTGCTCGACGGCGTTGTTGGAGTTCATGACCTTCGTGTACGGCATGCCGACCATGCGGTTGGTGGGGGAGGGGGTCACGACCTCCTCGGCCGTCATCGGCTCCTGGATCCAGGCATGGGGGTTCCGCGCCGCGACCTCGGAGAAGCGCGCCCACAGGCCGCCGAGCTCGGGGAGGTGCTCCTCCATCGTGCGGCCGAGGTGGTGGCGGCGGGCCTGCTCGAACATCGGGTACACCTGGATCGGGAGGAAGATCCCGAGGGCCGTCTCGGCCTCGTGGTTCATCTCCACGGCGGTGCCGATCTCGCGAGCCGGCTCGGTGCCCTCGGGCTCGGTCGTCCAGTCGGGGGTGTCCCCGGAGGCCCGGTACTTCATCCGCGTCCGCCACGACTCGGCGCCCGCGAGCAGCACGCAGGACACCTCGCCGGCCTGGATGTCGAGCGCGGTCTGGTTCAGCAGCATCTGCGGGGAGTTGCCGCCCATGGCCGAGATGCCGCTGTCCACGGCGTGCCCGACGCCGAGGCGCTCGGCTACCAGCGAGCCCGGATCGGTGTAGCGCCACGACAGGAGCCCGACGGTGCGGACCGAGTCGATGGCGGAGGCGTCGGTGACCCCTGCATCCTCGAGGGCGGCCTGGCCGGCGACGACCATGAGGTCCACCGGCTCGAGCTCGGGCTCACCTCGATCGACGCGCTGGCTGCGCTGGCCGACGCCGATGATGACCGGGGTGCGGGGATCGAGCGACACGGGGTACCTCCGAAGGTTCTTGACCGAACGGTCAAGAAGTTAGGGGGCCGGGCCCCGGGCTCGGCAACCCGCCCCCGGTAGCCTCCGGCCATCGACGCGCCCCCCGTCCGCATCCTCGTCGTCTGCACCGGCAACATCTGCCGCTCGCCCATGGCCGAGGTCATGCTGCGGCACCGGCTGGACGAGCGAGGCGTGCCCGCCGAGATCTCCTCCGCCGGCTTCGTCACCGAGGACCGCCCGGCGTCGCCGCCGGCCGTGGAGCTGCTGGCCGGCCGGGGCATGGACCTGCGGGCGCATCGCAGCCGGCGCATCACCATCGACCACCTCGGCGACCCCGACCTGGTGCTGTGCATGGAGCGCATGCACGTCCGCGAGATCGCCGTGCTCGATCGCGAGGCCTTCGCCCGCACCTTCACCCTCCCGGACCTGGCCCGCCGGGCGGAGGCCCACGGGCCGCGCCGCGCCGGCGAGGGCGTGCGCGAGTGGCTGGCTCGCATCGGTGCCGGCCGCCGCCCGGCCGACGTGCTCGGCGTGGCGCCCGAGGACGAGGTGCCCGATCCCTACGGCCGCCCGGCCGCCGCGTACCGTCGCACGGCCGAGACCCTCGACGAGCTCCTCGACGTGGTGGTCTCGCACCTCTTCCCCTGACCCGCACCACCCGGAGCCCCCATTGCGCATCGCCATCGGCGCCGACCACGCCGGCTACGACCTGAAGCAGCACCTGCTCGGCACCATCGCCGACCTCGGGCACGAGGCCATCGACCTCGGCACCCACTCCACCGAGTCCGTCGACTACCCGCCGATCATGGCCGCCGTCGGCCGGGCCGTCGTCAGCGGTGAGGCCGACCGCGGCATCGTGCTCGGCGGATCCGGACAGGGCGAGCAGATCGCGGCCAACAAGGTGCGCGGCGTGCGGGCGGCGCTCTGCAACGAGCTCTACACCGCACGCATGAGCCGGGAGCACAACGACGCCAACGTCCTGGCCATGGGCGCCCGGGTCGTGGCCACCGGCCTCGCCGACGAGATCCTCGGGATCTGGCTCACCACGCCCTACGAGGGCGGCCGCCACCAGCGCCGCATCGACGGGATCGCTGCGATCGAGGCCGGCGAAGGTGGCATCCTGGGCTGATGGGTTGGCCCGAGATCGACGACGACGAGCTGTTCGGCCTGATCGACCGCGAGGTCGAGCGCCAGAACACCACCATCCAGCTGATCGCCTCGGAGAACTTCACCTCTCCGGCCGTCATGCGGGCCACCGGCTCGGTGCTCACCAACAAGTACTCCGAGGGCTACCCCGGCAAGCGCTACTACGGCGGCAACGAGGTCATCGACGAGGTCGAGGCCCTCGCCATCGAGCGGGCCAAGTCCCTCTTCGGTGCGGCCCACGCCAACGTGCAGCCCCACGCCGGCGCCAACGCCAACATGGGCGTCTACCTCGCGCTGCTCGACCCGGGCGACACGGTGCTCGGCCTGCGCCTCGACCAGGGCGGCCACCTCACCCACGGCAGCCCGGTCAACGCCAGCGGCAAGCTCTACGACTTCGTCTCCTACGGCGTCACGCCGTCCGACGAGCGCATCGACTTCGACCAGGTGCGCGACCTGGCGCTGGCGCACCGGCCCAAGATCATCGTCGCCGGCGCCACCGCCTACCCCCGCATCATCGACCCGCAGCCCTTCCGCGACATCGCCGACGAGGTCGGGGCGTACTTCATGTTCGACGCCGCCCACATCGCGGGCCTGATCGCCGGCGGTGCGCACCCCTCGCCGGTGCCGATGGCCGACATCGTCACCTTCACGACGCACAAGACGCTCCGCGGCCCGCGCGGCGGCACCATCCTGTGCACCGAGGAGCTGGCCCAGACCATCGACAAGGCCATCTTCCCCGGCCTGCAGGGCGGTCCCCTCGACCACGTCATCGCCGGCAAGGCCGTCGCCTTCGCCGAGGCCGCCACCGACGAGTTCCGGCTCTACGCCGCCCAGGTCGTGCGCAACTGCGAGGCGCTGGCCAAGGGCCTCGCCGGTCGGGGCCTGCGCCTCGTGTCCGGCGGCACCGACAACCACCTCCTGCTCGTCGACCTGCGCTCCTACGACGAGGACCTGTCGGGCAAGAAGGCCCGCCTCGCCCTCGACCGGGCCGGCATCTCGCTCAACGAGAACACCGTGCCCGACGACCCCCGTCCGCCCTACATCACCTCCGGCCTGCGCATCGGCACGCCGGCGGTCACCACCCAGGGCATGGGCGAGGACGAGATGGACACCATCGCCGAGCTGATCGTGCGGACCCTCGACGGCCGGGAGGACGAGACCGAGATCGCCGCCGTGCGCGACGAGGTCCGCACCCTCTGCGGCAAGTTCGAGCCCTACCCGGCCTAGCCGCCGGCGCCGGCCCGGCCGGCGCGCCTCGCCACCATGGACGCGCTCCTGGTCTTCGCCGCCGCTGCCCTCACCACGCTGGTGCTGACCCCGCTCGCGGGTCGCCTGGCCGGGCACCTCGGCGCGATCGCGGTCCCCGACGACCGCCGCGTCCACGCCAAGCCCACGCCCACCCTCGGCGGCCTGGGCCTGCTCGGGGGGTTCCTGGCCGGGATGCTCGTCGGCTGGCGGGGTGGGGGGTTCGGTGCCATCTTCACCGCCCCGACGATCCCGCTCGGCGTCGCCATCGCGGCCGTGGTCGTCTACGCCGTCGGCGCCATCGACGACGTCCGCGAGATCTCCGCGCCGGCCAAGACGGCGGGCACGGTGCTCGCCGGCTCGATCCTGAACTTCGCCGGCGTGTCGATCCTGCTGTTCCGGATGCCCGAGATCGGCCTGATCGACCTGTCACCCGACCTCGCCGCCCTCGTCACCGTGCTGTGGGTGGTGGGCATGTGCCAGGCCATCAACCTGATCGACGGCCTCGACGGGCTGGCGGCCGGCATCGTCGCCATCGCGTCCGGGGCCCTGTTCCTGTTCGCCGACAAGCTGGGTGACCCGGCGGTCGCCCAGCTGCCCGCCGACAACGTCGCCCCCCTCGTCGCCCTGGCCACCTGCGGCGCGTGCGTGGGCTTCCTGCCCCACAACTGGAACCCGGCGTCGGTGTTCATGGGCGACGGCGGCGCGCTGCTGCTCGGCCTGCTGATGGCGGCGTCGTCCATCGCCGTCGGCGGCAACTCCCTGGCCGACTCCTCGAGCCAGACGTTCTTCTTCTTCGCCCCGCTGTTCATCCCCCTCGTGATCCTCGGCGTGCCGATCTTCGACACCGCCTTCGCCATCGTGCGCCGGGTCCGCAAGGGGATGAGCTTCGCCGAGGCCGACAAGGGCCACCTGCACCACCGCCTGATGGACCTCGGCCACGGGCAGCGCCGCAGCGTGCTGATCCTGTGGCTCTGGACAGCCCTGCTGTCCGGGCTGGTGCTGTACCCCGTGTACACCGACTCCGACGACGGCGCCCTGCCCATCGGCATCGCCGCCCTGGCACTGCTGCTCTACACGGTGCTCCACCCGCGGGCCCGCACGGAGCGCCGGGCACGCCGGCAGTGAGCTGTCCGGCTGCGACGTGACGCCGGACACCCCGCGCCCGGGTCCTGCTACGTTGCGCCCGCTGTCGGGGGACTCGGATTTGCCGTGTCGCGACCTGGGTTCCTAGATTGCGAAACGATTCACAAGCGCGCCGAAGGACCCCCTCGAACCGTGCCCCCGAGAAGCGACAAGCCAGCCCTGAACGAGCTGCTCGGTGACGAGTCGGCCCGTGGCATCGAGCTCGCCGTGACACCCCTGGTGTTCGGTGGCCTCGGTTGGCTCGTCGACGGCCGCCTCGGCACGTCCCCCTGGTTCACCATCGGCCTCGCCGCCCTCGCGCTGGTCTCCACCATCGTCAAGATGTGGTTCACCTACGACGCCGAGATGCGCCAGCTCGAGTCCACGAGCCGCTGGGCCCGTGGCGCTCACCGCGACGCCGCTCCCGCCGACGCCGACGACCGGGACCTGTGGTCCGACCGGCGGGCCCAGGCGTGATCCCCGTCGCCGCCCCCGCCGGTGAGGCCCCCGAGTACGAGCTCGTGGGGGACCTCCTCCGCAACGCCCTGCCCGTGGCCCCCGTCGTGGTCGTCGTCGCCGGCCTGCTCGCCGGCATCGACGGTGCCCTGTCGTCCGGCGTGGGGGTCGCCCTCGTCGCCGGCAACCTGGCCCTCGCCGCCGCCAGCCTCGTCTGGGCCGGGCGCATCAGCCTCGGCCTGCTCATGGGCGTCGCCCTCGGCGGCTACGCCGTGCGCATCGGCCTGCTCTTCCTGATCGTGCTCCTGCTGCAGGACCTCGACTGGATCCACCTCACCAGCCTCGGGCTCACGCTCGTCGTCACGCACCTCGGCCTGCTCTTCTGGGAGCTCCGGTACGTGTCGGCCAGCCTCGCCCACCCGGGCCTCAAGCCCGCGACCGCCCCCGCAACCTTCGCATCCAAGGAGCGAGCCCAGTGATCTTCGGTCTCGAGTTCCCGCCGCTGAGCCACATCGTCGACTGGCCCGCCTTCCTCTTCGAGGACACGGCGTTCGCGATCAACAAGGTCGTCCTGATCTACTTCGCAGCGGCCCTGCTCACGATGCTGATCTTCGTCCTCGGCAACCAGCGCAAGCTGGTCCCGACGGGCATGCAGAACGTGGCCGAGTCCTCCGTGAACTTCATCGAGGACGGCATCGTCATGCAGTCCATGGGGCCGCGGGGCCTCAAGTGGGCGCCGATGCTCACGGCCCTGTTCTTCTTCATCTTCTTCTGCAACATCTTCGAGATCATCCCCGGCGTGCAGATGCCGGCCACGGCCCGCATCGCCCTGCCGATGTTCCTCGCCGTGTTCGTGTGGTTCGTCTTCAACATCGCCGGCATGGTCGAGCACGGCCCCATCGGCTACCTGAAGCACAGCCTCATCCCGCCGGGCGTGCCCGCCGGCCTGCTGCCCATCATCGTGCCGATCGAGTTCGTGTCGAACTTCCTCGTCCGGCCCTTCTCGCTGATGGTGCGTCTCTTCGCCAACCTGCTCGCCGGCCACATCCTCCTGGTCACCTTCGCCGTGCTCACGGCGGCCCTGTGGACCCAGAAGTGGTACGCCGTCTTCCTCCCGCTGCCCCTCTTCGCGGTGATCTTCTTCACCGCCTTCGAGATCCTCGTCTCGTTCCTGCAGGCCTACGTGTTCACGCTGCTCGCAGCCGTGTACATCGACTCGGCCACCAGCCACGAGCACTGATCTCCCCCTTCGCAATCCGAATCCCAAGTCCCAACCCAACCCACACAAGGAGAGAGGACCTCTCATGATCCTCGCCGAAATCACCGACACCGGCCTTGCAGCACTGACGTACGGCATCGGGGCCCTGGGCCCCGGCATCGGCATCGGCTACCTGGTCGGCCAGGCCGTCCAGGCCATGGCCCGTCAGCCCGAGGCCGCCGGCATGGTCCGGACCACGATGTTCCTCGGCATCGCCTTCGTGGAGGCCCTGGCCCTCATCGGCTTCGTGGTCTTCTTCCTCGGCCAGGCCTGAGCGGAGGACCGCATGCGACGAATCACGAGACTGCTGCTCCTCGCAGCACTCGGGGTCGCAGCGCTCGTCTTCACCGCGTCGCCTGCTGGCGCCACCGGTGAATCGATCGAAGGCTGCACCGTCGAGGGCGTCGAGGAAGACATCCAGGACGAAGAGGTCATCCTCGCGGCCATCGGCCGCTTCGAGGGCGAGACCGAGGGCCTGGACCACGACAGCGAGGAGTACCAGGACGCCCTCCACGAGGTGGAGGAGATCGTTGCGAGCTGCATCGAGGCTCCCAACGTCCTGCTGCCCGAGCTCAACGAGATCATCTGGGGCGCCATCGGCTTCCTCACGGTCCTGTTCTTCATGCTGAAGTTCGGCTTCCCCGCCGCCAAGCGCGCCATGACGGAGCGCACGGCCAAGATCCAGGGCGACCTGGATGCGGCCGAGCAGGCGAAGGCCGACGCCGAGGCCGTGAAGGCCGACTACGAGTCCAAGGTGTCCGACGCCAAGGCCGAGGCGGCGCGGATCATCGAGGAGGCCCGCCAGGGCGCTGACCAGCTCCGTGCCGACCAGCAGGCGCGCCTCAACGAGGAGCTCGCTGCTGCTCGTGCGGCCGCCCAGGCCGACATCGACGCCGCCAAGGGCCAGGCCATGTCCGAGCTCCGCGGCGAGGTCGCCACCATCGCGATCGGCGCAGCCGAGAGCGTCGTGGGCGCCAACCTCGACCGCGACGCCCAGACCCGCCTCATCGAGGACTACATCAACCGGGTCCAGGCCGCTCCCTCCAACGGGCAGGCGTGACGATGGGCACCGAGCGTGACAAGGCATACGCCGCGGCGATCGCCTCGGTGGCCCGCGCCGAGGGCGAGCTCTCGACGGTGCAGGACGAGCTGTTCAGCCTGTCCCGCACGCTCGGCGGGTCCGAGGAGCTGCTGTCGACCCTGACCGACGCCCAGGTGCCGGTCGCCCGTCGTCAGCAGATCGTCGAGGACCTCCTCGCAGGCAAGGTGTCCAAGTCCACCGCCGCCACCGTGTCGATGGTCGTGGCCGCCGGCCGCGCCCGCGACCTCACCGGCATCGCCGACGAGCTCGTCTCGCTCGGCGCCGCCGAGGGTGGTCGCGAGGTCGCCGTGGTCCGGTCTGCCATCGACCTCTCCGACGACCAGAAGACCCGCCTGGCCGCTGCGCTGCAGACGGCCGTGGGCAAGCCGGTCGACGTCCGGGTCGTCATCGACCCGTCCGTCCTCGGCGGGCTCGTCGCCCAGATCGGCGACACCGTCATCGACGGCTCGGTCCGTCGGCGTCTCGACCTGCTGAAGCAAGCCATCTAGGGGCTCTCCACATGACTGATCTGAACATCAACGCCGGCGACATCGCCGCTGCGATCCGCAAGAACCTCGAGGGGTTCGACCCGTCCATCGGCACGGCCACGGTCGGCCGCATCGCCGAGGTCGGCGACGGCATCGCGCGCGTGACCGGGCTTCCCGGCTGCGCCGTGAACGAGCTGCTCGAGTTCGAGGACGGCACCAAGGGCCTGGCCCTGAACCTCGACGAGGAGTCGATCGGTGCCGTGGTGCTCGGTGAGGTCGACCACATCAACGAGGGCCAGGCCGTGCGGGCCACGGGCGAGATCCTCTCCGTGCCCTGCGGTGACGGCCTCCTCGGCCGCGTCGTCGACGCCCTCGGCATCCCCGTGGACGGCAAGGGCCCGCTGACCAACGTCGGCACCCGCCGCATGGAGATCCAGGCCCCCGGCATCATGGGTCGCCAGCCCGTGCACGAGCCGCTCCAGACCGGCATCAAGGCCATCGACTCGATGACCCCGATCGGTCGGGGCCAGCGCGAGCTGATCATCGGCGACCGCAAGACCGGCAAGACCGTCATCGCGATCGACACCATCCTGAACCAGAAGGGTCTCGGGGTGAAGTGCATCTACGTCGCCATCGGTCAGAAGGAGTCCACGGTCGCCCAGACCGTGAGCACCCTCGCCGAGCACGGCGCCATGGACTACACGGTCGTGGTCGTGGCCGGCGGCTCCGACCCGGCGCCGTTCAAGTACCTCGCCCCGTACTCCGGCTGCGCCATGGGCCAGCACTGGATGGAGAACGGCGAGCACGCCCTCGTCGTGTACGACGACCTGTCCAAGCAGGCCGAGGCCTACCGCCAGGTGTCGCTGCTGCTGCGCCGTCCCCCGGGCCGCGAGGCCTACCCGGGTGACGTGTTCTACCTGCACAGCCGCCTGCTCGAGCGGGCCGCCAAGCTCTCCGACGAGCTGGGCGCCGGTTCGCTCACGGCGCTGCCGATCATCGAGACCAAGGCCGGCGACATCTCGGCCTACATCCCGACCAACGTGATCTCGATCACCGACGGCCAGGTCTTCCTCCAGGAGGACCTCTTCAAGTCCGGCATCCGCCCGGCGTTCGACACGGGTCAGTCGGTGTCCCGAGTGGGCGGCGCCGCGCAGATCAAGGCCATGAAGACCGCGGTGGGCACGCTCAAGGGCGACCTGTCCCAGTTCCGCGAGCTCGAGTCGTTCGCCCAGTTCGGCTCCGAGCTCGACGCCGTGTCGCAGTCCACGCTCGACCGCGGCTACCGCCTGGTCGAGCTGCTGAAGCAGGACCTCAACTCGCCCCTCAAGGTCGAGGAGCAGGTCGTGGTGCTGTACGCCGGCACCAACGGCTTCCTGGACTCGGTCCCGGTCGAGGACGTGAAGCGCTACGAGGCCGACCTCCTGGGCTGGTTCGAGAACCGCCATCGCGACATCCTCGACGGCATCCGCGACAGCGGGAAGATCCCCTCCGAGGACGACCTCAAGGCGGCCCTGCAGGGCTTCACCGACCAGTTCGAGACCACGGTCACCGAGGAGTCGTAGTGGCAGGCGGCAAGGAGCGCGTCCTGCGCCGACGCATCAAGTCGGTGCAGACCACGAAGAAGATCACGAAGGCGATGGAGCTCATCGCCGCCAGTCGGATCGTCAAGTCGCAGCAGCGCGTCCTCGCCGCCCGCCCGTACGCCGACCAGATCACCGAGGTGATCCGGAACCTCGCGGCGGCCGGCGCCGGCGGCGGCGCCCCGCTGCTCGCCCAGCGCGAGCAGGTCCAGACCATCGCCACCATCGTGGTCGGCGGCGACCGCGGCCTGTCCGGTGCGTACAACTCCAACGCCATCCGCATGGGCGAGCGCAACATGGCCGCCCAGCGCCGCGACGGCAAGGACACGGTGCTCATCGCGGTCGGTCGCAAGGTGGAGGGCTACTTCCGCTTCCGTGGCCACGAGATCGCCGACTCCTTCACCGGCTTCCTCGACGAGCCGCACTACGAGGACGCCCGGCGCATCGCCGAGGCCGTGGTGCCCAAGTTCGAGGACGGCACCTACGACCGGGTGGACATCGTCTACACGCAGTTCCTGTCGGCCGGCACCCAGCAGGTGGTCACCCGCCAGTTCCTGCCGCTCGACACCTCCGCCATCACCGAGACGGCCACCGACGGCCCCTCGGCCGACTACGAGTTCGAGCCCGGTCCGGAGCAGATCCTCGACCGGCTCCTGCCCCGCTACGCCGAGGCCCGCCTGTTCTCCGCCCTCCTCGAGGGCGCGGCCTCCTTCTTCGCCGCCCAGCAGCGGGCGATGAAGTCGGCCACCGACAACGCGGAGGAGCTCATCACCAAGCTCTCCCGTGCCATGAACCGCGCCCGCCAGGACTCGATCACCACCGAGATCATGGAGATCGTCGGCGGTGCCGAGGCCCTCCGCCAGAGCAAGAGCGACGGCATGGACCTGATCCCCGACGATGCCCTCGGCATCGGAGACCTGCTCGTCGACTCCGTCGACTACAACCGCTAGGAGCACCCGTGACCGTCACCGAGCCCACCAGCCAAGAAGCCGGCCAGCTCAAGTCGGGCCGCGTCGTGGCCATCGCCGGCCCCGTGGTCGACGTGGAGTTCCCCACCGGGGCGCTCCCCGACATCAACACCGCCCTCGAGATGACCATCGAGGTCGGCGGCGAGTCGATCCGGGTCATGGCCGAGACGGCCCAGCAGCTCGGCGGCAGCCGCGTGCGGGCCATCTGCATGAAGCCGACCGACGGCCTGACGCGGGGCACCGAGGTGCGCAACCTCGGCCACCCGCTGCAGATGCCCGTGGGCGACGGCGTGCTCGGCCACGTGCTGAACGTGCTCGGCGAGCCCCTCGACGTCGAGTCCCTCGACATGTCCAAGATCGACGGCTACCGCCCGATCCACCGCCAGGCCCCCGACTTCGCCGACCTGGCCCCGAAGAAGGAGGTGTTCGAGACCGGCATCAAGGTCATCGACCTCCTGACCCCGTACCTGCGCGGCGGCAAGATCGGCCTCTTCGGCGGCGCCGGCGTGGGCAAGACCGTGCTCATCACCGAGATGATCAACCGCGTGGCCTCCCAGTTCGGTGGCGTGTCCGCCTTCGCCGGCGTGGGCGAGCGCACCCGCGAGGGCACCGACCTGTTCATCGAGATGGGCGAGACCAAGATCGACGAGAACACGTCGGTGCTCGACAAGGCCGCCCTCGTGTTCGGCCAGATGGACGAGCCTCCGGGCGTGCGCCTCCGGGTCGCACTCTCGGCCCTGACCATCGCCGAGTACTTCCGCGACGAGCGCAACCAGGACGTGCTGCTCTTCATCGACAACATCTTCCGGTTCGTGCAGGCCGGCTCCGAGGTGTCCACGCTCCTCGGCCGCATGCCCTCCGCCGTGGGCTACCAGCCCACCCTGGCCGACGAGATGGGCACGCTCCAGGAGCGCATCACCTCGACCAAGGGTCGCTCGATCACCTCGCTGCAGGCCGTGTACGTGCCCGCCGACGACTACACGGACCCGGCGCCGTTCACCACCTTCACGCACCTCGACGCCACCACCGAGCTGTCGCGCGACATCGCCGCCCTCGGCATCTACCCGGCCGTGGACCCGATCGCCTCGACCTCGTCGATCCTGTCGCCCGAGGTCGTCGGCGACCGTCACTACGCCGTGGCCACCCGCGTCCAGGAGATCCTCCAGCGCTACAAGGAGCTCCAGGACATCATCGCCATCCTCGGTCTCGACGAGCTCTCCGAGGAGGACAAGATCCTCGTCTCGCGGGCTCGCAAGATCCAGCGGTTCCTGTCCCAGCCGATGTTCGTGGCCGAGGTCTTCACCAGCCTCCCCGGCGTGTTCACGCCGGCCGAGGAGACGGTCGACTCCTTCGAGCAGCTGATCAACGGCGACCTGGACGACCTGCCCGAGCAGGCGTTCCTCAACGTCGGCGGCGCCGACGACGCCCGTCGCAAGGCCGACCAGCTGCGCAAGTCCTCCGGCGGGGAGTGATCGGGATGCCGATGCAGGTCGAGCTGGTCTCGCCCGAGCGCATCCTGTGGTCCGGCCAGGCCGAGATGGTCATCGCCCGCACCCTGGGCGGCGGCGACATCGCGTTCCTGCCCGGCCACGCGCCCTTCGTCGGCGCGCTCGGCACGGGCGTGCTCACCATCCGGCCCACCGGCGGCGGCACGGACGAGAAGGTCGCCTGCCACGGCGGCTTCGTCGAGGTGTCCGGCTCGGCCGAGACATCGACGGTCACGATCCTGTCCGACGTCGCCGAGCTCTCCAGCCAGATCGACGTCGAGCGGGCCCGCCGGGCCAAGGAGCAGGCCGAGGCCGCCCTGCGGGGCGAGCACGACACCGACGCCGAGGCCGCCCTGCGCCGGGCCCACGCCCGCCTCGAGGCCGCAGGCCAGACCGCCAGCCACTAGGCGCGCACAACACCGATCGAGCCGGCACGGGCGCCACCTACGGTGGCGCCCGTGCCGCGCCGCCGCTTCGCCGTCGCCCTGCTGATCCCGCCGCCGGCGTCGATCGAGATCGATGCACTGCGCCGGGCCCTCGGCGACCGCCAGCTGGGCAGGATCGAGCCCCACGTCACCCTGGTCCCGCCGATCAACCTGCGCGAGGACGACATCGCCGATGCGCTGGCGGTCGTGCAGGCGGCCGCACGTCGGTCGTCGCCCATGGACCTCACGCTCGGCCCGGTCGACACCTTCGACGAGTCCTCGCCGGTGCGCTTCCTCGCCGTCGACCCGTGGGGTCCGGTCTGCGAGCTGCAGCGGGCCTGCTGGGCGGGCGTCCTCGAGCGTGAGGAGAAGCGGCCCTTCCACCCGCACGTGACCGTCGACATCGACGGAGGGATCACGAGAGGCCCGGACCCGGCGCTCGAGCTGCTCGCCGGCTACCGGGCCGAGGTGCTGATCGACCGGGTGACCGTGCTCGAGAACGTGGACGCCGACGACCCCGAGGTGAAGCGGATCTGGGAGCCCTACACCGGCTACCGGCTCG
>JAKFET010000250.1:0-1949 GCA_036675575.1 Acidimicrobiaceae bacterium
GGGCAGGTCGACGTACAGGTCGCGGGGGAGTCCGATCGCCACTGCCCGGCGGCCGCCCCAGTGCACGCCGATGAGCTGGATGGCATCGGTGCGGCCCTGCAGCACGTCGGTCCCCGGCGGGGCTTCCGAGCCCAGGGCGAGGACCCACAGCACGTCGCCGCCGGGGTCGACCGCCTTGGCGGTGCCGATCGTGGTCAGGCTGATCGTGGTCGGGTGGACCGACCCGTTCGGCACGGCCACTACGACCGCGCCGAGCAGGGCCAGCCGCACGGTGACGCGGCGCGCCTTGCGCAGGGCGGCCCTCACGACGACGCCCCGGTGGACGGGGATCCGGACTCGACCTCGACGGGTGCACCGTCGCCGTCGTCGAACCTGACGTCGTAGCCGAACACCGACCAGGTCTCGCGCTCGGCCTCCAGCATGAAGCGCCCGTCGAGCGTGAGTGGCCGGGTGCTGCCGTCCTCCATCGTCGCCTCGAAGGCGAAGTGGACGGTCGCAGTGCCGCCATGGACCGTGCCGCCCTGGGTCAGGAAGGACAGCCGGGCGTCGAGCTCGGTCGCGCGCACGGCGGTCGCGCCCGGGACGGCCGCTGCGGTGAGCAGGTCGATGTCGCCGGCGGCCTCGCGGGCCGCCTCGCTGGTGAAGGACTCGAAGGAGCCGACGAACGCCTCGCGCGGGAACTCACCCAGGAACGCCCCCACGACGTAGGCCGAGAGCACGTCGCCGACGGCGCCCTCGTGGTCTGCCCGGGTGCGCTCGTCGAGGCGCTCGGCACCGGAGACGGTCTGCACGCGCAGGGCCGCGGACTCGGGGGTGCTGGGATCGTCCGGCGGTGCCCCGGCGGAGCACCCCGCCGCGAGCGAGGCCACGACCACTGCTGCCGCGGCAGCGCGAGTGCGTGGGAGGCCCATGCGGTTCATCATGGCCGAATCGCTCCCGCGCTGCCTCAACTCGCCGGGACGGTGTTGACCGTGGAGAGGTCGAAGGCGTCGACGTTGTCGTGGGCCGGGTGCCTCCGCCCGACGGGTCCGCGGGCGAACTCGGTGACCAGCGTGCCGGTGACGGTCCGGGTGAACCGCAGGGTCGCCTCGCCCAGCGGGCGCTCGCACCGGTCGACCATCGCACAGCCCCAGCGCAGCGTGCCCGCGTTGAAGACACCGGCACCGGAGCCGGTCGAGTAGTAGACCGACTGCGACGAGGTGGTCACCCCTCTGCAGGAGTACGGCGAGTGGGCCAGGACCTGCAGCGGGCGGGGCAGCCGGGCGTCGGGGTAGACCCGGTCCGCCTCAGGCCCCACGAGGCCGTGCACGTGGTCACCACGCCGTACGCCGGTGCCGCGGAAGCCCCACCAGCCCGGCGTCGCAATGACGTAGTCGGTGTCGACCGGATAGCACTCGTACTGCATGCCCAGCAGATCGTGCTCGGGACGCGGGGCGGGCGGATCTCGGAACATCGCGGTCGCCTCTGGCGACCCCTGCGTGTACAGCGGGTCGAGGTGAGCATCGTGCCGGTAGCCCACCACCACGCGAGCGGGACCGGTGGCCCGAGACTCGAGGCGGATCCGCCAGTACATCGTGTTGGCGCCGAGGAAGGCGAGGTTGGTGCCGGCGTCGCGGGCGTCGACGACGACCCGGCGCATGGTCGGCGTCCAGTACTCGTCGTGGCCCATCGACACGTAGCCGCGCGCCCCCCCGAGCACGCCGGGCGTGGTGTGGAGGTCGACGTTGGTGAAGTAGGACAGCGGCACTCCGGTCGCCTCGGCGCGGATCACGATCGGCAGTGCCGCCGTGCGGTAGTCGTTGGCACCGGTCGCGCCGTTGTACGGGCGGTCGAAGCTCACCGCGTGGCTGCGGCTGTCGCCGTTCGCTCCGGCGTAGAGGCTGTAGCCACCCCACTGGTTGTAGGCCTGCCACGTCGTGATCGGCGCGACGAGAGCGACCGTGCCCTCC
>JAKFET010000300.1:0-13650 GCA_036675575.1 Acidimicrobiaceae bacterium
GCCGAGGTGTCCGAGGCCCGCATCGACGGCCGGGAGCCGATCCCGCTCATGGAGGACGTCCTCACCACGTGGCCCGACGTGCGGGTGAACATCGACCCCAAGGCCGACGCCGCGGTCGATCCGCTGGTCGAGGTCGTGCGCCGCACCGGCGCGATCGACCGGGTGTGCATCGGATCGTTCTCCGACGAGCGGATCGACCGGGCCCGCGCCGCCCTCGGCCCCGAGCTGTGCACCGGCATGGGACCCGAGGAGTTCGTCGGCCTCATCCGCGCCTTCCAGGGCGAGGACGTGACGTTCCGGTCGCAGGCCGCGCAGGTCCCGCCCCGGGACCACGAGGGCCGGCCGCTCGCCAGCCGCGAGCTGGTCGACGTGGCCCACGCCAACGGCATCGTCGTGCACGTGTGGACCATCGACGACGCCGACGAGATGCGGGCGCTGCTCGACGCCGGCGTGGACGGGATCATGACCGACCGCCCTGCGGTCCTGCGGGAGGTCTTCGAGGAGCGAGGGATCTGGCACTGAGGTGAAGGTCCCCCTCACGACCCTCGACTTCCTCACCCGCGCCCGGCGCTACTTCCCCGACCGCTTCGGGGTGGTCGACGGCGAGCGGTCGTGGACCTACGCCGAGCTCGCCGACCGCTGCGACCGCCAGGCCCGCCTGCTCACCGACGAGCTCGGCGTGCGGCGCGGGGACGTCGTGGCGTGGCTGTGCGGCAACACCCACGAGCTGCTCGAGGCGTACTACGGCGTGCTGCTCGCCGGTGCCGTCCTGCTCCCGCTGAACATCCGCCTCTCCCCCGCCGAGCTGCGCGACGTGCTCGCCCAGTCGGGCGCCACGCTCCTGTTCCGCCACCCGGACCAACCCGACCCGGGGTCGCCCGTCCGGGAGGTGCTGCTGGGTCCGGACTTCGAGGCCGCGCTCGCCCGCCAGCCGGCCGGACCGGTCGAACCCGAGGTGCACGATGAGGACGACCCGGCCGAGATCTTCTTCACCAGCGGCAGCACCGGGATGCCCAAGGGCGCAGTGCTCACCCACCGCAACCTGTACCTGCACGCCATCCACAACGCCCTCACCAACGGCATCACCGGCGACGACGTCATCCTCCACCTGGTGCCGCTGTTCCACGTCAACGGCTGGGGCACGCCGCACTACCTCACCGGCCTCGGCGGCACCCACGTGATGCTGCCCCGGTTCGAGGCCGGCGAGGTCCTGCGGCTCATCGAGGCCCACGGCGTCACGCGCCTGTTCGCCGTGCCGGCGATGGTGCGGATGCTGCTCGACCACCCGGACATCTCGACGCGCGACCTGTCGTCGGTGCGCACCGCGTCGATCGGTGGGTCGCCGGTCAGCCCGGCCATGCTCACCGAGATCGAGACCGCCTTCGGCTGCACCGCCATCTGCGGGTACGGGATGACCGAGGCCAGCCCCACGCTCACCCGCTCGCTCGACAAGCCGGGCGAGCCGCCCTCCGCCGAGCGGCGCGCCACCACCGGCATGCCCATCGTCGGCGTCGACGCCCGGGTGCTCGGCGAGGGTGACGTCGAGGTGCCCTGGGACGGTGCCACGGTCGGCGAGGTCTGCGCCCGCTCGAACCACGTCATGGCCGGGTACCTCGATGCGCCCGAGGCGACAGCCGAGGTCATCCGCGACGGCTGGCTGCGCACGGGCGACCTCGCCGTCGTCCGCCCGGACGGCTACCTGCAGATCGTCGACCGCAAGAAGGACCTGATCATCAGCGGGGGCGAGAACATCGCCACGCCCGAGGTCGAGCACGCCCTGTGCGAGCACCCCGCCGTGCGCGAGGCCGCCGTGGTCGGCCGCGCCGACGAGCGGTGGGGCGAGGTGCCCGTGGCCTACGTGTCCCTGCACGGCGGCGCGTCCGCCGACGAGGCAGAGCTGATCGCCTTCGTGCGGGACCGCCTGGCCCACTTCAAGGCCCCCAAGGGTGTGGTCATCCTCCCCGAGCTGCCCAAGGTCGGCACTGGCAAGATCGACAAGAGCGGCCTCCGCCACCGCTCGACGACGGACTAGTCCCATGCACCCTGGTCATGCGGAGCACGTCGCGGCCGAGCGGGCCAGGACCGTCGAGCAGATCCGGTCGCTGCAGGCCGCCTTCGACGACATCGTGGCCGCCGCCCAGGACGTGTCGACCGACGACGAGCACGACCCGGAGGGCCACACCATCGCCTGGGAGCGCCAGCAGACCGCCGCCCTGCTCGAGGTGGCCAGGACCCACCTCGCCGAGCTCGACCTGGCCATCCGGCGGATGGAGGGAGGGGACTACGGCCGCTGCGAGGTCTGCGGCACGCCGATCCCGGACGAGCGGCTCGAGGCACTCCCCACGACCCGCACGTGCGTGGGCTGCGCCGTCTGAGCGACGGTCAGCGGAAGCGGCGCCGGGCCACGACCGTGAGCGCCGCCATGCCGAGCGCGGCGGCGTACTGCGGGGCGGGGTCGTGCACCCGGGCATGGGCGCCGAGCGCGCAGGCGAAGTAGCCGAGCAGCGCGGTCGTCGTGAGGCGCCCGAGGCGCGGGTCCCGACGCCCGGCGAGCAGCCCCACCACCGAGGCCGCCTTGATCACCGGGATGGCCCGCTGGAGCGCCGGCGGGCAGCCGACGTGCTCGAGGGCCTCCTGCAGCGGGGCCAGCGGGATGGCGCAGGCGATGGCGTCGGCCGCCTGGATGGCGGTCAGCGCCCGGACCGGGAGCTCGCTGTCGGACCGGAGCAGTGCGGGCGCAGCCATGCCCCTCGCTTCGACGTCGCAGGCGCGCCCACCTGCCCGCCGGCCGCTACGGGTGGGTCGGCGGGAGGAGCAGCACGTTCGGGTTGAGGATCCCGTCGGGGTCCAGGGCGCCCTTGATCGCCCGCATCGCTGCGATGTCACCCGGCGAGCGGTCCCGCAGCAGCCAGGCCCGCTTCATGGCGCCGATGCCGTGCTCGGCGCTGATCGACCCCCCGTCGGCGACCACCCGCCCGAGCACGGCGTCGGTCACGGGGTCCGGGGCCGCGGGATCGCGGCCCGCCCCGGGCGGGGTGCCGCCCGTGACGTTCACGTGCACGTTCCCGTCACCGAGGTGCCCGAACACCCACACCGAGGCGTCCCCGTCGACCGCACGGACCAGCCCCGGCACCTCGTCGATGAAGCGCGCCAACCGATGGGCGGGGAGGGTCACGTCGTACTTCCGCGGCACGCCGATGCGTGCGATCGCCTCCGTGTGCGCCTCCCGTCCGTGCCAGAGGGCGGCGGCGCGGGCGGCATCGTCGGCGACCGCCACGTCGAGCACGCCGGCCGCGGTCTCGAGCGCCGCGGCGAGCGCATCGGTCGGGTCGGGGGGACCGACGGCCTCGACCAGCACCTGGACCGGCAGCGCAGGATCGAGCACGGGCGTCACGCCGGTCTGGGCTGCGACGAGCTGCATGCCCGCAGCCAGCACCAGCTCGGCTGCCTCGAGCGTCGGCACCGAGCGACGCAGGTGGCCCACGAGGGCGACGGCGTCGGCCACGGTGGCCAGCCCGATCAGGGCGGTCACCGACGACCCGGCCGTCGGCACGAGGGCCAGCCGGGCCCTGGTCACGACCCCGAGCGTCCCCTCGCTGCCGCAGAGCAGACCGGCCAGGTCGTAGCCGGTGTTGTCCTTGACCACGCCGCCCAGGCGGGACACGACGTCGCCGGTGCCCAGCACGGCCTCCACCCCGAGCAGCTGTCGCCTGGTCGTCCCGTGGCGCAGCACCCGCAGGCCGCCGGCGTCGGTGGCCACCGTGCCGCCGATGGTCGCCGAGTCCCGGGCGGCGAGGTCGACGCCGTAGCGCCACCCCACCCCGACCGCAGCGACCTGCACCGCGGCGAGGGTCTCGCCGGCCGCGGCGGTCAGCTGGCCGGCGTCGCGATCGACGTCGGCGATGCCGGTCAGGCGGCGCGTCGAGAGCACGACCTCGCCGTGGAGCGGCACGCTGCCGCCGACCAACCCGGTGTTGCCACCCTGGGGCACGATCGCGATGCGGTCGCGGGCGCACGCCCGGACGACCTCGGCCACCTCCTCGGTCGACGCCGGCCGGACCACCGCGGGCGTCGATCCGACGAACCCACCCGTCCAGTCGACCTCGTGGGCGGCCAGCACGTCCGGGTCCACCACGACGTGCTCGTCGCCGACGACGGGGCGCAGTGCCCGCAGCATCGCTCGGCGTCGATGGGCCTCCACCCGGCCAGTGTGCCCGGCCGGAGGAGCGGCCTCAGGCGGTGGCGAGCTCCGCGCGCAGCACCTCGGACCGCAGCCGGTGCAGGCCGGACCGGATCCGGCGCTTCGCCGTGCCCTCGTCGATCCCGAGGACCGCGGCGGCCTCGCGATAGGTGAGCCGCTGAGACCGGACCAGGGCGATCACGGCGCGCTCACCGGCCGGGAGCGCGTGGAGCGGGTCCGCGGCCGGCGGGGACGACACGGGACGGCGCTCGACGATCGGCTGCGGAACGGCCACGCACCTATTTAACACTGAATTACGCTGAAGCGCCAGGACGGCTCTCGGAGGACCGGTACGGTCGACCACGTGCCTGCGCCACTCGTGCCGTTCCACACGCTCCACGCACGCAAGGGGATGGTCTGCAGCGTCGACCACCTGGCGTCCGGCGCCGGCATCGCCGTGCTTCGGGCGGGCGGCAACGCCGTGGACGCCGCCATCGCCACCAGCGCCGCGCTCGCCGTCACGACCCAGCACATGTGCGGCATGGGCGGTGACCTCTTCGCCCTGGTCCACCACGCCGACGGGGCAGCACCGGCCTGCCTCAACGCCAGCGGTCGAGCCGGGTCCGGCGCCGACGCCCGGCAGCTGCGCGACGAGGGCCACACCCGGATGCCGGTGGACGAGGACGTCCGCGCGGTCACCGTCCCCGGCTGCGTGGACGGGTGGGTCGCCCTGCACGAGCGCCACGGGCGCCTCCCGCTCGCCGAGGTGCTCGAGCCGGCGCGGGTGCTCGCCGAGGAGGGCTTCCCCGCCTCGCCGCTGCTGGCCTTCATGGTCCCGGTCATCGCCGAGGTCCACGGCGCCGACGACTACACCCGCCAGCCCGTCCGCACCGGCACCGTGATCCGGCGCCCGGGCGTGGCCCGGACGCTGGCGGCCGTCGCGGCGAGCGGCCGGGCCGCGTTCTACGAGGGCGAGTTCGGGACCGGCCTCCAGCGCGTCGGCCAGGGCCTCTTCACCGCCGACGACCTGGCCCGATCCCAAGCCGATTGGGTCGACCCGATCGGCATCGACCTGTGGGGCCACCGGGCCTGGACCGTCCCGCCGAACAGCCAGGGCTACCTGAGCCTCGCCGCGGCGCGCATCGCCGAGCTCGTCGGCCTGGGCCACGACCTCGACCACCGGCCCGGCACCGCCGAGTGGGCGCACCTGCTCGTCGAGGCTGCCCGCCTCGCCGGCCACGACCGGATCGCCGTCCTCCACGACGACGCCGATGGCGACGCCCTGCTCGCCGACGACCGGCTGGTCCCGCTGGCCGAGCGGTTCGACCCCCACGCCCGCACCGCCCCGCTCGCCCCGTCGGGCGGCGGCGACACCATCTACCTCTGCACCGCGGACGGCGAGGGCCAAGCCGTCTCGCTGATCCAGTCCAACGCGCGGGACTGGGGCGTGCGCCTCGCCGTCCCCGAGGTCGGCATCTTCCTGCACAACCGGGGCCAGGGCTTCTCCCTGGCACCGGGCCACCCGGCCGAGTACCGGCCCGGCCGTCGCCCGCCGCACACCCTCGCCCCCGCGCTCGTGCAGCGCGCCGACGGCACCCTCCGAGCCGTGCTCGGGACGATGGGCGGCGACACGCAGCCCCAGATCGTGCTGCAGCTGCTGGCCCGGCTCCTCGCGGCCGGCGAGGAGCCGGCGCGCTGCATCGGCGCCCCGCGGTGGCGCCTCGGTGACGGCGGCTTCGACACCTGGGAAGGGGACGGTCCCGCGCTCGTGGGCGTCGAGCAGGGCGCCCCCGAGGCATGGATCGACGGCCTGCGCGACCGGGGCCACGAGGTCTCGGTGCAGGATCCGTGGAACAGCGGCTACGGGCACGCCCACCTGATCGAGCGCGACGAGGACGGCACGCTCGCCGGCGCCACCGACCCCCGTGCGCTCACGGGGGCCACGGCGACGTGGTGACCGGCTCGAGGATCAGCTCGGATCGGTGAAGACCGGGGCGCGCTTCTCGAACCCCGACATGACGGCCTCGACCTGGTTGGGGCTGCCGATCAGGGCACCGATCTCGCGGCGCTCGTCGGCGAACTGCTGCTCGATCGGGACCAGCCCCGACTGGTTCAGCAGCCGCTTGGCGGCGCGCACGGCGTCGGGGCTCTTGCCGGCGATCTCGGCGGCCAGCGCCCTGGCCTCGGCCAGCGGGTCGGCGGCGACGCGGGTGGCGAGGCCGATCCGCACGGCCTCCTCCCCCTCGACCATCCGGCCGGTGAACGTGAGCTCCTTGGCCACGTCGAGGCCGACGAGCCGGCGCAGCATCCAGGTGCCGGTCATGTCGGGCACCAGGCCCCACTTGACCTCGAGCACGCTCATGCGGGCGTCGGGGGCGATGATGCGGATGTCGGCGCCGAGCGCGATCTGGATGCCGCCGCCGAGGGCCACCCCGTGGATGGCGGCGATCACCGGCACCGGGACCTCCTGCCACACGTGGGCGACCTGCTGGCCGAGGTGGGTGATGCGGTCCGCCGTCTCGCCGATGGCGCCGAGCGAGTCGCCCGCGTCGCCCGCGTCGCCGGCGTCGGCCTTGGGGCCCTCGGCCATGGCCTGGAAGGAGCCGAAGTCGAGGCCGGAGCAGAACGCCCGACCCTCACCGGACAGGACCACGGCCCGCACGGCGTTGTCGGCAGCCACGGTCTCGCCCGCCTCCGCGATGGCAGCGAACATCGCGCCGTCGAGGGCGTTCATCTTGTCGGGGCGGTTCAGCCGGACGTGGGCCACGCCGTCGGCGACGTCGATCTGGACGCGGTCGCTCATTGCTGCACTCCTTCGTGGGGTCGCACCAGGTTGGTGCGCTGCGTTGCCAGTCTGGCGGCTGGCGGCCCTACGCCGCCTGCTTGCCCAGCCAGCGCAGGGTCGACCTGGCGGCGTGGGAGCCGCACATGCCGTGCACGCCCCCGCCCGGCGGGGTCGAGGCCGAGCACAGGAAGACGCCCTCGACCGGCGTGGCGTAGGGGTCGATGGCCGGCCACGGGCGGAGCAGCAGCTGCAGGCCGGCATGGGAGCCGCCCGAGATGTCGCCACCGACGAAGGTCGGGTTGTAGCGGGCGTACTCGGCGGCGGTGATCACGTGCTTCTCGATCACCAGGTCGCGGAAGCCCGGGGCGAAGCGCTCGATCTGGTCGGTGATGCGCTCGGACACGTCGAGCGTCGAGCCGTTGGGCACGTGTGCGTAGGTCCACAGCGTGTGCTTCCCGGCCGGCGCCCGCGTGTCGTCGAACAGGCTCTGCTGGGCCGCGAGCACGAACGGGCGGTCGGGGTGCCCGCCGGCCGCGCTGATCTTCTCCGACAGCGCCAGCTCCTCGTAGGTCCCGGCCAGGTGGACGGTGCCGGCGCGTCGGGCGTCCTCGTTCACCCACGGCACGGGACCGGACAGCGCGAAGTCGACCTTGCACGCCCCCGGGCCGTGGCGGAAGCCCTCCAGGCGGCGGCGACCGCGGGGGGTGAGCCGGTCGCCGGCCATGGGCACGAGCTGGTGGGGGCTGATGTCGGCGATGACGGCTCGGTGCGGGGGCAGCTCGTCGAGCGAGCGGACGTGGCAGCCCGTGACGACGGTGCCACCCAGGTCCTCCAGGTACGAGACGAGCGCGTCGGTGAGCTTCTGGGTGCCACCCCGGACCATCGGCCACCCGTGCGCGTGGGCCAGGCCGCCGAGCATCAACCCGAACGAGGCCGTCAGGGGTCGCTCCAGCGGGAGGAAGGCGTGGGCGGCGACGCCCGCGAACAGCGCCCGGACCTCGTCGGTCCGGAACTGGGCCGACACCGACTCGGCCCGGCGGATCGCCGTCAGGCCGAAGCGCGCCAGCGAGACCGGATGCCGGGGCGGGCGGGCGATCGGGCCGAGGAGGTGCTCCTCGACGTGGTCCCAGTCCTCGACCAGCGGCCCGAACAGGGCCTCCCAGGCCTTGCCGTCGACGCCTGCGGCGGCGGCGGTGTCGGCGACCGAGCGGTGGAACACGCCGGCGGTGCCACCGTCGAGGGGGTGCACGACGGGGATGTCGGGGTGGACCAGCTCGCAGCCGTGCTCCGCCAGGGGGACGCTGCGGAAGAACGGCGAGCCGGTGGCCAGCGGGTGGATGGCCGAGCACACGTCGTGGTGGAAGCCCGTGCCGGTGAGCTCGCTGGTGCGGGCCCCGCCCCCGGGGGTGTCCCGCGCCTCGAGCACGGTGACCGAGCAGCCGGCACGGGCCACCTCGATGGCGGCGGCGAGGCCGTTGGGCCCCGCTCCGATGACCACGACGTCGACGGGCTCGCTCATGGGACCAGCCTGGCGCACGGCGGTCGACCCTGCGACCCTCCGGCACGGTCCGTGAGGACCTGACCGCATGCGGCGGCAACCCCGCGCCGGTTCGCACCGAGTGCACCTTTTGCCGGCGCGGCCGGCGCATGTCGACTCCGTGACGGCGGAGCGGGATGCACGGGGACGCCCCTCCGGTGTGCCTAGTGTCACCCGGTCCCTGCGACCCCTGACCGCCCGGTCAGTGCTGCCGGGGCGCTATTGACACTCTGCCAACAAGGGACCTAGCGTCCCGCAGACGTGACCGCCGACACGCGGTGGTGCACGACGAAACCGGCGTGCGGGACCCTCCCGACGTCATTCATCAAGGGGGAATTTTGACGAGCAGAACCACGTCCAGCCGGTTGCTCCGGCTGCTCGCACTGCTACTCGGCCTGTCGATGATCGCTGCTGCCTGCGGCGACGACGACAGCGGCGAGACCGCCACGCCGGAGGAAGACGGCACCGACCAGTCGGAGTCCGAGAGCGAAGCCGAGCCGGAGGACGAGGGCGAGCCCACGCCGGGCGGCTCGCTCGTGTACGGCCTCGAGGCCGACTCCGCCACTCCGTGGACCCCGGCAAAGACGGTGTGCGCGATCTCGTGCCACATGGTGATGCGCTCGGTCTTCGACCCGCTCACCCTGTACGGCGACGACGAGACCGTCCGACCCAACCTGCTCGAGTCCTTCGAGGCCAACGAGGACAACACCCAGTGGACCCTGACGCCCCGCCAGGGCATCACCTTCCACGACGGCACCCCCTTCGACGCCGCCGCCATCGTGGCGAACCTCGAGGCGCACAAGGCCAGCTTCCTCACCGCCAAGGCGCTCCTGCAGATGGAGAGCGTCGCCCTCAGCGAGGACGGCGCCAGCGCCGTCGTCACCATGAGCGGCCCGTGGGGCAACTTCCCCGCCTTCCTGAGCGGCCAGATCGGCTACATGGCCTCGCCCACGTGGCTCGCCGCCGCGGCCACCGACACCGCCCTCGAGGCCAAGCCCGTCGGCACCGGCCCGTTCGTGTTCGAGTCCTACGAGCCGGGTGGCTCCTTCGTGGCCACGAAGAACGCCGAGTACTGGCGTGCCGCCGAGGGCCTCCCGTACCTCGACCGCATCGAGTACCGAGTCCTGCCGGACAGCCAGGGTCGGAAGAACGCGCTCCTGAACGGCGACATCGACATGATGCACACGTCCAGCGGCGAGGTCATCTCCCAGCTCCGGGACCAGGACAGCGTGGAGCTCACCGAGATCACCGAGTACGGCGAGACCAACTACACCCTGATGAACAACGGCGACCCCGAGTCCCACCTCAGCGACGTGCGGGTCCGCCGGGCCCTCGCCCACGCCCTCGACAACCAGGTGCTGATCGACCGGCGCGGTGCCGGCGTCGGTGAGGTGGCGAACGGCCCCTTCAGCCCGACCCAGCGCGGCCACCTCGACGAGACCGGCTACCCGGAGTACGACCCCGAGGAGGCCAAGCGCCTGCTCGACGAGTACAAGGAGGAGACCGGGTCCAACACGGTGGAGATCGCCTACACGACGACCACCGACCCTGCAGCCCTGCAGACAGCCGAGCTCCTGAAGCAGTTCTGGGAGCAGGTCGGGTTCACCATCCCGCTGGCCCAGATCGAGCAGGGCCAGTTCATCATCACCGCCCTGACCGGCGACTTCGAGATGTTCGGCTGGCGCAACCACGGCGGCGTGTCTCCGGACTCCCAGCGGATCTGGTGGCACAGCGAGACCGCTGACGAGCCGGGCGCCCTGGCCCTGAACTTCGGCCGCATCCGCGACGACGTGATCGACGAGAACCTCGACATCATCCGCGCGGCCACGGAGGAGTCCGAGGTCCAGGAGGCCGCCGAGGCCATCAACAAGCGGTTCGGCGAGCAGGTGTACAACCTGTGGAGCAGCTGGACCGTCTGGGCCGCGGCTCAGCGTCCCGAGGTCAACGGCATCGATGACTTCACGATCCCCGGCAGCGACAGCATCGCGATCTTCGGCAACGGCTTCGGTGGCTCCCACCAGGTCGCCCAGCTGTGGATCGAGCAGTAGTCGCAGCCGCCAACACCAGTATCCGCAAACCTGAGTAGGGAGCTCTCCCAAGCGTGAAGTTCGTCGCCGTCAGGCTGGTCCAACTCGTCGTCGTCCTCCTGGCGGCGACGTTCTTCACCTACTCGCTCACGTTCATCACGAACTCCCCCAAGGAGGTCGTGGACACGCTCCTGCAGATCGAGGCCGGCGCTCCTGAGCGCCGGACGGTGATCGAGGAGGACCTGAACCTCGACGACCCGCTCCTGGTTCGGTACGGCAAGTGGTTGGGAGACGCCGTCACCGGCGACCTCGGCCAGTCCTACTCGACCCAGGAGCCCGTGGCCGACCGGATCCAGACCCGCCTGCCGAGGACCCTGGCCCTGGTGCTCTACGCCCAGATCATCGCCCTGCTGCTCGCGGTGCCTGCGGGGATCCTGGCGGCGTGGCGGGCGAACTCCTGGTTCGACCGCGGCCTGTCGAGCACCAGCATCGGCTTGCTGGCCGTGCCGAACTACGTCCTGGCTGTGCTGCTCGTCTACTTCTTCGCCTTACGGCTGGGGTGGTTCCCCTCGATCACCAAGGCCGACCTCAAGGTCACCGACTTCAAGAGCTACCTCCTGCCGGCAGCGTCCCTGGCCCTCGGCCAGGTGGCGGTCTACATGCGCCTCCTGCGCACGGACATGATCGCCACCCTGCAGGAGGACTTCATCGGGATGGCCAAGGCCAAGGGCCTCACCACCCGCTCCATCCTCTTTCGCCATGCCCTCCGCCCGTCGAGCCTCTCGCTCGTCACCACCATCGGCATCAACGCCGGCGCCGCCCTCGGCGGCACGGTGATCATCGAGACCATCTTCGGCATGCCGGGGATGGGCACCATGCTCGTCGACGCCATCTTCCGCCGCGACATCCTCGTGGTGCAGGGCGTGGTGGCCGTCATCGCCGCCGGCTTCGTGATCATCAACTTCCTGATCGACCTCCTGTACGCCCTGCTCGACCCGAGGATCCGCAGTGTCCGATCTGCTGCCTGAGCACCGCGCCGACGCCACCGTCGGCCTGCCCGAGACCGGGGGCGCGTCGCCCTCGGCCGTCACTGCGGCCGCTGCCGCCGACGACGGCCGCTCCAAGAAGCGACGCCTCGGCATCGGCTTCTGGCTGAGCACCGTCTGGCTCGTCGTCGTGTTCGGCCTGACGATGGCGGCGCCCTTCCTGCCCTTCGTCGAGAAGGCCGGTGCCTTTCCCGACTTCTCGGTGGACCCCGCCGCCGGCCCGTCGGCCGACCACTGGTTCGGCGTGAACAAGAACGGCGACGACCTCTTCTCCCAGGTCGTCAACGGCGGACGCATATCGCTCTTCATCGCCTTCGCCGTGGTGATCCTCGGCTTCGTGTCCGGCGGCATCGTCGGCATGGTCGCCGGCTTCTTCCGGGGTCGCGTCGACCGAGTCATCTCCGCGATCATCGACGTGCTGCTCGCCTTCCCCGCCCTCGTGCTCGCCCTGGCGATGATCGCCGTGTTCGCGAGCGACGGCTCCACGGTGCGACCAAACATGCCTGTGGTCATCGGGTCGCTGTCGATCCTGTCGGTTGCCCCCCTGGCCCGCATCACCCGCGGCATCACGCTGGCCTTCGCCGAGCGGGAGTTCGTCACCGCGGCCCGCACGCTCGGCGCCACCAACGGGCGCATCCTGCGCAAGGAGATCCTCCCCAACGTGATCCCCCCGATGGCCGTCTTCAGCCTGACGGTGATCGCCGTGGTCATCGTGGCCGAGGGGGCCTTGGCCTTCCTCGGCCTCTCCGTCGGCGGCGCCGCCCCCACCTGGGGGAAGCTCATCAACGTGGGCCGACCCGAGCTGGAGTCGGCGCCCCACATCACGTTCTTTCCCGCAGGCGTGATGTTCCTCACCATCCTCGCCCTCAACTACATCGGCGACATCCTGCAGTCCAAGTTCACCGTCCGGGAAGGGGCGCTGTAATGGCACGCCGCCGCATCACCGCCTCGACCAACCAGGCCGAGTCGCCGCTGCTCGAGGTCGAGGACCTGCGCACCAGCTTCCGCACGCCCCGAGGCCGCGTTCGCGCCGTGAACGGCGTGTCCTTCACGCTGCAACGCGGTCGCACCCTCGGCGTCGTGGGCGAGTCCGGGTCGGGCAAGACCGTGCTGGCCCGCTCGATCATGGGCCTGCTCCCCCGCAGCAACGTGGAGCGGACCGGGACCATCCGCTACGACGGCACCGACATCTCCGACTACTCCCAGTCCGAGATGCGCCACGTGTGGGGTCCGGAGATGGCCATGGTCTTCCAGGACCCGATGACCTCGCTGAACCCGGTCATGAAGGTCGGCCGCCAGATCGCCGAGTCGCTCCGCTACCACATGGACATGGGCAAGGACGAGGCCAACGAACTCGCCGTCGCCCTGCTCACCTCCGTCGGCATCCCCGAGCCCGCCAAGCGGGTCAAGGAGTACCCGCACCAGCTCTCCGGCGGCATGCGCCAGCGCGTCGTCATCGCCATCGCCCTGGCGTGCGGCCCGAAGCTGCTCTTCGCCGACGAGCCGACCACCGCCCTCGACGTGACGGTGCAGGCCCAGATCCTGAACCTGCTCGACGAGCAGCAGCGGGAGCGGTTCATGGCCATGGTGCTCGTCACCCACGACCTCGGCGTCGTCGCCGGTCGGGCCCACGACATCGCGGTGATGTACGCCGGCAAGATCGTCGAGATGGCCCCGGCCACCCGGCTGTTCGCCTCGATGCGCATGCCCTACACCGAGGCGCTGCTCGAGTCGATCCCGAAGCTCGAGTACCGCAGCCACACCCGGCTCGCCTCGATCCCCGGCCGCCCGCCCGATCTCGCCAACCCCCCGAAGGGGTGCAACTTCGCACCCCGCTGCCGCTACGCCCAGGAGCGCTGCCTGGAGGAGGAGCCCCCGTTGGTGCCCGCCGAGGACCCCAGCCACGTGTACGCGTGCCACTTCCCCGTCGGCACCGAGGCCGGTCGCCAGGCGCTGGCCCGCAACGAGGCCGAGGGGCGCACGCCGGCGCAGGACGAGACCGAGGTCTCCATCGTGCAGCCCGCCGGGAGCGGTGCCTGATGGCCGGTTCGGGCACGGCGCACCTGCGCGACGGG
>JAKFET010000172.1:0-13604 GCA_036675575.1 Acidimicrobiaceae bacterium
CGTGGTCGCTCGGCCAGTTCGGGGACATCAGGTGCCACTGGGTCGGGTCGATGCGGATGAGGGACTCGAGCTCGTGGGCGATGTCCTGGGTGATGCGGGCCACGTCCTCGCGCAGGCCGGCGCGGCGCTCGATCACCATCGGCGGGCGGACCACGGCGTGGTGGCCGCCGCGGGGCTGCTGGAACATGGCGCCGGGCACCAGGTCGCAGCCGGTGCGCAGGGCGAGGGTGGCGGGCCCGGCGGGCAGGGTCGTGCGCTCGCCGAAGAACTCGACCTCGACGCCCGTGCCGTCGATGTCGCGGTCGCTGAGGAGGCACACGAGGTCGTTGCGCTTGAGCGCCTTGATGACCTCACGGCCGGCGTCGGGGCCGAGGGGCACGATGTGCATGCCGAGGCGCGTGCGGAACTCGGTGAACCACTCGAACAGGTCGGGGGGCTCCAGGCGCTCGACGACCGCGGTGATCGGGACGCCGACCACCCGCGTGAACCAGAAGCCGGTCCACTCCCAGCCGCCCAGGTGCGGCAGCACCAGGATCGTCCCCCTGCCCCGGTGCAGGGACCGCTCGAGGTGCTCGTAGCCCTCGTAGGACATGCCGGCGTCGAGCTCGGCCGGGGTCAGCGTCGGCAGCCGGAAGGCCTCGAGCCAGTAGGCGGCGTAGGACTCGAACGTGCGGTTCACCGCGCGCCGCAGGGCCAGACCGGTGAGGCTCGGGTCGGCCCGGCGCAGGTGCCGGGCGACGAGCATCCGGCGGGTGGCGTCGGGCAGGGCGGCACCGGTGCCGCCCAGGCGGGCGAGCGGCCCGAGGGCCGGAGGCGGCACCTTGCCGGCGACTGCGGACGCCGCCTGGAACGCGGTGAGGAGGCGTGACCCCTGCACGAGCCGCTGGCGTGACTACGAGCGCGTGCGGCGCCGGCGGGCAGCGCGCTGCTGGCGCTCGACGCGGCGAAGGGTGCGGCGGCGGCGGTCCCGGTCGATCGGGGTCGCCTGGGGCACCGTGGCCGAGGCCTGGGTCCACACCTTGGCGAAGCGCTGGCCCGCCGTCACGAGGGTGAGCGCGAGCATCACCCACAGGACCGGGACGAGCAGGGAGTCGAACAGGAGGGCGAAGCCGAGCAGGATGAGGCGCTCGGCCCGCTCCATGAGGCCGCCCCGGGCGTCGAACCCGAGCGCATCGGCCTTGGCCCGCTCGTAGGAGATCAGCAGGGAGGCGCCGAGCACGGCCATGGGCAGGAGCCCGATGCGTCCCGGTTGGGTGCTGTCGAGGTACCAGGCCACGCCGCCGAGGAGGAGGGCGTCGGCCACCCGGTCCATCACGGAGTCGAAGAAGGCGCCGCGAGGCGACGCCGTGCCGGACGCCTTCGCCACCGCACCGTCGAGCACGTCGGGGATGGCGGTGAGGGCCAGCAGGAGGAGGCCCCCGCGCAGGGCGCCGTTGGCGATCGCGACCGCGGCGGCGCCCGACATCAGCCCGCCGAAGGCGGTGAGGTGGTCGGCCTTGATCCCGGCTCGCCGGAGGTTGGCGCCGACCGGCTTCAGGCCCTTCTCGACGCTGGTGCGGAATCGACCGTCGAACATGGTGTGCGAAGCGTACCAAGCACCCCGGCGATACCGTCGGGACCATGGCCTCCCCGACCGAACGCCTGAGCCCGAGCGACGCCGTCGTCGCCGTGCGCTCCTTCCCCCGCCGCTTCCGCAGCACCCTCGCCCGGCCCGCCGCCGATGCCGGCGAGCAGTCCGGGGACCAGGCCGACCCCGACGAGCTGGCTCGACGCGTCGGCCCCGACGGGCGCTCGGCCGCCGACCACCTCATCGCCGCGGACGGCGTGCTCGCCATCGTCGAACGGGCGCTCGAGCAGGTCCGCAGCGACGACGACCCGGTCCTGCACCCGGCGGTCGGCGAGCTGCGCAGCGCCTGGTGGGAGGACGAGCACACCCCGCTGCCGTCGCTGCTGGACCGGTTGGAGCACACGGCGGGTCGCTGCGCCGAGCGCATCGAGGCGGTCGACACCGACGACTGGGCCCGCCAGGTCCGGGTCGCGGGCGCCGACGCAGCCGTCGGGCCGCTCGACGTGGTGCGCGAGGCGGTCGACGTCGTCGCCGGCCACCTCCGCAGCGCCGAGCGCACCATCCAGGCGGTGCGCTGAGTCGACGCCGGCGTGGCTCGACCTACGCGGTGAGCTTGCCGTCCAGGTCCGACCAGTCCTCGGGGTTCCGCTCGACGAGCGTGTCGACGATGGCACCGTCGACGCCGTCGACCAGCACGAAGCCACGCTGCTCGGGCGGCTCCTCGGCCGAGTAGAGCAGGATCCGCCACGTGGGCCGGCTCCGCAGGCCGCGCCAGCCCATCTGGGCCGAGGCGTGCCCGACGGGGAAGCCGACCGCCCGGGAGGCCTGGACGAGGGCGTCGCGCTCGTCGACCTCGAGGTCGAACCCGGCGAGCAGGTGGTAGGCGCCGACGAGGCCGATCACGATGCCGACGACGAGGATGCCGTCGTTGACGAGCACGGCGTCGTCGCCGGCGACGGCCCAGGCGGCGATGCACGCTGCGGCGGTGAGCAGGTACAGGTAGCCGGGGATGCGCCGTCGGTTGTTGTCCGGGAAGACGTAGGGGCCGACGTAGCCGGCGGCGTCGAGGTCCTCGGGCAGCTCGTCGACGACGTCGTCGTCGCTCGGCTCGGGGCGCTCGTCGGGTGCGGTCACGGCCGCGACGGTACCGGTGGCCCTCCGGCGGCCGGAAACAGCCCCCGGACCGCCGCGGGGACGGGATTACGGTGCCGGCCGTGGGCGTGATCGAGGTGAGCGACGCGGGCTACCGCCTGCCGGGCGGGCGGAGGCTGTTCGCCGACGTCTCCTTCCGGGTCGGCGACGGCCAGAAGGTCGCCATGGTCGGGGCCAACGGCGTCGGCAAGACGACCCTGCTCCGCCTCATCGCCGCCACCGCCACAGGCGAGCCCAAGGACGCCCACGACGGCACGATCCGGGTCGACGGGCGGGCCGCGGTGATGGACCAGCTGGTGGGCATGCGGGGCACCGGTGGCACGGTGCGCGACCTGTTCGTCTCGCTCGCGCCCCCGGCCGTGCGGGCCGCCGCCGAGCAGCTCGCCTCGGCGGAGCGCGCCATGGACGGTGCCGAGCGCGGCGGCAAGCCGTCGTTCGTCGCCGATGCCGGCATGCGGCTGGCCGAGGCCCACGGTCGGTGGGGCGACGTCGACGGCTACGACGCCGAGGTGCTGTGGGACGTGTGCTGCACCCAGGCGGTCGGCCTCCCGCTCGACGAGGCCTGCCGGCGGCCGCTGTCGACCTTCTCCGGCGGCCAGCAGAAGCGCCTCGCGCTCGAGTACCTGCTGCGCAACGACGCGTCCGTGCTCCTCCTCGACGAGCCGGACAACTTCCTCGACATCCCCGGCAAGCGCTGGCTCGAGCGACGCCTCGGCGAGTCGCGCAAGACCGTGCTGTTCGTCAGCCACGACCGCGAGCTCCTGGCCGCCAGCGCCGACAAGATCGTCACCATCGAGGGCGACGGCGCCTGGACCCACGGCGGCTCCTTCACCACCTACCACCAGGCCCGGGCCGACCGCCACGTCCGCCTCGCCGACGACCACCAGCGCTGGACCGAGGAGCGCAAGCGCCTCGTCGAGCTGGTGCGGATCATGAAGGAGCGGGCCAAGGTCTCGGATGCCAACGCATCGCGTGCTCGCGCCCTGGAGACCCGCCTGCGCCACTTCGACGAGGCCGGCCCACCCCAGGAGCAGCCCAAGGAGCAGAAGATCACGATGCGCATCGCCGGCGGCCGGACGGGCAAGCGGGCCATCACCATCGAGGACCTCGAGCTCACCGACCTGACCTTCCCGTTCTCCGTCGAGGTCTCCTACGGCGAGCGCGTCGGCGTGCTCGGCGGCAACGGCACGGGCAAGTCCCACCTGCTCCGCCTGCTCGGCGGCGACCAGACCGTCGCCCACGAGGGGCGCTGCGACCTCGGCGCCCGCGTGGTGCCGGGCCACTTCTCCCAGACGCACGACCACCCCGAGCTCCACGGCCGCAGCCTGCTCGAGGTGCTGCGGGCCAAGGACCTCGACCTCGGCGCGTCCATGAGCCGCCTGCGCCGCTACGAGCTCCACGGCTGCGCCGACCAGACCTTCGAGACGCTGTCCGGTGGGCAGCAGGCCCGGTTCCAGATCCTGCTCCTCGAGCTGGGCGGCGCCACCCTCCTGCTGCTCGACGAGCCCACCGACAACCTCGACCTCGTGTCCGCCGAGGCCCTGGAGGACGCCCTCGAGGCCTTCGACGGCACGGTGGTGGCCGTCACCCACGACCGCTGGTTCCTCCGGTCGCTCGACCGGTTCCTGGTCTTCGGCGACGACGGCGAGGTCGACGTGCGCGACGGCGCGCTCGAGGCGGTCTGATCAGGCGGTGGGCGCCGGCCAGGCGTCGCGCAGCTTGGCCCAGGTGACCGAGAGGGGCTCGGGCAGGACGCGGGCCTCGGCGACCGTGGTCATGAAGTTGGAGTCGGCGTCCCAGCGGGGCAGGACGTGGCCGTGCACGTGCGTGGGCACCCCGGCCCCGGCGGCGCGGCCGAGGTTGAACCCGACGTTCACGCCCTCGGGCCGGTAGGCCGCCTTGATCGCCAGCACCGACTCGTTGACGATGCGCCACACGTCGGCGGACTCCCCCGGCGTGAGGGCTTCGAGCGTGCCGACCTCGCGGTAGGGCATCACCAGCAGGTGGCCGGTGCCGTAGGGGTACGCGTTCAGGATGGCGAAGGCGTCCCCGCCGCGGTGGACGACGTAGGCGGTCTCGTCGGTGAGGTCGCCGACGTCGATGGCCCGCAGGATCCGGGCGAACACCGACCCGCCGTCGGTGGGCAGGCCGGCGTTGCCGTCGGCGGTGACCTCGTCCATGTACGAGGTGCGCCAGCCCGCCCACAGGCGGTCGAGCGGCGAGCGAGACCGCCCGTGCTCAGGCGTGGTCACGGATCTCGCTGGTGAGGCGCTCGATGAGGTCGGCGACCGGGATGTCCCGCTCGGGCTTGTCGCCGCCACGGACGTTGTCGGCGACGGTGTCGTTGGCGACGTCGTCGCCGCCCACCACGAGGATGTGGGGCACCTTCTCCATCTTGTGGCGGCGGATGCGGGCGCCGAGGCCGTCGTCGGCTGCGGAGACCTCGACGCGCACGCCGGCGGCGCGCAGGCGCTGGGCGACGCTGCGGGCGTGGTCCTCGTGGTCGGAGGCGACCGGGCACACCACGGCCTGGACCGGTGCCAGCCAGGTGGGGAACGCGCCGGCGTAGTGCTCGACCAGCACGCCGAAGAACCGCTCGATCGAGCCGAACAGCGCCCGGTGGATCATGATCGGCCGGTGGCGCTCGTTGTCGGCGCCGACGTACTCCATCTCGAAGCGCTGGGGCAGCTGGAAGTCGAGCTGGATGGTCGACATCTGCCACGTTCGGCCGATGGCGTCGCGCGCCTGCACGGAGATCTTGGGGCCGTAGAACGCACCGCCGCCCTCGTCGAGGACGAGCTCGAGGTCCTTGCGCTCCGCCACGGCCCGCAGCGCGGCGATGGCCTCGTCCCACTCCTCGTCCGACCCGACCGACTTCTCCTCCGGCTTGGTCGACAGCTCCAGGTAGAAGTCGTCGAGGCCGTAGTCGGCCAGCAGGCCGAGCACGAAGTCGAGCAGCGAGGCGAGCTCCTCGCCCATCTGCTCCTTCGTCGTGAAGATGTGGGCGTCGTCCTGGGTCATGCCCCGCACGCGCGTCAGGCCGTGGACCACGCCCGACTTCTCGTAGCGGTACACCGAGCCGAACTCGAACATGCGCAGCGGCAGCTCTCGGTAGCTCCGCATCCGTGACTTGAAGATCAGGATGTGGAACGGGCAGTTCATCGGCTTGAGGTAGTAGTTCGTCCCGTCCGGGCCGCCCTCGTCGTCGAAGTGCATGGGCGGGAACATCCCGTCCGCGTACCAGTCGAGGTGGCCGGAGGTCTCGAACAGGTTCTGCTTCGTGATGTGCGGCGAGTAGACGAACTCGTAGTCGGCCTCCTCGTGGCGCTGCCGCGAGTAGTCCTCCATCAGCCGGCGCACGATGCCGCCCTTCGGATGGAACACGGCCAGGCCGGAGCCGATCTCGTCGGGGAAGCTGAACAGGTCGAGCTCGACGCCGAGCTTGCGGTGGTCGCGCTTGGCGGCCTCCTCGAGGCGCTGCAGGTGGTCGGCGAGCTCCTGCTTCGTCGCCCACGCCGTGCCGTAGATCCGCTGCAGCTGCGGGTTCTTCTCGTCACCCCGCCAGTACGCCCCGGCGACCCGCATCAGCTTGAAGTGGCCGAGGTGGTCGCTGGTGGTCGGGACGTGGGGGCCCCGGCACAGGTCGATGAAGCCGTCGTGGCCGTGGAACGTCTGGTTCGGGCGCGGTTCGGGCGGGACGTTCTCGTAGCAGCGCACCTCGCCCCGCTCCGACGTGGCCGACATCGGGTCCGTGGAGGCGTTCTCGATGATCTCGAGCTTGTACTTGTGGTCGGCGAAGATCGTGCGGGCCTCGTCGGCGCCGATCTCGCTCTTCACGAACGGCTGGGCCTCCTTCAGGATCACCCGCATCCGCTCCTCGATGCGGGCCAGGTCGTCCTCGTGGAACGTGCCCCCGTCGGGCAGCTCGAAGTCGTAGTAGAAGCCGTTCTCCACGGGCGGGCCGATGCCGAACGTGGCGCCGGGGAACAGCTCCAGCACCGCCTGGGCCAGCACGTGGGCCGTGGAGTGGCGGATGACGTAGAGCCCCTGGTCCGAGTCGGCCGTCACGATGGCCACCACGTCGCCGTCGGCGAGCTCGTGGGACAGGTCCCGCTCGACGCCGTCGACCTCGGCGATCACCGCCTTCTTGGCCAGGCCCCGGGCGATCGACCGGGCGAGGTCGCCGGCAGTGGACCCGGCGGGCAGCTCGCGGCTGGATCCATCGGGGAGCGTGACGGCGATCTGGTCGGACATCCGGGCGAGGCTACTGACCCCTCTCGGGGCGCCAGAAGACCGTTAGCAGGGCAGCGGCCCCGCCGAACCCGGCCAGCAGCACGATCCAGAGGCCGGTGGCCCCCGGGATCGGCAGGTCTCCCGTCTGGAACAGGTCCAGGGCCTGGTCGAGCGACCAGCCACCCGGACCCACCACGCCGAGGGCGACGCCGGCGGCGATGAGGGTCATCACGTACTCCCACCCCTCCCCCGGCCGGAAGATGAAGAAGCCGTTGCCCCGGTGGTTGGTCACGAGCGCCACGGCCATGGTGCCCACCACGGCGGCCGCGCCGAGCGGCGTGAGGAGGCCGAGGACCAGCGACACGCCGGCGGCCAGCTCGGCGAGGCTGGCCAGCCAGGCGTGGAGGATGCCCGGCTTCATCCCGAGCGACGCGAACCAGCCGGCGGTGCCCTGGATCTTCCCGCCCCGGAAGACGTGGTTCCACCCGTGGGCGAACATCACCGCACCGATGGCGCAGCGGAACACGAGCAGGGCGAGGTCGACGGCGTCCTGGTCCGTCACGACCACCACTTGGACAGCACGTCGGCGGAGGAGCGGCGCTCGTCCACCTCGTGGTGCACCTCGAGCTCCTCGACGCCGGCGGCACCGACCAGGACCCGCTGGCGCTCCCGCTGGGGGGTGGGCTCCGGGACCTCGGCGGGCGGGGTGTGGCCGTTGGCGCCGTCGCGGTCGGGCCGCCCGTTGGTGGCGACCGCCTCGGCCGGCTCGGGCTCCTCCGGGCGGGACCCGGCGTAGGTGTCGACGTAGTCCTGGCCCGAGAGCTTGCGGATCTCGAACATGACCTCGTCGATGAGCTGGCGCAGGACCAGGCGGTCGTCGGCGCGGTCGAGGTAGCGGGTGACGTCGATCGGCTGGCCGATGTTGATCTGGCACGACCGGAAGGGCTGCGGGACGGCGGCGCCGGCCGGCTGGATGAGGTCGGTGCCCCGGAGGCCGACCGGGATCAGGGGTGCGCCGGTGCGCAGGGCGAGCCGGGCCGGGCCGGTCTTGCCCCGGTGGAGGCGACCGTCGCGCGAGCGGGTGCCCTCCGGGTAGATGCCGAAGAACTCACCCTGCTCCAGGACCCGGGCGGCGGTGTCGAGCGCCCGCTGGCTGGCGCTGCCGCCCCCGCGGTCGATCGGGATCATGCCGACGGCCGGGAACACGTAGCGGGTCTTCCAGGAGTCCATGTACTCGGCCTTGCCGACGTAGCTGATGCGCCGGGGCAGGACGACGGGCAGGACCAGGGAGTCGAAGAACGAGATGTGGTTGGGGCAGAAGATCGCTGCGCCCTCGGCGGGGACGTGGTGCAGTCCGGTCACGTTGATGCGCCACAGGGCGTGCATCATCGGCCGGATCAAGGTCTTGGCGACCGGATAGAGCTTTCCGTACTCGCGCTCGTCCCCCACGACCGGGAACGTACCAGCGGGAACCCCGGGTCCGCCGTCGGCGTGCTCAGACGCCCGGGTCGAGCACGACGCCGAGCAGCAGCGCCGCATCGGTGACGTCGGCGCCGGCGGCCGCCGCCACGTCGATGGCCTCCACGGCGCCCGGCGTGTCGAGGTCCTCGTCGAGGTGGGCCCGCACCGTGTCGAGCACGGCGCTGCCGTCCCCGCCCGCCGCGGCGCCGCCACGCCAGCGCTCGAGGCGCTCGGCAGCCTCGGACATGAGGTCGTCGTGCCACTCCCAGCCGTGCCGGTAGTGGTGCTTGACGACGGCGAGGCGGATCGCCATCGCCTCCCACTCCTTGCGCAGCTCGGACACGAACACCAGGTTCCCGAGCGACTTGGACATCTTCTCGCCGTCCATGTGGACCATGGCCTGGTGCATCCAGTGGCGCACGAACGGCTCGCCCGTGGCGGCCTCGGACTGGGCGGCCTCGCACTCGTGGTGCGGGAAGATCAGGTCGGCGCCGCCGCCGTGGAGGTCGATGGTGGTGCCGAGCTCGCGCAGCGCGAGCGCCGAGCACTCGATGTGCCACCCGGGGCGCCCCGGGCCCCACAGCGAGTCCCACGACGGCTCGTCCGGCAGCGACGGCTGCCACAGGACGAAGTCGAGGGGGTCGCGCTTGTTGGGGTCGTCGACGTTGCCGCCGCGCTCGGCGGCGTACTCGAGCATGGTGGCGCGGTCGTAGCCGGACACCTGGCCGAAGCGCTCGTAGGTGGAGATGTCGAAGTAGACGGCGCCGCCCGCCTGGTAGGCGTGGCCCCGGTCGAGGACCATGCCGATGAAGCCGCGGATGTCGGCGATGGCCGAGGTGGCGCGGGGCTCGCTCCACGACGGGATCATCCCGAGGGCGATCATGTCGTCGTCGAACTTGGCGGTCTCGGCGGCGGCGAGGTCGAGGTAGTGGACGCCGATCTCGCGGGCCTTGCCGAGGATGGAGTCGTCGACGTCGGTCACGTTGCGCACGCAGCGGGTCTGGTGGCCCCGGTCGCGCAGGCGGCGCTGCAGCACGTCGTAGCCGGCGTAGGCCGCGGCGTGCCCCAGGTGCGTGGCGTCGTACGGCGTGATGCCGCACGTGTACATGGTGACGATCTCGCCCGGCTCGAACGGGACGATCTCCCGCTTCGCCGTGTCGTAGAGCCGCAGCGGGCTCACGTCGCGGGGGCGTCCTCGAGGGCGGCAGCGGTGCCGTTGTCGGTGGCGTCGCGCTCGGCGGCCACGGCGGCCCGCGGCGGCTTCTTGCCGATGTCGGTGAGGCCGTCGGGCAGACCCGTGAACTTCACGGCGACGCGGGTCTTGTAGCGCACGTTCAGCTGGAGCAGCACCGACGTGAACGACTCGATCGGCGTGGACTGCGACAGCTCGCCGGCGTCGAGGGGCCGCATGTTCGGGATGGCCAGGACCAGCTCGGTGGTGACGGCGGTGGCCTGCTCGTGGTCGGAGCAGATGAGCACGTCCGTCTCGATCGGGTGGTCGAGGTCGCCCAGCTCCTTGGCGGGCACGTGGTGGAACGCCGCGGCCACCTTGCAGTCGGGCACGACGGCCTGGACGCTGGCTGCGACGCTGCCGCGGGGCGGCACGAGCGGCTGGAACTCCTTGCCGATGCGGGTGAGCGCGTTGGCCATGGAGATGACGACCTTGCCGTGCAGGTGGTCGCTGACCGATGCCGCCGTCTGCGTGGCGCCGTCCCACGGCGTGGCGATGACCACGACGTCGGCGCTGGCAGCCATGGCGTTGTCGCCCGCCACGATGGCGAGGTCGCGGCCCGGCCACTGCTCGAGCAGCTCGTCGACCTTCTCCATCGCCCGGTACTTCGAGCGCGAGCCCACGACGACCTCGTAGCCGGAGTCGGCGAGGCGTGCTGCGAGGGCGGAGCCGGCTGGGCCTGTTCCTCCGAGGATCCCGATCTTCACGCGGCGGACTCTACCGGTGGGCTCCTCGGACCGGCCCAACCCGGTCCTATCGTGCGACCCGTGCAGGACCCCACCGGACACGACCCCGACGGCGGGCGCCCTCAGCTCTCGCCGGTGCCCTTCCTGGTCGCGCTCGTCGGCTTCCTCGTGCTGGCCACGTTCGCCTTCGTCTTCCTGCGCGCCGACGACGAGGGCCGCCTGGTGCGCCCCGACCGGCTGCGCGCCACCGGTGACGACACGCTGCGGGTCACGGCGCTCGACGAGTCCGGCTGCAGCCGGATCGAGCGGGCCCAGGTCGACCTCGGCGGGTCCGAGGTGCTGGTGGAGCTGGTGGCCGTCGAGGTCGAGGGCCCGTGCTCCGACGCCACCGTCGACCTCGTCGCCGAGATCACCCTCCCCGAGCCGATCGGCGACCGCGCCCTGCGGGCCGGCGTCGGCCGCCTGCGCCTGCCGTGCACGGGCGACGGCACCGAGGCCACGTGCCGCCCGGCCGGCTGACGCCGCGCCGGTAACGTCGCCCACCACCCCTCGGTCTGGAGACGCATGGGAATCCTCGACGGCAAGCGACTGCTCATCACCGGCGTGCTCACGGACGCGTCGCTCGCGTTCGGGGTGGCGAAGCTGGCCCAGGAGGAGGGCGCCGAGATCGTCCTGACCGGCGCCGGCCGGGCCCTGCGCCTCACGCAGCGCACCGCGCGCAAGCTGCCGTCCGAGCCGGACGTGCTCGAGCTGGACGTCACCGTGCCCGAGCACGTCGAGTCCGTGCGCGACGCCCTGGGCGAGCGCTGGGACCGCATCGACGGCGCGCTGCACGCCATCGGGTTCGCGCCCGAGTCGTGCCTCGGCGGCGGCTTCACCGAGGCGCCGTGGGAGGACGTCGCGGTGGCGATGCAGATCTCGGCGTACTCGCTCAAGACGATCGCCGACGTGGTGGTCCCCCTCATGACCGAGGGCGGCTCCATCGTCGGGCTCGACTTCGACGCCACGCAGGCGTGGCCGGCCTACGACTGGATGGGCGTCGCCAAGGCCGCGCTCGAGTCCACCTCCCGCTACCTGGCCCGCGACCTCGGTCCGAAGGGGGTGCGGGTGAACCTGGTCGCCGCCGGGCCGATCCGCACCCTGGCGGCCAAGTCGATCCCGGGGTTCTCCGCCTTCGAGGACGTGTGGGACGACCGGGCGCCGCTCGGCTGGGACGTCAACGACTCGGCCGGCGTGGCCCGCACCACGGTGGCGATGCTGTCGGACTGGTTCCCCCAGACGACGGGCGAGATCGTCCACGTCGACGGCGGCTACCACGCCATAGGCGCCTGATCATCAGCACGCCCGCGGGTGCTCGGTCCGGCGGCTTCGCCGCCGAGGGCCCGTGTCTCTGGGTCGCCTCGCCTTCGGCTCGGCTCCTGAGGGGCGTAGGGGTCAGGCGAACCAGCGGGGGTTGGCGACCCGGAGCTTGTCGACCACCGACTCGGCCATCGCCCGCACGACCTCGTCGCCGGTGAGGCTGCCGTCGCGCACGCCGGCGGCGAAGGCGTGGTCGTCGGCGACGCCGAGCGACGCCAGCCGGCCGGCGTGGTCGGCTTCCATCGCCGGGCCCATGGCGGCCTCCCGCTCGAGGGTGGCGAGGACGTTCTCGGCGACGCGGCTGTGGAACGCGACGCGACCCGACGCCGACTCGCGCACGTCGCCGGCCACCCACTCCCGCACGGCCTCGAGCAGCTCGGCCGCGGTGGGGCGCCCGTGTAGGCCGGCGGCTCCCCCGGCGTCGGGCACCGGGCGGGCGATCGCCGCCGCCAGCGCGGCGGGCTCGAGGAGCAGCAGCAGGTCGTGCTCGTTCTCGCAGACCCGGCGGCCGATGGCGGCCAGCTCCATGGAGCGCGACATGCCCTCCAGGTGGGCACGCGCCTGCATGATGCACATGATCCCCCACTTGAGCGTCCCGAGGACCTCCCACCAGCGGGCCACGTCGCGGTCGACCGGACGGCCCGACGCGTCGGCGTAGGCGTCGAAGAGCTGCTCGTAGGACCCCACGCCGCCGACCGGCAGCGGGCTGCCGAACCGCCACGCCCGGGTGCACAGCCAGCCGAGGTCCTCCATGGGGTCCCCGATGTGGGCCAGCTCCCAGTCGATGACCGCCTCCAGCCCCTCGGGTCCGACCATGAGGTTCCCGAGGCGGAAGTCGCCGTGCACCACCGCGTCCCCGCTCGACGGCGGGCGGTTGGCCTCGAGCCACCGGAACGCGTGCTCGAAGGTGGGGTGCGGATCGCCGAAGTCGTCGAGGACCTGGCGGTACTGCGCGACCTGGTCGGTGCGCTGCAGGTCGGGCACGGCGTCGGTCGGGATCGAGTGGATGGCGGCGAGGGCTCGCCCGCAGTCGGCGGCGAGGCGCGGTCGGGCGGTGGCGAACTGGTCGTCGCGCAGGATCTTGCGGGCGATGGTCTCCCCGTCGACGAAGCGCGACACCAGGTAGCCGGCGCCGAGGTCGCCCGGTTCGCCCGAGGCGCTCACGAGCGGCGCGACCGGCACGCCTGCGCCTGCAGCCGCCCGCAGCATCGACGCCTCGACCGCCATGGCCCCGGTGCGGGGTGACCCCGTCCGCTCCCGCTGCAGGATGAAGCGGTCGCCCGCCGCCTCGAACGCCCACGTCTCACGGGACGCCCCACCCGTGAGGCGGCGCAGGCCGCCCACCTCCAGGCTCGGGTCGTCGAGCTCACGTCGGAGCAGGTCCTGCAGGCGTTCGGCGAGCTCGTCGGGGGTCACGTCGGCGATCCTGCCAGATGCGGCAACGCGTGTTGCCAACCCGCCGGCCCTGCTACCCGCAGGCCGCCCGGGTGGCGGGGTACGGGTTGACCGCCCCGCCGTGGTTCGGGTGGATCTCGAAGTGGAGGTGGGGCATGCCCCGGGCGTTGCCGGAGTCGCCCACGTAGCCGATGACCGTCCCGGCCGCCACGTGGCCCGACTGGCCGTACCGGGACAGGTGGGTGCCGTAGTAGTAGTGGCCGTTGTCGCCCGAGAGGTGGAACGACAGGCCGCCGACGGAGTTGCCCCGGTGGCTCACCGTGCCGGACACGGGCGCGACGACGGGCACGCCGATGTTGGCCATCATGTCGACCCCCTTGTGGGCCCGGCCGCCGGAGCGGGGGTAGCCCCAGGAGTCGATGAAGGAGTGCGGGCCGGCGACGGGGCAGACCATGCCGCCACCGCTCGAGGTCTGCGGGGCGGCGGCGGGAGCCGGCGCGCTGCGGGCGGCCGCGGCGGC
>JAKFET010000131.1:0-13585 GCA_036675575.1 Acidimicrobiaceae bacterium
GGGGATGGGGCCCTCGTCGCGTCCCCCAGCGATCCGCTCCACACGATTCTGGCAACGCGTGTATCCTCTCTCCCGTGGGGGGACGACGCTTCGTGCACGCTCGGCCAGGCGACGACCTGGCCGCGATCGCGTCGCGCGAGCTGCCCGGTGTCGAGGACGGGGTCGAGCGGCTGGCGTCGTGGAACCTGCACCTGCTCGCCCGGGCCACCGCCCGGGGCGCGGTACTGCCGAGCGACGTCGTCTTCGTCGAACCGCCGCCGGCCCGATGATCGCCACGATCACCCGCGCCCACCTGATCGCCGGCCACGACGGCCGGGCCGAGATCCTGGTCGAGATCACCTACGAGAACGGCGGCACGGCAACGATCTCGCTCGAGGAGGAGGCCTGCACCGCCTCCCTCGACGCCGCGGGGGTGCGGTGCATCGACGACCTGATCGGCGCGCCGTGGAGCATCGTGCTCCCGGCGCTCAGCCGGCGACCGCCTGGTTCGCCGGGAACACGACACAGCTAGGGGGAGAACATGTTGGATCTCGTCATCCGTGACGGACTGGTGGTCGATGGGTCGGGGTTGCCCGGTCGCCGAGGGGATGTGGGCGTCCGCGACGGCCGCATCGTCTCGGTCGGGGGACGGGCCGGTGACGCCCGACGGGTGATCGACGCGGCTGGTCGCGTGGTCGCTCCGGGCTTCATCGATCCCCACACGCACTACGACGCGCAGCTCTGCTTCGACCCATACGCCTTCCCGGCGATCGAGCACGGCGTCACCACCGTCGTGCCCGGCAACTGCTCCCTCTCGATGGCGCCGCTCCCGGCCGACCAGCGCGATGCGTTCGGTCGCATGTTCCGCCTCATCGAGGAGATGCCGAAGGACGCGTTCGAGGCCGGCGTGGACTGGCGTTGGGGCGAGAGCTTCGACGGGTGGCTGGATGCGCTCACCGGCAACATCGCCCTCAACGTGGCGCCCCTCGTCGGGCACTCGGTGCTGCGCCTGTTCGTGATGGGCGCCGAGGCGCAGGGCCGTCCCGCCACGCCCGAGGAGGTCGCGCGCATGGCCGACGTCCTGCGCGCCTGCCTCGACGCCGGGGCCGTCGGCCTGTCGACGAGCTTCGTCGACATCGACGACACCTACACCCCGGTGCCCAGCCGCTGGGCCGCCCCGGAGGAGCTCGACGCGCTCGCCGCCGTGCTCGGCGAGCGCGACGGGATCCTGCAGATCGTGCACGAGTTCTTCGACACCGACCTCACCATCGCCCGGGTCGAGCAGCTGGCCGACCTGTCGCTGCGGCACCAGATCACGACCACGCTGTCGCCGCTGTTCCACAACGACGCCACGGCCGACGCCGTGCCCCGCATCCTGGACGCCGTCGAGACCGCCAGGGGTCGGGGCGCTGCCGTGTGGCCCCAGGTGCAGACCCGGCCGATCGACATCAGCTTCACGCTCGACCAGCGCAGCCTCATGATGCTGTCGATGCCGTCGTGGTGGGCCGTGGCGTCGATCGCCGACCGCGCCGAGAAGGTCGAGGCGGTGCGCGACCGCCGCCAGAAGCTCGTCGACGAGATGGACGCCATGGCCGCTCGCTCGGCCGGCGGCAACGGTGCCGGCGGCTTCGTCGTCCGCCAGATCGTGCACGACCGCAACGACGACCTCGTCGGGCGAACCGTGGGCGACATCGCCGCCGAGCGGGGCTGCACGCCGGGCGAGGCCATCGCCGACATCGTCCTGGACGAGGACCTCGGCACCTGGTTCATCCGCCCCTCGCTCGGCCACGACAACTCGGCCGTCGTGGGCGAGCTGCTGGCGCACCCGCTGGTGCACATCGGCGCCTCGGACGGTGGCGCCCACGTCGGATCGTTCTCGACCTTCGGCGACACCGGCTACCTGTTCTCCGAGTTCGTCCGGGGGACCGGCTCGCTCACGCTGGAGCAGGCCGTGAAGAAGATCACCCTCGATCCGGCATCGATCTGGGGGCTGGACGGTCGGGGCCTGCTCGCTCCCGGCAACGCCGCCGACGTCGTCGTGTTCGACGCCGACCGCATCGGGCGCGGCCCGGAGATCGCATCCGACGACTTCCCGGGAGCAGGCATCCGCTGGATCCGCCGCCAGGAGGGCGTCGACACCGTCGTGGTAAACGGCGAGGTCACGTGGTCCGACAGCGACGGCTACGCACCCGACGCCAGGGCGGGGCAGATCGCCACCCGGTGAGGGGCGGCGGAGGCGTCCTGGCGGCCGGTCGCCGTCAGGACCCGTCGCTCGGGTGCACGAGGTGGCGGTCGACCCGTCGTGCGATGACCGTCGCGATCCGGTCCACGAGGGTCGGTGACAGGCGGTGGAGGTACCAGAGGGACCGGGCGCTCGCAGGAGCAGCGATGATCGCCCGGTTGCGGGCGACCCCGCGGAGCGCGAGCCGGGCGAAGCGGTCGGCGTCCACAGGCCTCTGCTTCAGGAGCGACAGGTACTGGCGCGCCGTCACCGGGCTGGACGCCGTCGCCGGCAGGTCCGCGGCCGGCGGACGATCGAGGATCGCGGTGTCGACGGCGCCGGGGCACAGGACGCTGACGCGCACGCCGTGGAGCGATGCTTCCGGTCGCAGACCGAGCGCCAGACCCACGACCGCGTGCTTGGTGGCTGCGTAGGGCGTGACGAAGGGAGGCGCCGCGAGGCCGGCGCCGGAGGCGGTCACGACGAGGTGCCCCGAGCCGCGATCGACCATGCCGGGGTAGGCGGCGAGCAGGGCGTTGACGACGCCGTTCAGGTTCACGTCGATGATGCGGTCCCAGTGCGCACGGCTGAGCTCGTGGGTGGGACCGCCCATCGAGATCCCGGCGTTGGCGAAGAGCAGGTCGGGGATGCCGACCTGCTCGATCACCGAGCGGAACTCGTCCGGGTCGCGCACGTCGAGGTGGTGGTCGACGTCGCCCTCCACATCGGTGGTGGTGACGGTCGCCCCCTCCGAGCGGATCCGGCGGGCGATCGCGGCCCCGATCCCGGACCCTGCGCCCGTGACGAGGGCGGTCCGGCCGGAGAACGATCCCATCTCGACAGCGTTGCAGCCGGGACGGGCAGCCGCCGGCGAGATGGGTGTCACAGGCCGCCAGCGCAGGAACAGGCCTCGGTGACGGCGAAGGAGGCGCCCGGCGGCCCGTCTCGCGACTCGGAGGTCCGGTACGCCTCGCCCCCGGCCCCCGCCGCGTCGCTCCAGAGAGGTGCCCCGCATGCCCGTACCCACCCGTCGAACGAGGGCGCTGACGGCCCTCGGCGTCGCCGTCGCCCTCGGGATGGCGCTCGCCCCCACCAGCAGCGCGACCCTCGATCCGGTCACCTCCGTCACTGAGGAGGCCTTCGCCCCCCAGCTGGTCACGGTCGACACCCCGACCCGCGCCGACAAGGACCGGCTGGGCACGCTCGGCCTGGATCTCACCGAGCACGCCGGCCACGACTACGTCGAGGTCGTGCTCCACACCGCCGCCGACGTCGCCACCCTCACCGGCGCCGGCTTCACCTACGACGTGCGCATCGCCGACATGCTGGCCCGCCAGCAGGAGCGCATCGCCCTCGACGAGGCCTACGCCGCCGCCACCGTGCGCTCGTCGCTGCCCTCGGGCCGCGACGAGTACCGGGTGCTGGCCGACTTCGGCAGCGAGATCGATGGCCTCGTGGCCGCCAAGCCGGACATCGCCAAGCGGGTGTCGATCGGCACGAGCGTCGAGGGCCGTGACCTCACGGGCATCGAGATCGGCCAGGGCGTGAACGGCCCGGAGGACGGCCGACCCGTCTTCCTCATGTTCGGCGCCCACCACGCCCGCGAGTGGCCGTCGGCCGAGCTCCCCATGGAGTTCGCCCACGACCTGGTGAACGGCTACGGCACCGACCCCCAGATCACCGACCTGTTGAACCGCGGCCGGGCGATCATCGTCCCCGTCTCGAACCCCGACGGCTACGACGCCTCCCGCACCAGCGGTGACATCGTGGACCTGCGCGGCACCGAAGGCGTCCCGTACAACCCGGGGGTCATCCTCGGCACGCCGGGCAACGCCTACAAGCGCAAGAACTGCCGCTACGTCGACGGCCAGACCCAGCCGGCCGGCACCTGCGTCGCCGTCCCGTCGCCCGGCGGCTTCGGCCTCGGCATCGACCTCAACCGCAACTACGGCGCCCTCTGGGGTGGTCCGGGCACCAGCGACAACCCGGCCGACCCCGTGTACCGCGGCCCGGCCCCGTTCTCGGAGCCCGAGACGCAGGCGATCCGGACGCTGATCTCGACCCGCCAGGTCACCACCGTGATCACGAACCACACGTTCTCGAACCTGATCCTGCGTCCGGTCGGCGTGAAGCCGAGCTCCACGTCGCCCGACGGCGACCCGGTCGGCTTCGCCCCCGACGAGTGCTTCACCGGCGCGGACGGGGTCGACAACGGCATGCAGGCCCTCGGCGAGCGCATGGCGGCGCAGAACGGCTACAGCAACCAGTTCGGTTGGGAGCTGTACGACACCACCGGCACCACGGAGGACTACAGCTACAACGCCACCGGCGGCTACGGCTACACCTTCGAGATCGGCCCGGACGAGTTCCACCCGCCGTACGAGGACGTCGTCAAGGAGTACACCGGCGACACCGATGCGGCGAGGAGCGTCGCCGAGCGCGGCGAGGACGCCTTCACCACCGAGGCGGCCGACGAGTGCGCCGGCCACGACCACGATGCGGCGACCACCGGTGGCGGCAACCGGGCTGCCTTCCTCGAGGCCTTCGAGAACGCGGTCGACGCCGGCACGCACTCGCTCATCACGGGGCAGGCACCTGCGGGTGCGACCCTCAAGCTCGAGCGCACCGGCGTGTTCCCCCTCTGGGACGGCTCCCAGGTGGCCGACACCGTCGTGACCACGATGGAGGCGACGTCGACCGGCGCCTTCACCTACCACGCCAACCCCTCCACGCGGCCGTTCGTGCAGTCACGCAAGGCCTCTGCGCTGAGCGCGCCCGTCGACCAGCAGTCCTACAGCGGCAGCGCCGCACCCCTGGGCAGCGCCGACCAGGTGTTCACCGTCAGCGAGGAGGTGGATCTCCTGAAGGCGACCCTCACGCACACCGTGGCGTCCGGGGACGACACCGTGCGCAACATGGACCTGGTCCTGCTGACCGGCGACGGTCAGACCGAGCTCGCCCGCACGGACGAGTTCGCCCAGGTCAGCACGCTGACCTGGACCGGCGGTGACGCCGGTCGGGTTCCCGCGGGGGACTACATCCTGCGGGTCGAGAACACGGTCGGGGTCGTGCCCGCCTACACGATCGAGGCCTCGACGGCGAACATCCTGCCCATCACGACCGAGCGGCAGTTCGAGCAGTGGACCCTCACGTGCATCACCGCCGAGGGCGTCGCCGGCCAGGTGGGCGTGAGCGTCGAGCGCGGCCAGCGGGTCGACGTCGGCGACGTCTGCAACGCCGGCCTCGGCACCAGCGGGCCGGGCAAGGGCACCAAGCCCGCCAAGCCGTCGAAGCCGACCAAGCCGTAGGCAGAAGCCCGGGAACGGAACGAGGCCCCGCGCCGGTGGCGCGGGGCCTCGTCGCGTCCGACGTCGGGTCAGGCCTGGTGGCGGACCTCGTCGGTCTTGGTCTGGGCCACGTCCTTCACCGAGCCGGCAGCCGACTGCGCGTCGGACTTCACGTGCTCGACCGAGTCCTTGGCCGAGTCCTTGACGTCGGCCACGGCCTGCTGGGCCTCCGGCTTGACGTGCTCGACCGCTTCCTTGCCGGTCTTGCCCAGGGCTGCGGCCGTCTCCTCGAGACGGGGCTGCAGCTTGCGGGCCGCCCGCTGCTCGTCGGGGGAGGACGGCAGGACGGTGGCGGCGAGCATGCCGATGCCGAAGCCGATGACGGCGGCGCCGAACGGGTTGCCCTCGGTGACCTCGCCGAGGGAGTCCGGCGTGTGCTCCTTCACTGCGTCGAGGGCGCCGCTGGCGCGGTCGCCGACGGACCGGGACTGGTCGGTCGAGCCGGACTGCCACTGCGGGGAGCTGGCGGGGGAGCCGTAGGCGTAGTCGGTGTAGGTCGTCGAGGTGCGGGGGCGCTCGGAGGTCCCGAACACGCTGTTGCGCATGCCCTGCACCCGCTCGCGGAGGCGGGCCTTGCGGCGCTCGGCGATCCGGCTCGGCGACACGCGGTCGCCCATGAGCTCGAGGTCGGTGGCGATGGACTGGCGGTGGGCGGCAGCTTCGGCTCGGAGCTGGTCGATGTGCTGGTCGGTGTCGGTCATGTCGTTCTCCTGCGTTCGTACGGATCGGTGGGTCAGGACCGGAGGTCCTGGGCGAGGTTCTTGTCGGCGCGGAGCTCGGCCGAGGTGGCCTCGGGCCCCTTGACGTCGTCGAGCTTCTTCTTGCCGGCCGAGGCGAGGACCGCGGCGGCGATGCCCCAGAGCACGCCGACGATGAGGAAGCCGGCCCACTCGTTGTCGATGGCGTCGTTGATGCCCCAGGCCAGGGCGAACGACAGCAGGAGCACGGCGATGTAGCCGGCGAAGGCGCCACCGCCGAGCACGCCGGCGGCCTTGGCGCTCTGGGTGGCCTCCTGCTTGAGCTCGACCTTGGCGATCTCGAGCTGGGTGGTCACGAGCGAGGACACGTCCTCGCCGAGGCGGCCCATGAGCTCGGAGAGCGAGGTCCCCGGCTCCTTGGGCTCGGTGTCGGAGACCGGCCGGACCGTGTCCCCGGTCTGGACGTGGAGGTGGTCGCTCACCGCTGGCCGCCGATCCCGCCGGAGGTGCCCGTACGGGACGGGTCGGGCGTCAGCGGCGTCGTGACCGGCGGGGTGGCCCCGGCCGACGGGAGGGTGGCGCTGGTGCTCGGCATCGACGTGACCGGCTGGGCGCTGCCCAGTCCCGGGCTGGAGGCCTGCGGGGTCGACGAGTCGCCGCCGCTGAGCTCCTGCTTGGCCGTGTCGACGACCTGCTTGACGTTGGCGTGCTTGGCCAGGCGACCGACGGCGAAGCCGGCGGCGATCGAGCCGAGCATGAAGGCGCCGGGGCGGTTGCGGGCGAAGCGCTTGGCGTCCACGGCCAGGCCCTCGAGCCCACCCTCGTCCAGGCGCCGGCCCTGCTTGCGCAGCTGCTCGGCCGCGGTGCGGGAGAGCTGGGCGACCATGGAGTTCGGGTCGTCGGCGGCATCGGCCATGGTGGCGAGCTGGCGAGCCGCGGTGTCCAGGGTGGACGAGAGGTCCTTGGCCTTCGTCTCGGCCTGGGTGCGCAGCTCCTGCTGGCTGGTGCGCAGGACGGCGCCGGCCTTGTCGGCAGCGTCGCTCACGACGGAACCGACTTCGGTTTTGACCGTGTCCTTGACGCCCGCAGCGGCGGACGTGGCCTCGCCGGCGACGTCCGAAGCGGCACCCTTGGCAGCGTCGGCGGTGCTCGTGCTGGTGTTGGTTGTCGTGGTTCCGGTTGTGCTCATGGGGCTTTTCCTCCCCGTGGCACGTGGCACGTAGCACGGCACAACCGAACCTTCCGGATTCGGGGCGCACCTCCGCCCGTTGCGCACCTCGTGAGCGGTTTGCCCTCAGCCGCGGGCACGATGGCCGGGAGCCGGGACCGGTCCCGACAGGACGGCCGAGCCGCCACCCGAGCGCTTCGCCACGTACATGGCGGCGTCGGCGCGGCCGACGACGTCGTCGACCTCGTCGTCGGGTTCCGTCAGCGCGATGCCCACCGACACGCCGAGCCGGATCGTCACGCCGCCGACCTCGAGCGGTTCGGCCACCGCGGCGACCAGCCGGTCACCGACGTCGCAGGCGAACGCCTCGTCCGCGTGCTCGAGCAGGACGGCGAACTCGTCGCCGCCGTAGCGGGCGACGAGGTCGGCGGGGCGGAGCACCGACGTGATCCGGTCCGCGACCGACTGCAGCACCTCGTCGCCGGCGGCGTGCCCGTGGGTGTCGTTCACCGGCTTGAACCCGTCGAGGTCGAGGAACAGCACGACGGCGGGGTGCTCCTCACGGCGACGACCGAGTGCGCGCGCCACGGTGGTGTCGAAGAGCGCCCGGTTGGCGACCCCGGTGAGGTCGTCGGTGAAGGCGTTGTCCGCCACGGCCTCCAGGGCCCGGACCTCGGTGACGTCGGTGGCAGAGGCGTGCCAGCCGATCCACTCCCCGCCGTCGACGACCGGTTCGATCTCCAGCTCGATGCAGCGCGTCCGGTCGTCGGCGCCGACGGTGGTGAGGGTGGTCCGGAACGCCTCGGGTCGGGCCAACCGCTCCAGCAGCGCATCGCGCTCGTCGGCCGGGGTGTCGCGCAGCCACCGGCGGCCGAGCTCGGCGCCGACCGGCCGGCCCCGCATCTCCTCCCAGCGCTCGTTGACGCTCAGCAGCGCCCCGCCGGTGTCCAGCTCGAGGTGGGCGACCGGGCTCTGGGCCATGCGCAGCTGCAGGCGGCGCTCGTCGGTCACGTCGCGGTGGGTGAGGAGCGCCACGACCCCGGGAACGCCGGCGAGCGCCCGGATGCGGGAGCGGTACCACTGCCAACCGTCGGCCCGTGGGCGGCGGCCGACCGCGGCGCGGTGCTCCACCTGGCCGTTCAGGACCCGTCGCACCGCCGTGTCGTCGCCGTCGACGAAGGCGGCCTCGTCGGTGAACCCGTGGACCTGCCACGCGCGGTTGTGGCCGACGACGGCGCCGTCGGCGGCGAGCAGGGCAGCGGGGTCCTCGAACCCCTGCAGGACCGCCGTGAGCGCGGTGGAGTCGACGACCGGCTCCGAGGGCATGCCCCTCCCTGCCCGGGACAGACCACCGGTAGCCGCGCCGGGCGCGTGACAGGCGCCGCAGCGTGGGGTTCAGGCGGGGCGGAGCCGCATGCCGGCGTGCTCGAACCGGTCGAGCACGCCGAGGCCGAGTGCGGTGGCGGGCGTGAGGAACCCGGCACCGTCCGGGACGTCGGCATCGGGGTCGGCGAGGGCGAGCGCGCCCTCACCCAGCATCCTGGAGGTGGACTTGTACCCGGGGTGCCCGTCGGCCTCGAGCACGACGTCCTGGGTGCCGCCGCTCGAGTCCACGGCCCGCACGTCGAAGCGGTACGACCAGCGGTCCAGGTCCTCGGGTCGGGGACCGTCGCCGGGGGAGGGGCCGACCTTCTCGAACACGTCGGCGACGGCTCGCCGGATCGGATCGGGCGCCTTGGTGACGAGCCCGAAGCCCATGGTCATCAGCGACAGGCCGACAGCCGCAGCCGACGCTGCCGGGCCGGGGACCATGCCGCCGGTGGCGACGCCCTCCCGGTACTCGAAGTCGGGGGAGTGGATGGAGTCGCCGCTGTCCAGCAGCAAGGAGGCGGAGCGGTGCACCACGGCCGGGTTCAGGTACGGCGAGGGGACCATCGGCGCCAGCCAGGCGCCGGTGCCGGCGTGCTTGCGGGGCCGCAGGTCGGTGCGGCCGACCCGGCGGTCGCCGGTGTCGAGCAGGTGCGGGTCGGCCACGTCACCGCCACCCCGGCGGATCAGCTCGACGGCGCTGGCGAAGGTGCCGCCCGAGACGACGTCGGCGGCGGACCGGACGGGCGCGTCGCCCGACATCGTGACGGCCACGTCCACGGAGACGACGGGGAGCCCGGTGCGCTCGTGCAGGAGGTGGGCGGCATACAGGGCGGCGAGGTCGAAGGGCAGCGCCTCGAAGCCCGCCGTCGGGACGATGACGGCGCCGTTCTCGGTGGCCTCGTCGTCGTAGCGGTCGATCATCGTGCGGACCCAGTCGGTCTCGCCGCACGGGTCGATGCAGTGCGTGCCGAGGCGAGCGCAGGCGGCGTAGACGGGCTCGCCGTGGCGGGCGAAGGGGCCGACCAGGTCGGCGACCACGGTCGTGCGGGCCACCACGGCCTCGATCGACGCTGCGTCGTCGGTGTCGGCGATCAGGATCTCGTCCGGCTCGGCGCCGACCGCGTCGAGGCTCGCCTGCATGCGGGCGCGGTCGCGGCCGGCGACGGCCCAGGAGAGGCCGAGCTCGCCGGCGCGGCGGTGCAGGTGGCGGGCCACCTCCCGGCCGGTCACCCCCGTCGGGCCGAGCAGGACGACGTCGAGGTCACGGGAGGAACCGGGCATGTCGGAAGCGTGGCAGGCGCAGCGGTCCGGTGCCAGGCCCGGAGCCGTCACGGGACGCCGGTACCGTCGTGGGCATGTGCGGTCGCTTCGTGTCCTCCTCGCCGCCCGACGAGCTCGCCGCCTACTTCGGCGCCGAGGCGGTGGCCGAGACGGTGCTGGCGCCCAACTACAACGTGGCCCCGACCCAGGACGTGCTGGCCGTGGTCGAGTCCGATGGCGGCCGCTACCTCGACGCCTTCTTCTGGGGCCTGGTCCCGTCGTGGGCCAAGGACGCCAAGATCGGCTCGAAGATGATCAACGCCCGGGCCGAGACGCTGGCGGAGAAGTCGGCCTTCAAGCGCTCGTTCGCCACCCGACGGTGCCTGGTCCCGGCCGACGGCTTCTACGAGTGGAAGAAGCTCGGCACCGGCACGAAGCCCCAGAAGCAGCCGATGTTCATCCGGCGCACCGACGGCGAGCCGCTGGCCTTCGCGGGGCTCTGGTCGGTCTGGCGCGGGCCCGACAAGGACCAGGAACCGCTCCGCTCGCTCACGATCGTCACCACCACGCCCAACGAGCTGATGGCCACGATCCACGACCGGATGCCCGTGATCCTGCCCGAGGAGCGCTGGGCCACCTGGCTCGACCGGGACCACGACGACCTGGCCGCGCTGGGCGACCTGCTCGTGCCGCTCCCCGACGGCCTCCTGACCGCGACCCCGGTGGGCAAGCTCGTGAACAACGTGCGCAACAACGGTCCCGAGCTGCTCGAGCCTGCCGAGGAGGAGCAGCAGGTCCTGCTGTAGCGCCGCTCAGACGCTGGGGTCGTGGCCGGCGTCGCGGAGGGCGGCGACCAGGTCGTCCCGGGCCTGGTCCATGGCCGCCGGATCCGGATCCCGTGCGGCGTTGGCGAAGTCCATGTCGTGGACACCGTCGATGGGCACGACGTGGAGGTGGACGTGGGGGACCTCCAGGCCGGCGATCATGAGCCCGACGCGGGTGGGGGAGAAGGCCGCCATCTGCGCCTGGCCGATCCGCTGGCCCACGTCCATGAGGTGGGCGTTCAGCCGAGGGTCGAGGTCGAGCCAGTGGTCGACCTCCTCGATCGGCACGACCAGGGCGTGCCCGTGGCGCAGGGGGTTGATCGACAGGAACGCCACGCACCGGTCGTCGCGCCAGACGAAGCGCCCCGGCAGCTCGCCCTGGATGATCCTGGTGAACACGGTGGCCATGCCCGCCAGTGTGACAGGGGCCGTATGGTGGCCGTCCATGAGCGAACCGGTCGAGGACGCCGCCGAATCCGCCGTCGCCCCGGACGACGCCATCGTGCTGGACGACCCGGTCCTCGACGCCGGCGTCCTCACGATCCCGAACGTGATCACGCTCATCCGGCTGTGCACCCTCCCGGTGTTCGTCTACCTGCTCTTCGGCGCCGACGACCGGTGGGCTGCGGGCTGGGTCCTGTTCGCCATCGGCAGCACCGACTGGCTCGACGGCTTCCTGGCCCGCCGGCTGAACCAGGTGTCGAACGTGGGCAAGATCATCGATCCGGTGGCCGACCGCCTCCTGTTCTTCGTGGGCGTGGTGTCGATCATCATCGACGGCTCGGTCCCGCTCTGGTTCGCCATCGCCGTGCTCGTGCGGGAGGCTGCCGTCGCCGTCGGCACGCTGTCGCTGGCGGCGATGGGCGCCACCCGCATCGACGTCACCTGGTACGGCAAGGCCGCCACGTTCGCCCTCATGGGGGCGTTCCCGGCCTTCCTGGTGGGGGCGAGTGACCACGCCACCGCCGACGGGTTCCGCGTCCTCGCCTGGGTGGTCGGCATCCCGGGCCTGGCGCTCGCCTACTGGTCGGCCCTGCTCTACGTGCCGCTCGGCCGCAAGGCCCTGGCCGAGGGCCGCGCCGCCCGGTCCGGCGACGTCGCCGCCTGACCGGGGCGGCACCCCCGCCATCCCGGAGCCGGCGGGAGGTCGTCCGGTAGCCTCCGCGGGCATGAACGTCCCCGAGGACCTCGCGTACTCGTCCGACCACGAGTGGATCCGCGCCGACGGCGGCCGGGCCAGGGTCGGCATCACCGACTACGCCCAGGACGCGCTCGGCGACGTCGTGTACGTGCAGCTCCCCGAGGTCGGGGCCACCGTCACCGCCGGCGACGCCATCGCCGAGGTCGAGTCCACCAAGTCGGTGTCGGACATCTTCGCGCCGGTCACCGGCACCGTGGTCGAGGTCAACGCCGACCTCGCCGACGCCCCCGAGCGCCTCAACGAGGACCCCTACGGCGAGGGCTGGATCTTCGTGATCGAGACCGCCGACGGTGCCACCGAGCTCATGGACGCCGGCGCCTACCGGAACCTGATCGAGGGCTGAGGGGGTCCGTTGGCCGATCACGTCTTCTGCAACCGCTGCGGGCACGGCAACCCGCTGGGGTCGAACTTCTGCTCGTCGTGCGGAGCCGGCCTCGGGCAGCGGCGCGGCGAGGACTCGACCATCACGTTCCACCCCGAGCCCGCGCTCGAGGGGCCCGAGGAGGTCGGCGTCGACCTGCACGAGCTGCCCGCCGGCGTCGGCGCGCTCATCGTGAAGCGGGGCCGCAACGCCGGCAGCCGCTACGTGCTGGACGCGGAGCAGACCGTGGCCGGCCGCCACCCCGAGAGCGACATCTTCCTCGACGACGTGACCGTCTCCCGGCGCCACGTGGAGATCCTCCGGGACGGCGAGGGCTACACGGTGCGCGACGTCGGCTCGCTGAACGGCACCTACCTGAACCGGAACCGGGTGGAGGAGGCTCCCCTGCGCGACGGCGACGAGCTGCAGATCGGTTCGTTCAAGCTGGTCTTCGTCCACGGCGACGCATGAGCGACGCGACGGGGGAGCAGGCCCACCTCTCCATCGGCGAGGTCCTCTCGCTGGTGCAGGCGGACTTCCCCGACATCACGATCTCCAAGATCCGCTTCCTGGAGTCCCAGGGCCTCCTCGACCCCGAGCGCACGCCGTCGGGGTACCGCAAGTTCTACGACGCGGACATCGAGCGCCTGCAGTGGATCCTCGCCCAGCAGCGCGACCACTTCCTGCCCCTCAAGGTGATCCGCGAGCGCCTGGCCGAGTGGGACGAGACCGGCACGCCGCCGGAGCCGGGCGCCGACCCGGGCACGGAGCACGTCGCCGAGGCGGCCGCGACGGGGGAGCCGGCCCCGCTGCTGCCCGATCCCGCCCCCTCCGACCCCGACCCCACGCCACCCGAGCCCGACGTCCGCCACGCCGCCGCGTTCCTCGCCGCTGCGTCGGCCATCGAGGTCGCGCCGCCGGCCGCTGCGGCGCCGCCGACCGCCCCGGAGGTCGAAGCAGCGCCCGAGCAGCCGCCGGTGGAACCGCCGCGCCGCACCCCGCCGGACGACTCCTCGCTCACCGCCGAGGAGCTGGCCGGGCGCGCCGGCGTCGGCGTCTCGAGCGGCGCCGACAGCGGCACGATGCACGGAATGGCGCCATAGTCGGCGACGTCGGCGGCGGTATAGATCGCGAGCACGCCGGGTATCGCCTTTG
>JAKFET010000307.1:0-1930 GCA_036675575.1 Acidimicrobiaceae bacterium
GCGAGCTGGTCGGCCGCCGCGGCGAGGGATCGCAGGTCGCTGCCGACGGCCTGCACGAGGAAGTTGGCCGCATCGGGCGTGAGCCGGGCGCCGTGGGTCGCCGCCTCGGCGGTCACGAAGGCCGGCATGTCCTTGGGCTTGATCTCCTCGGACTTCACCTCGGTCACGGCCGACAGCTTGCGCAGCTTGGTCAGCACGCCGCTGCCCTTGGGCCCGCCCGAGTGCACGAGCACGAGGGCGACGTCCTCGGCCGGAGCGGCGCAGTAGTCCAGCACACCGTCCACCGACTCGTCGGGCAGGTCCTCGAAGCCACGCACGATCACGCAGCGGATCGAGGAGAAGAGTGACGGTGCGGCCATCTCGCCCAACGCGGCCAGGGTGAGCTCGGAGGCCGCCGACTCGGCGAACTCGGCGTCCGCGTCGTGGGCCCGCACCGCGTCGCGGACCGAGGCGACCGTGCGGGCAGAGAGGTATTCCTCCTTGCCGGTCACGAGGACGACGTGGCCGAGGACCTGCGCTGCAGTGGGAGTGCGTGCCATGGTGCGCCAACACTAACCGCCGGCAACGACACCGACCTCGCCACCACGGACGACGACGACCACGTCGCCGGACGTGTCCGTGCGCCACACGTTCGCGCCCGTCGCGGTCAGCGCCGCCAGCACGTCACCGGCGGGGTGGCCGTAGTCGTTGCCCTTCCCCACCGACACCAGCGCCACCGCCGCGCCGAGCGATGTCAGCCACGGCAGGTCCTGGTGGCGACTGCCGTGGTGCGGCACCTTGAGCACGTCGACCTGCAACCCGACCAGGGTCCGCTCCAGGGCCGCCTGGGCGGAGGGCTCCACGTCGCCCGTGAGCAGGATCCGGACGCCCTGCACCTCGACCAGCAGCACCACGCTGGCGTTGTTGGGTGCGCTCTCCCCCGGGTCCGTCGCGCCCCCGTCGGGCGGTGGCCACAACGCCTGCAGGGTCACGTCGCCCACCCGCCTCGTCACGCCGTACGACGCCGGGCTGGGGTCGTCATCGAGCACCGAGGTCACCTCGCGCACCCCGGTCTCCGGCTCGAGCAGGGACGTGCCATCGACCTCTCCCACCCGGCGCCCCTCCACGACCCCGGCCAGGCCGTCGACGTGGTCGGCATGGAAGTGGGTCAGCACGACCAGCGGCACGCTGGTGATGCGGAGCCGGTCGAGGCAGGCGTCCATCAGCGCCGGGTCCGGCCCGGCGTCGACGACGACCGCCGACCCCACCCCGGCCCGGAGGACGAGGCCGTCTCCCTGCCCGACGTCGCACATGGCCAGCACCCACCCCTCGGGCGGCCAGCCCGGCGCCGGCAGCCGGACGAGCACACCCGCGACGAGCAGGCCGGTGCACGCGAGGGCGGTCGTCGGTTGACGCAGCAGGCGCGGAGCGACCGACACCAGGGCCAGGCAGAGCATGGTGAGCAGAGTCAGCGCGATCGGCCCGGTCCCCCAGGTCACCGCCGCCGTCGGCAGGTCGGCGCCGTGCTCGGCCACGGCGATGATCCAGCTCGCCGACCAGGCCGCAGGCGCCGCCACCACGACGCCGAGCGGCGCCCAGACGAGCCCGAGCAGACCACCCGCGAGCCCGAGCACGGTGGCGGGCGCGACCGCCGGCGCGGCGAGCAGGTTGGCCGCGACCGCGACCAGGCTGACCTGGCCGGAGATGGCCGCCACGACAGGCGTGCAGGCCACCTGGGCGGCCAGCGGCACCGAGATCGCCTCCGCCACCCAGCGCGGCGTCCACCGCATCAGCGCATCGCGCCACACGGGCGCGAGCAGCAGGATCCCGCCCGTGGCCAGCACGGACAGGGCGAACCCGGCGCTCACCCCGAGCTGGGGATCCACGAGGAGCAGGGCGAGCACCGCGACGCCCAGGGCCCGGGCGCCTCGCGAGCGCCCGTTGCGGCCCA
>JAKFET010000240.1:0-13503 GCA_036675575.1 Acidimicrobiaceae bacterium
ACCTCCTTCCGCCACCAGGTCCGGGAGTGCGCCGAGGCCGAGGGCGGCTGGGAGGCCAACACCAGCGGCGACGGCGTGCTCGTCCGCTTCCCCGACCCGGTGTCCGCCGCCGGCGCGGCCACCGAGATCCTGCGCCGCCTCGACCGGCAGCGCAGCGAGACCGGCTTCGCCCCGTCGGTGCGCATCGGCATCCACAGCGGCGACGCCATGGAGGAGGGCGACGACATCCTCGGCAACGTGGTGAACCTCGCCGCCCGGGTCACCGACGCCGCCGACGTCGACGAGATCCTCGTCACCGAGCACGTCGCCGACCACCTCGACGGCCGGCACACGACCACCGGCCGGGGCCTGCACACCCTCAAGGGCGTCGGGCGGCCGAGGCACCTGCTCGCCCTCGTCTGGCGCTGAGCGTGCCGCCGGGGCTACACCGGAGCTCCATGCGTCGGATGCTCGGGCGGGCCTCCTTCCTGATCCGCAGGGATCTGCACCTCGGCAACGTGCTCGAGCGGCTCGCCGTCGTCCACGGCGACCGCCGGCTGGTGACGGAGTCCCACGGCGGTCTCGCCCTCACCCACCGCCAGGCGTCCAAGCGCGTGGCCCGCTGGGCGGGCGGCGTCGCGGCCCGGACCGAGCCGGGCGACGTCGTGGTCGTCGCCACCCCCAACGGCTACCAGCAGCTCCTGCTGTGCCTGGCCGTGGCCCGGGCCGGGTGCATCCCGGCGCCCGTCAACGACGCCATGCGCCCCGACGAGGTGCGCCACGTCGTGGAGGACTCCGGAGCGGCCTTCGTGCTGCGGTCCGCCCACGAGGTCGACGGCCACGAGCCGGTGCGCACGGCGGTGTCCGCCAGCGGCTCCGACGTCGCTGCGCTCTTCTACACGTCGGGCACGACCGGCAAGCCCAAGGGTGCCGCCCTCACCCACGACGCCCTCCTCGGCTCCCTGCGGGCCGCGGCGCTGTTCCCGTCCGAGCTGCGCGACGACGAGGCCGTCGTGAGCCTGCCCGTCGCCCACATCATGGGCTTCGTCACGCTCCTCGGCCTGGCCGCCACCGGCACCGCCACCTGGTTCTCGCCCCGCTTCCGCGCCGTCGAGGTCCTGGACGCCATCGAGTCCCGCCGGGCGGCGGTGTTCATCGGCGTGCCCGCCATGTACCGCCTGCTGCTCGAGGCCGGTGCCGAGGACCGCGACCTGCGCAGCATCCGGGTCTGGGGCTCCGGCGCCGACGTGATGCCGGCCGAGCTGGCCCGGCGCTTCAAGGGCATGGGTGCCACCGTCTGCCTGCCGTTCGTCGGCGACGTGGGTGAGGCGGCGTTCGCGGAGGGCTACGGCCTGGTCGAGACTGGCGGCGGCGTGGCGGCCAAGATCAGCCCGCCGTTCCTGCGCCTCGGCACCGGCGACGCCATGGGCTTCCCGGTGCCCGGCTACCGGCTCCGGGTGGTCGACGACGCCGGCGACCAGGTCGGCACCGGGGCCACGGGCGAGCTGCTCGTGCGTGGGCCGGGCGTCCTGCGGGGCTACTGGCACGACGAGGCCGCCACCGCCGCTGTCCTCGACGACGACGGCTGGCTGCACACGGGCGACCTGGCTCGCCGCGGGCCTCTCGGCTCCGTCGTCTTCGCCGGGCGCAAGAAGGACGTGATCATGCGGGGCGGGTTCTCCGTCTACGCCGTCGAGGTGGAGGCCGTGCTCCAGGACCACCCCGACGTCGCCGAGGCCGCGGTGGTCCCGCTGCCCGACGAGCGCCTGGGCGAGGTCCCGGCCGCCGCGGTCCGCCTGCACGACGGCGTAACCCTGGACGAGGCGTCGCTCGACGCCCACGCCCGGGAGCACCTCGCGCACTACAAGGTCCCCGTGCGCTACGTCGCCGTCGACGACCTGCCCCGCACGGGCACCAACAAGGTCCAGCGCCGCGAGGTCATCGCCCTCCTCGGCTGACGTGGACCGCCAGATGTCACGCATCGGGCCAAAGGGGAACGGGTACAGGTGCCGGGTGCCTGACGAGACGCGCCCACCCGCCCGCGAGACCTGGCCCGGGCAGCCCTTCCCGCTCGGCGCCGCCTACGACGGGTTGGGCACCAACTTCAGCGTGTTCTCCCAGGTCGCCGAGTCGGTGACCCTGTGCCTGATCGCCGAGGACGGCACCGAGGAGCAGGTGCCCCTGACCGAGGTCGACGCCCACTGCTGGCACGAGTACCTGCCCGGCGTCGGTCCGGGCCAGCGCTACGGCTACCGGGTCGAGGGCCCGTGGGACCCGGCCAGCGGCCTGCGCTGCAACGCCTCCAAGCTGCTGCTCGACCCCTACGCCAAGGCGGTCACCGGCACGGTCGAGTGGGGCCAGGAGGTCTTCGGCTACGACTTCGACGACCCCGACCAGCGCAACGACCTCGACAGCGCGGGCAAGGTCCCGGTGGGCGTGGTGCACAGCCCCTACTTCGACTGGGGCGACGACCGCCTGCTGAACACGCCGCTCCACGAGACCGTGATCTACGAGACCCACGTCAAGGGCCTCACGATGACCCACCCCGGGGTCCCCGAGCGCGAGCGGGGCACGTACCAGGGCCTGGCCCACCCCGCCGTCATCGACCACCTGGTCGACCTCGGCGTCACCGCCATCGAGCTGATGCCCGTGCACCAGTTCGTGCACGACGGCCACCTCGCCGAGAAGGGCCTGCGCAACTACTGGGGCTACAACACCATCGGCTTCTTCGCCCCCCACGCGGACTACGCCGCGTCCGGCACCACCGGCGAGCAGGTCCAGGAGTTCAAGGGCATGGTGCGCGCCATGCACGAGGCCGGCATCGAGGTCATCCTCGACGTCGTCTACAACCACACGGCCGAGGGCAACCACATGGGCCCGACGCTGTCGTTCCGCGGCCTCGACAACCAGGCGTACTACCGCCTCGTGCCCGACGACCCCCGCCACTACTTCGACACCACCGGCACGGGCAACAGCCTCAACATGGCCCACCCGTACTCCCTGCAGCTGATCATGGACTCGCTGCGGTACTGGGTCACCGAGTGCCACGTCGACGGCTTCCGCTTCGACCTGGCCTCCACCCTCGCCCGCCAGTTCTACGAGGTCGACCGCCTGTCGGCCTTCTTCGACCTGGTGCACCAGGACCCCATCGTCTCGCAGGTGAAGCTCATCGCCGAGCCGTGGGACGTGGGCGAGGGCGGCTACCAGGTGGGCAACTTCCCGCCCGTGTGGTCGGAGTGGAACGGCGCCTACCGAGACACGATCCGCGACCACTGGCGCGGCGAGCCCCACACCGTCCCCGAGCTGGCCTCGCGCCTCACCGGGTCGGCCGACCTGTACTCCGACGAGACCCGCTCGCCCGTGGCCAGCATCAACTTCGTCACCGCCCACGACGGCTTCACCCTGCGCGACCTCGTGTCCTACAACGAGAAGCACAACGACGACAACGGCGAGGACGGCAACGACGGCGAGTCGCACAACCGGTCCTGGAACTGCGGCGCCGAGGGCGACACCGACGACCCCGAGGTGCTCGCGCTGCGGGCCCGCCAGCAGCGCAACCTGCTGGCCACGCTGCTGCTGTCCCAGGGCGTCCCGATGCTCCTCGGCGGCGACGAGCTGGGCCGCACCCAGGGCGGCAACAATAACGCCTACTGCCAGGACAACGAGATCAGCTGGTTCGACTGGGACAGCGTCGACGCCGACCTGCTCGAGTTCACCCGCCGCTGCATCGCGATCCGCAAGGAGCACCCGGTGCTGCGCCGCCGCCGCTGGTTCTTCGGCCAGGAGATCCGGGGCAACGTGGACATCGAGTGGTACCAGCCCGACGGCGGCGTGATGGAGGACCACGACTGGGACGGCGCGCCCCGCGCCATCGGGCTCTACATGGACGGTCGCGGCATCCGCAGCCGCGACGCCCGGGGCCGGCCCATCGTCGACGACTCCTTCCTGCTGCTCATCAGCGCCGAGCCCGACGTCATCGACTGGAAGCTGCCGGACCTCGGCGGCGACTGGATCGTCGAGCTCGACACGGCGCTCGCCACCGGCGTCGAGGCCGAGGAGCGCACCGTCACGACCGACGTCCAGCTCGTGCCGCGGGCCACGGTGCTGCTGCGGTTCCGGCCCGAGGACGACGGAGCCGACGCCAGTTGAGGCCGACCGCCACCTACCGGCTGCAGCTGCACCACGGGAACACCCTCGACGACGCCCGGCAGCGCCTGGCGCACCTGGCCGACCTCGGCGTCTCCCACGTCTACCTGTCGCCGATCCTCACGGCGGTGCCGGGGTCGATGCACGGCTACGACGTCGTCGACCACGCCAGCGTGGCCGCCGACCTCGGCGGCGACGAGGCGTGGGAGCGCTTCAGCGACGAGGCCCGCCGGGTCGGCCTCGGCGTGGTGGTCGACATCGTCCCCAACCACGTGTCCATCGAGGGTGGCCACAACCGGCGCTGGCTCGACGTGCTCGAGCACGGGGCCTCCTCGTCCTCGGCCGAGTGGTTCGACATCGACTGGGTCGGCCGCGAGGACTACCAGAAGGGCATCGTCGTGCTGCCGGTGCTCGGCGACCTCTACGGCGAGCTGCTCGCTGCCGGCGAGCTGTCGGTGCACCGCGATGGCGTGCGCTTCCGCGCCGAGGCGCCCGGCCACCGCTTCCCGCTGGCGCCGCGCAGCCTGCCGCTCCTGCTCCACCCCGCGGCCGCCCGGCTGGCCGGCGCCGAGGGCGACGACGTCGACCCGCTGGCCGCCGCCTCGCTCACCTTCGTCGCCGACGCCCTGGACGCCCTGGAGCCGGCCACCACCGACCGGGCCCGTCGGCGCCGCGCCGGGCACCTCGACGTGGTGCAGGACCTGCTCGGCCGCCTGCTCGAACAGCCGGCGGTCGCCGCCGCGGTCGACGCCGAGATCGAGGCGGTCAACGCCGACCCCGACGTCCTGCACCGGCTCCTCGACGAGCAGCACTACCGCCTGGCGTTCTGGCGCACCGGCGCGCGGGAGCTCGACTACCGGCGCTTCTTCGACATCACGACTCTGGTCGCCATCCGGGTCGAGCGCGACCCGGTGTTCGACGCCGTCCACGAGCTCCCGCTGCGGTGGCTGGCCGAGGGTCGCGTCGATGGCCTGCGCATCGACCACCCCGACGGCCTCGCCGACCCCGGCGGGTACGCCCACCGGCTCCGCCATGCCGCGCCCGCCGCCTGGATCGTGGTGGAGAAGATCCTCGAGGGTGACGAGTGGCTGCCGGAGGACTGGCCGGTCGACGGGACCACCGGGTACGAGGCCATGCGGCTGGTGAACGGGCTGCTGGTCGACCCCGGCGGGCTCGATGCGCTGGCCGAGGTCGAGCGCCGGGCCCACGAGCTGTGCGGCACCGAGGCGCCCGATCCCGAGGCCGTGGTGCTCGAGTCCAAGCGCCACGCCGTCGAGGAGCTGCTCGCTCCGGAGCTCGAGCGCGTCGTCGACCTCGCCCTGCGGGTCGCCGAGACCCGACCCCTGCACCGCGACCACCCCCGCGACGACCTCCGACGCGGGGTCGCCGCGCTCGCCGTCGGCTTCGACGTGTACCGCACCTACGTCGTCCCGGGCTCCGATGGCGCGTCGAGCACCGTCACCGCCACCGACTGCGAGCGCGTCGACCACGCGGCCGCCGACGCGAAGGCCCGCACCGACCTCGATCCCCGCCTGGTGGACTTCCTCGCCGACGTCCTGACCCTGCGGGCCGTGCACCCCGAGGACGGCCCCACCGACGACGAGCGCGAGCTGGTCGTGCGCTTCCAGCAGCTGACCGGCCCGGCCACGGCGAAGGGGCTGGAGGACACCGCCTGGTACCGGCTCGGCCGCTTCATCGCCGCCGCTGAGGTGGGCGGCGACCCGCTGCACCCGGCCATGTCGGTGGAGGAGCTCCACGAGGCGTGCCGGCACCGCCAGGCGCGCTGGCCGCACACGATGACGACGCTGTCCACCCACGACACCAAGCGCAGCGCCGACGTGCGGGCCCGCCTCGCCGTGCTGAGCGAGCCGACGCTCGACCCGTCGTGGCCCGCGCTGGCCGAGCGCTGGCTGCCGCGCCTGCTCGAGCGCTGGCCCGACGACGTCGAGCCTGACGCCACCACGCTGCTCGTCTGCCTGCAGACCCTCCTCGGCGCCTGGCCGATCAGCAGCGACCGGCTCGAGGCCTACCTGGTCAAGGCGGCGCGCGAGGCCAAGCGCCGCACGGCGTGGACCAAGGTCGACGAGGGCTTCGAGGCCGGACTCGCCGCGCTGGCGTCGCTGGCCGACGACCCCGACCACGCCGACGCCCTCGCCGCCGACGCCGCCGTGCTCGAGCGGCACGGCCACTGGAACAGCCAGGTGCAGACCGCCATCGGCCTGCTGCAGCCCGGCATCCCCGACGTGTACCAGGGGACCGAGGTCATCGACCTCTCGCTCGTCGACCCCGACAACCGCCGGCCCGTGGCCCACGAGGTCATCGCCGGCGAGCTCGACGACCTCGAGCCGACGCGTGCGCCCGCCCTCGGTCCCATCGCCAAGCTGGCCCTGACCACGGCCTGCCTGCGGCTCCGTCGCCGCCGCCCCGAGCCTTTCGGCGAGGGCGATGCCGGGGGCCACGTGCCCCTCGCGGCATCGGGTCCCGACGCCGACCGCATCGTCGCCTTCAGCCGCGGCGGCGCCGTGGCCGTCGTCGCCGTCCGCTTCCCCAGCCGGGGCCCGGTCGCGCCGGGCACCACCGTCGAGCTCCCGGCGGGGGAGTGGTCGCCCGTCGTCGGTGGCCGCTCCACCGCCGGGGGCACCGTCGACCTCGCCGAGCTGCTCGGCGACGCCCCCGTCGCCGTCCTGGAGACGACCCCATGACCCCACCCTCGACCCGTTCCCACCCCCACGACCGACCGCATCCGGTCACGGACGGGGGTGCGGAGCGATGAGGCGCTTCACCGTCTGGGTGCCCGATGCATCGGAGGTCGCCCTCCACGTCGACGGGCGCGACGTCCCCGCCACGCCGATCGAGGGCGGCTGGTGGGAGGCCCACGCCGAGGCCGGCCACGGCACCCGCTACGGCTGGCGGCTCGACGGTGCCGACCCGCTGCCCGACCCCCGCTCGCGCTGGCAGCCCGACGGCGTGCACGGCCTCTCGGCGGTCGACGCCCCGCAGGAGACCGGCTTCGCCTGGACCGACCAGCACTGGCGCGGCTTCCACCTCCCGGGAGCGGTCCTCTACGAGCTGCACGTCGGCACGTTCACGCCCGAGGGCACCTTCGACGGCGTCGTGGCGCGCCTCCCGCACCTCGTGGCGCTCGGCGTCGACGCCATCGAGCTGCTGCCCGTCGCCGCCTTCCCCGGCGACCGCGGCTGGGGCTACGACGGCGTGCTGCCCCACGCCGTCCACCACGCCTACGGCGGGCCGGAGGGCCTGCGGCGCCTGGTCGACGCCGCCCACGCCGCCGGCATCGGGGTCGTCCTCGACGTGGTCCACAACCACCTCGGCCCCGACGGCAACCACCTCGGCGCCTACGGGCCCTACTTCTCCGAGCGCCACCACACGAACTGGGGCGCCGCCGTGAACCTCGACGGGCCCGGCAGCGACGAGGTGCGGCGCTACTTCGTCGACCACCTCACCGGCTGGCAGCGCGACCTCCACCTCGACGGCTTCCGCCTCGACGCCGTCCACGCCCTGGTCGACGACTCCGCCCGCCACGTCCTCGAGCAGCTGTCCGAGGAGGTCGCCGCCACCGCCGCCCACCTGGGCCGGCCGTGCTGGCTGATCGCCGAGAGCGACCGCAACGACCCCCGCTACGTGCTGCCGCCCGCCGCCGGCGGCATGGGCCTCGACGCCTCCTGGGCCGACGAGTGGCACCACGCCCTGCACGCCGTGCTCACCGGCGAGACCGACGGCTACTACGAGGACTTCGGCACCGTCGACCAGCTCGCCCGGGGCCTGCAGCAGGCCTGGGTCTACGCCGGCGACTGGTCGCTGCACCGCCAGCGGGTGCACGGCCGCTCGCCGGCGGGCCTCGAGGGCCACCGCTTCGTGGTGTCGGTGCAGAACCACGACCAGGTCGGCAACCGCGCCACCGGCGACCGCATCGGCCACGGCATCCCCGACGGCCGGCTGCGCATCGCCGCCGCCCTGCTGCTCACCAGCCCGTTCGTGCCGATGCTGTTCCAGGGCGAGGAGTGGGGGGCGTCGTCGCCGTTCCGCTACTTCACCGACCACCAGGACCCCGAGCTCGGCCGCGCGGTCACCGAGGGTCGCACCCACGAGTTCGCCCACTTCGGCTGGGACCCCGCCGACGTGCCCGACCCCCAGGACCCGGCGACCTTCCAGGCCTCGGTGCTGCGCTGGGACGAGGTCGGCGAGCCGGGCCACGCCGAGCTGCTCGAGTGGTACCGCGACCTGCTGGTGCTGCGGCGCCGGCACCCGGCGCTGACGGACGGTCGCTGGACCCACCAGCAGATCGACCACGACGCCGATGTCGGCTGGCTCCGGGTCCGGCGCGGCGACGTGATCGTGGTCGTCAACCTGGGCGCCACCCCCGTCTCCGTGCCGGTCCCGGAGGGGGCCGAGCTCGCGGAGGTCGACGGTCGCACCGTGGCCACCGGCGCCTCCCGCAACGCCGACGTGGTCGGCCTCGACCCCGACGGCGTCGCCGTCCTCGTCGTCACCCCGATCTAGTTCGGAGGGGCGGGTCAGTCGTCGGAGCGGGCCTGGTCCTGCAGGTCGATGGTGAGGCGCCCGTCGACGACCTCGGTGGCGTAGACGCGCAGACCGGCGCCGGACCGCGGGAAGGTCGTGGACCGGTCGCACGACCCGGGCTGGGCGTCGTCGATGGCGAAGCGGCCGGCCTCGGGGTCGAAGGTGAGCGTGCACTCGGGCTGGTCGGGCACGAAGGCGCTCAGGGCGATCCAGCCGGTGGCCACGTCGTCGCCCTGGTGGTCGACGTAGATGGAGCGGGCGAAGTTGGCCGGGTCCGGGAACAGGATGGGCTGGCCGTCCTCCTCGATGATGCGGGCCAGGTTCTCCGTCCGGCCGGCGTCGAAGCGGTCGTCGCCCAGGCGCACCTGGACATCGCCCCGGCTGGCGAGGGTGGCGACCAGGAACGCGGTGCCCAGCGCGACCACGACGCCCACGACGGCGACGCCGACGGCTCGGCCCGTGTGACCCCGGCCGCGGCGCTTGGCGACCGGGCTCATCGTGATTGGCCGGGGCTGGTGGGCATCCTCCTAGTATCCGGCCGGCAGTCGCCCCGACCCAAGCCAGACAAGGGAAGCACGCATGGACCTCCTCGAATACCAGGGCAAGCAGTTCTTCGCCCGCTACGGCATCCCGGTGAGCGACGGCGAGGCCGTCACCACCGTGGACGACGCGGTGGCGGTCGCCGACCGCATCGGCTACCCGGTGGTGGTCAAGGCCCAGGTCCACGTGGGCGGGCGCGGCAAGGCCGGCGGCGTGAAGCTGGCGTCGAACACCGACGAGGTGCGCGAGCACGCCGGCAACATCCTCGGGCTCGACATCAAGGGGCACATCGTCAAGACGATCTGGATCGAGGTCGCCTCCGACATCGCCGAGGAGTACTACGCCTCCTTCACCCTCGACCGCTCCGCCAAGAAGCACCTCGGCATGCTCTCCGCCGAGGGCGGCGTCGAGATCGAGACCGTGGCCGAGGAGAACCCCGACGCCATCGCCAAGATCTGGATCGATCCCGTCGACGGCCTGTCCGAGGCTGACGCCCGGGCCTGGGTGGAGGCGGCGAACCTGAACCCGAAGGCCACCGAGGGCGCGGTCGACATCCTCCGCAAGCTGTACACGGCCTACACCGAGGGCGACGCCGACCTCTGCGAGATCAACCCGCTGATCCTCAAGCCCACCGGCGAGGTCCACGCCCTCGACGCCAAGGTCACCCTCGACGGCAACTCCACGTTCCGCCACGAGGACTACGAGGAGTACGAGCAGACCCAGGTCCGCGACGAGCGCGAGGAGGACGCCCACAGCAAGGGCCTCCAGTACGTCGGGCTCGACGGCTACGTGGGCGTGATCGCCAACGGCGCCGGCCTCGCCATGTCCACGGTCGACATCGTCAACCAGGTGGGCGGCAAGCCGGCCAACTTCCTCGACATCGGCGGCGGCGCCAACGCCGAGGTGATGGCCGGTGCGCTCGAGACGATCAACAACGACCCGAACGTCAAGGCCATCTTCATCAACATCTTCGGCGGCATCACCAAGGGCGACGAGGTCGCCAACGGCATCGTCACCGCCCTCGGCCGCGTCCAGATCGACGCCCCCATCGTCATCCGCATCGACGGCACCAACGCCGCCGAGGGCCGGGCGATCCTGGCCGAGCACGAGTCCGAGAAGCTGATCAGCAAGCCCACCATGGTGGAGGCCGCCGAGGCGGTCGTCGCCCTGGCCCAGGAGAGGGGTGGCCAGTAATGGCGATCTTCGTCGATGAGAACACCAAGGTCATCTACCAGGGCCTCACCGGCTCGCAGGGGTCCTTCTACGGCCAGCGCAACGCCGAGTACGGCACCAAGGTCGTGGCCGGCACCCACCCGAAGAAGGCCGGCACCGAGGTCAACGGCGTGCCGATCTACGCCTCTGTCGCCGAGGCCGTGAAGGAGACCGGCGCCACGGCGAGCTGCATCTTCATCCCGGCCCCCGGCGTCAAGGACGCCGTCATGGAGGCCGCCGAGGGTGGTGTCGAGTTCATCGTCGTCATCACCGAGGGCGTGCCCGCCCACGACGAGGCCTGGTTCTACAACAAGCTCCAGCGGGACTTCCCGAACGTGCAGTTGCTCGGCCCCAACTGCCCCGGCATCATCAGCCCGGGCAAGTGCAACATCGGCATCACCGCCGGCGAGATCGCCAAGGAGCCCTCGGCCGAGGGCCCCAACGTCGGCATCGTGTCCCGCTCCGGCACCCTCACCTACCAGGCGCTCTACGAGCTCAAGCTGAAGGACATCGGCGTGTCGACGTGCGTCGGCATCGGCGGCGACCCCGTCCCCGGCACGACCTTCATCGACTGCATCGAGCGCTTCGAAGCCGACCCCGAGACCCACGCCATCATGATGATCGGCGAGATCGGTGGCTCCGCCGAGGAGGAGGCGGCCGACTACATCAAGGCCAACGTCTCCAAGCCGGTCGTGTCCTACGTGGCCGGCGTCACCGCCCCTCCCGGCAAGAAGATGGGCCACGCCGGCGCCATCGTGTCGGGTGGCAAGGGCACCGCCGACGCCAAGCGCGAGGCCCTCGAGGCCGCCGGTGCCAAGGTGGGCAACAACCCCACCGAGGCCGGCGCCCTCATGGTCGAGGTGGTCAACGGGCTCCGCTGAGCCCTCCCCGCACCGAAGGCACGACGCCCCACCCGCACGGGTGGGGCGTCGCCGCGTCCGGGCCCGGGTTGGGGGACGGCGCCCACCCCTCCATCCTGGGGGGAATGCCCCGTTCCTCCCGCGCGATCCTCGTGAGCGCCCTGGTGCTGCTCGCAGCAGGCATCCTCGCGGCGCTGGGTGCGGCCGGCGACGGCGGGCCGACCGCCGGCACCCCGATCGGCCCGGGCCCGGCGGCCACGTCGCCGGAGGCCTCGGCGGCACCGACCTCGACCGCACCGCCGACCACCACCCCTGCCCTGGCGTTCCCGGCCATCGCCGACCACGGCGAGATCCGGGCCGTGCGCACGCCGAGCGGCATGGTGCTGCCCGTGCTCGGCGGCCAGCCCGGCGCCTGGCAGGTGCTCACGCCGTGCGCCACGTCGGCCGTCGTCCCCGGCGAGCCGGTGCTCGGCGCCCACGTGGTGCTCGACCCCGGGCACGGCGGGCGGGAGCCCGGCGCGGTCGGCCCGACCGGACTGCGCGAGGCCGACCTCAACCTCGACGTCGCCCGCCGGGTCCGTGCCCTGCTCGAGGCCGAGGGCGCCACCGTGGTGCTCACCCGTGACGCCGACGTCCGCGTCACCCTGGCCACCCGGGCAGCCATCGCCAAGACCATGTCGCCGCTGGCGTTCCTGTCCATCCACCACAACGCCGCACCCGTCGGGCGGTCGACCACCCCCGGCAGCGAGCTCTACCACCAGCTCGCCGACCCCGAGTCCAAGCGCCTGGCCGGCCTCCTGTGGGAGGAGATGCAGGAGCACCTCGCTCCGTTCGGCACCGACTGGGCCATCGGCGACGACCCCGGCGCGCGTGCCCGCCGCTCGCTGCGCACCGGCGACGACTACTACGGGATCCTGCGCAACGCCCAGGGCGTCACCGCCGTGCTCACCGAGGGTGCCTACCTGTCCAACCCGGCGGAGAACGCGCTGCTCGAGACCGAGGCGTTCCGCGACGCGGAAGCCCGTGCCATCGCCGACGGCGTGCTCCGCCTGCTGCGCACGGACGATCCCGGCTCCGGCTACAAGCCCGTCAAGGAGCAGGCGGTGCCCGCCGGCGGTGGCGGCGGCACCAGCGGCTGCACCGACCCGCCGCTGGCGTGACCGGTGCGACCACCGGCTGGTTCCCCCGTGGCAGCATGGGACGGCGGTCGGAGGGATGAGGATCTCGCGCCCATGAGCACCCCCTGCACCACCTGCGGCGAACCGCTCGACCCCGCCGACGAGCGGTGCCCGACCTGCGCAGCGCTGGCGTCGCCCGTCGAGGACGCCCGACCCGTCGCGGGGGACCCGACGCGGGCCGACGCGGCACCGCCGTGGTCGATCCCCATCCGGGAGCCCATGGCGTCGCCTCGCCCCACGCCGACATCGGGCATCGGCCGGCTCGCCGGCATGGCCGTGGTGGGGGTCGTGGTGCTCGCCCTCGCCGCGCTGCTGGCCTCGCGCCTGCTGGACGACGGCGAGGACACCGCGGGCACGGCAGGGGAGACGGCCCAGGCCGACCCCGTCGCCAGCGACGAGTCCGGCGGCATGGATCCCGACGCCATCAGCACCTCCACGACCGTCGCGCCCTCCTCGACCACGACCACGACGGCGCCGACCACCACCACCACGGTCGTAGCGACGAGCGTCGCCCCCACCACCACCGCCGCCCCGAGGACGACGACCACCACCGGCGGCGCCCGGACGGCACCCAACGGCACGGGGTCGGTCCCGGCGCTGTCCACGAGCTTCCGGGGCTGGCTGGCCCAGCTCACCTCGGTGCCCTACGACGCAGGGACCGACGGGCTCGCCGACGAGTGGAAGCGCCTGCGCGGCGCGGTGCCGGGTGCGGTGGCGGCGCGCAGCGACGACTGGGCGGCGTTCCGGGACGGCTTCTGGGTCCTCGTCGACCCCGGGCCCTTCTCGTCCCCGGAGGAGGTCCGGGCGTTCTGTGCCTCGGCCGGCTTCGACGGCGACGGCGCCTGCCTGCCCCGAGAGCTGCGCGGCTGACGGATGTGCCACGGGTGCGCGCCGCCCGCCGGCGGGCCGGACGGCCGGCGGGGACCGACGCGCCGCCACGTCCTCGCCGCCGGGCTGTCCGCCGGCCTCGTCGTCGCCCTGCCGGCCCGGCCGTCGCAGGCGCAGGGCTTCGAGGTCCTGCCCCGGTCCGCCTGGGGCGCTGACCT
>JAKFET010000021.1:0-13493 GCA_036675575.1 Acidimicrobiaceae bacterium
GGGGGGGGGGGGGGGCTGCGTGGTCGACGTGGACCCTTCGGGGGGCGGCTCGGGCTCCTGGGCGCCGGCCAGCCCGCCGCCGGCGGCGAGCGCGAGGAGGACCGCGGCCGCCAGCGCGACGGCGCAGCGGGCGCGCCGCAGCGCGGGTTCCTCGGGCACCGGATGAGGCTACGCAGGGGGTGGCTGGTGCGGGGGGAGCGTGGCATGGTGGGCCGATGGCCGGACAGGACCTGGTGGTGCGGGCGGCCGACTACGCCCGGCGGGTCCACTCGGGCGACGTGCGCAAGGGGAGCGGGGAGTCGTACTTCGAGGGGCACCTCGCGCCGGTCGCCGCCATCGTGGCCCGAGCCGGCGGCACATCGGAGCAGGCGGCCGCCGCCTACCTCCACGACGCCGCCGAGGACCACGGCGGCGAGGCCCGGCTCGCCGACATCCGGTCGCAGTTCGGCGACGCCGTGGCCGACATCGTCGCCGACCTGTCGGACTCCCTCGTCGACACCACCGTCGGCGAGGAGAAGCAGGCCTGGCACCCGCGCAAGCAGGCCTACCTGGACGCGCTGCGCTCCAAGCCCGAGACGTCGCTGGTCGTGGCGGCTGCGGACAAGCTCCACAACGCGACGGCGGTGCTCGAGGACCACGCCCGCCTGGGCGACGAGCTGTGGTCGCGGTTCACCACCGGCCGGGCCGAGGACCAGCGCTGGTACTACGAGACCCTGGCGGCGACCCTCGCCGAGCGCCTCCCGGACCACCCGACCGTGCGCGAGCTCGGCGACGTGGTGCGCCGCCTGGGCGAGCAGCTCGACCGACGCTGAGCCGCGCCTTCAGGGCTCGGGCAGCTCGTGGGGCGGGGGTCGCCCGGAGGACGCACCCTGCCCGTAGTCGTCGGGGATCCCTCCGGGGCGCCACGACCGGGCCTGGCAGGTGAACACGTCGATGGCGGCGTAGTCGGCGGCCGGGGTGTCCAGGTCGGGCCAGTCGCCGTCGCCGTAGGGCGGGTCGATGCGGCAGTCCAGGTCGTTGACGACGACGCCCCAGGCCGTCCCGAGGTGGAGCCGGCCCGTGGTGGCGGCGTTGGTGATGTCGGGCTCGGCGACCGTGATGGAGACGAAGGCGAGCAGGACCTGCGCGGCCACCAGCGCGGCGACGTGCCAGGTCCGGGTGCGGGGGCTCGCCGCCAGCAGCACGGCCAGGCAGAGCAGGACCGGCAGGAGGTGGACCGGCTTCCACGGGAAGCGCAGGAAGAGCAGCTCGGCGATGACGGCCGCGATGACGCTGAAGCGCACCAGGACGCTCGTGCGGGTCAGGCGCAGGGCCGTGACCAAGACGGGCACGAGGCCGACGAGCACGACGAGGCCCCAGACGCCGAAGAAGGCGATGTTCTTGACGCCCCAACGCCCCACCATGGCGACGAACCCGGTGGTCTCGAACTCGTTGACGAGGAACGCCCCGGTGCGACCCACCGACAGCCACGAGGGCACGAACCAGAGGGCGCCGGCCGCGGCGGTGACCACGCCGGTGAGGATCACGTCGCGCCAGCGCGACGAGGGCGCCGGGTGCGGGTCGCCGGCCAGTCCGCCCCGCGGACCGACCAGCTCGGCCAGCAGGTACCCCCACACCAGGAAGGCAGTGCTGGACCGGAAGGCGATGGCCGTGGCGAAGGCCAGACCGGCCAGGATCCGGCGGTCGTGCCGGGCCGCCAGCACGCCGGCGAGGAGCAGGCCGAGGGCGAAGACGTAGTCGCCGAGCGACGTGGCGGCGACCCAGAACCACGGTTGGGTGGCGACCACGACCACGGCGATCCGGGCCCGGCGCTCGCCGAGCTCGTCGCCCACGATCCGGGCCAGCAGCACGAGCAGCGCCACGGCCATGGCCGCCGACGCCATGTTGACGGCGAGGGGCCCACCGACGCGGTCGAGCGTGCCGACGAGCGCCTCGTAGGGCAGAGCCCCGGGCGGGCGGGAGTAGCGGTAGCGGCCGTCGAGCAGCGACTCGCCGCTGCGCAGCACGTTGGTGATGTCGACGTCGGTGCCGTAGCCGAGCCCGGCGAAGGGCAGGTACAGCAGTCCGCACAGGAGGGCGAGGCGCTGCGCCCTCGGCGCCTCCACCTCGGTCATCGCCGCGCACGGTACTGGGGTAGGGTCCTTGACCGCTCGGTCAAGTGCGGTCGAACCCCGACCGCCTCACGTCCGTAGGGGGACCAATGGAGCAGTTCACCGATCGCATCGCCGTCGTCACGGGAGGCGGCACCGGCATGGGCCGCGAGCTGGTGCGCCAGCTGTCCGCCGAGGGGTGCCACGTCGCGCTGTGCGACGTCAACGAGGACACGATGGCCGAGACGGTCTCGCTCGCCGAGAAGGAGGCGCCGGCCGGCACCCGCCTCGTCACGTTCGTCGCCGACGTCGCCGACGAGGACCAGATGATGGCCTTCCGCGACCACGTCACGTCCGAGCTCGACACCGACCACGTGCACCTGGTGTTCAACAACGCCGGGATCGGCGGCGGCGGGTCCTTCGTCGTGGACGAGCGCGAGTCCTGGGAGCGCACGTTCGGCATCTGCTGGGGCGGCGTCTACAACGGCTGCCGGGCCTTCCTGCCGCTGCTCGTGGCGTCCGACGGCGGCCACCTCGTGAACGTGTCGAGCGTCAACGGGTTCTGGGCGTCCGTCGGCCCGTTCACCGCCCACACCGCCTACAGCGCGGCGAAGTTCGCCGTGCGCGGCTTCACCGAGGCCCTGCTGACCGACCTGCGGCTGAACGCCCCGCACGTCCAGGCCCACGTCGTGATGCCGGGCCACATCGGCACCTCCATCGTCCTCAACTCCGCCGCCATCCACGGGCACCGCCCCGAGGACATGACCGCCGAGGACCTGGAGCGCATGCGGGAGACCGCCGCCCGGATGGGCATGGACACCAGCACCGTCACCGACGACGAGCTGCGCGGGTTCATGCAGGCCCGGGGCGAGATGTTCCGCGACGCCGCCCCCACCACCGCCGAGCAGGCGGCGACGATCATCCTCGACGGCGTGCGCGCCGGCCAGTGGCGGATCCTCGTCGGGGCCGACGCCGCCGTGATGGACCGCCGGGTGCGGGCCGAGCCGGAGCGCGCCTACGACGACGACTTCTTCGCGGACGTCATCCGCGAGGGCGGGATGAACCTGGGCCTGTAGGCGTGGTGTCCGCCGGGCGGCTCAGGCCGCCCGGCGGCCGGGCAGCTCCGGCACCCATGCCAGCGTGGCCAAGCGGGACCGGACCTCGGGCGGGACGCCGAGGGAGCGCCACGCGTCCACGGCGGGCGGGTCGACGCCGAGGCGGTTCGCCACCGGGACCACGCCGCCGCGTGCGGCGCAGGCGGCATCGACCAGGGCACGGTCGACGAGCGCCCGGATCGGGCGCGGCACGACGGCGTCGGAGACCGAGGACGCCGCACCGGACATGCGGTGGACCAGCTCGATGGGGGACCAGGTGCTCATGGGAGGGCTTCCTTCCGGTCGTCGTGGGACGACGCTGCGACGGTACCGACCCCGGGGGCCTGCGCCGGCGAGGGTTCCGCAGATGTCGTCGTGCGTTCACGCGACGGCAGCCGAGGCGTCCACCTACGCTCCGCCCCATGGCCCTCGCCGTCCACGCCACCGCCGCCGACCTGCCCGCGGTGACCGACGTGCTGGTCGCCGCGTTCGCCGACGACCCGATCCAGCAGTGGCTGCTCGGACCCGCCGCCGACCCCGACACCGCCCGGCGGGCCCTGTTCGAGATCTTCGTCGAGGACTACTTCTGGTTGGGCCACCTCCACGTCGTGGCCGACGCCGGCGGCATCGCCGGGGCCGCACTGTGGTCGCCCCCGGATCGCGGGGTCCTGCGGGGCGACCGCGTCCAGGACCTGCTCGGCGCCCTCGAGCCCCACCTGGGCGACGAGCTGCTCCCCCGCCTCGGCGAGCTGGCCCGGACGCACGAGCACCGCCCGCACGAGCCCCACCTGTACCTCGGCATCCTCGGCGTGGATCCCTCGCGGCAGTCCGCCGGTCACGGCGCTGCCCTGCTCGCCCCCACCCTGGCCGAGTGCGACCGCACCGGGCTCCTCGCCCACCTGGAGTCCTCCAACGAGCGGAACATCCCGTTCTACGAGCGCCACGGGTTCCGGGTCACCGAGGCCTACCGGTGCGGTGGCGACGGGCCGCCCATGACGATGATGACCCGGCCGCCGCGCTGAGCCGCATCCCGCCGACGAGCGGGTGCGCGGACCCGGGGGTACGGTCCGCGCATGGCGCACTTCGACCACGACGGGGCCCGGATCCACTACGAGGACTCGGGCGGCGACGGGCCGCCGATCCTGTGGAGCCACGGGTTCCTCATGGACCACACCATGTTCGACCCGCAGGTCGCCGGCCTCCCCGGCCACCGCCACATCCGCTGGGACGAGCGGGGATTCGGCGCCACCGAGTCCGAGGGCGGCTTCACCTACTGGGACTCGGCCGAGGACGCCATCGCCCTGCTCGACCACCTGGGCATCGACCAGGCGGTGCTGGCGGGCATGTCCCAGGGCGGCTTCCTGTCGCTGCGGGCCGCCCTCGCCCACCCCGACCGGGTGCGGGCGCTGATCCTGATCGACACCCAGGCGGGCACCGAGGACCCCGAGGTGCTCGACTCGTATAAGGGCATGGTGGAGGCGTTGTCCGGCGGTGACGAGGAGACCCGCAGCGCGGTCTTCGACGTGGTGGGCGGCCTCATCATCGGCGACCCGGAGCTGCAGCCGGCGTGGAAGGCCAAGTGGATGGCCGACGACCCGGGCCGCATCGTCGCCCCGGGCGGCGCCCTGCTCGACCGCGACGACATCACCGACCGTCTCGGTGAGATCACCTGCCCGGCGATCATCGTGCACGGCACCGCCGACAGCGCCATCCCCATCGAGAAGGCCGAGGTGCTCCGGGCCGGCCTCGCCGACTGCCGGGACCTCGTGCCGATCGAGGGTGCCGCCCACGCCCCGAACCTGACGCACCCGGACGAGGTGAACCAGCACCTCCAGCGCTTCCTCGCCGCCTTGTAGCGTCGGTCACGTCGGCAGGAGACGTCCGTCCCGCCGACGAAGCAGGGGCGGACACCGGACGACGCAGCACGTGGGGGGCACCAGGTGGCCGAGACGATGACCGCCTGGGACCGCGCCAAGGCGCTGCTGTCGCCGGGCGAGGGACCGCCGCTCCGCCAGATCGCTGCGACCGGCGGGTGGTACCCGTTGGTCGTCATCACGCTGCTCAACGTGGTCGACGAGCTGGACCGGGCCGTGCTCGGCGTGTTCGGACCCAACGTGCAGCGCTACTTCGGGATGAGCGACACCACGTTCGGCCTCCTGGTCGGCGTGCAGGTCACCGCCCTCGTGCTGCTCGCCGTGCCCATCGGCTACCTCGGCACCAAGATCGACCGGGGTCGGATCCTGCGCTGGTCGGCGCTGGCGTGGTCGATCATGAGCTTCGCCACGACCTTCGCCGTGCAGCTGCCGCTGTTCTTCCTCGCCCGCTTCGGCGTGGGCGTGGGCAAGTCCGGCGTCGAGCCGGTGGGCAAGTCGCTGCTCACCGACTACTACCCGCCGAACGCCTGGAACCGCATCCTCGCCATCCACAGCGCGGCGAACCCGCTCGGTGCCCTGCTCGGCCCGGCGCTGGCCTTCGCCATCGCCTTCTTCGCCGGCGACGGCGACGACATCTGGCGCTGGGCGTTCCCGGTGCTCACCGTGCCGTCCGTCATCGCCCTGCTCGCCAGCCGGCGCCTCCACGAGCCCGAGAACCAGATGGTCCGCGGCCTGGCCGGCGCCACGCTGTCGGTCACCGGGGCACCGTCGGGGATGAACTTCCGGGAGGCCGTGACCCGCCTGCTGACGATCCCGACCTTCAAGCGCCAGATCCTCGGCATCGGCGTGCTCGGCTTCGGCCTGGTCGGCGTGCTGGCCTTCGTCAACATCTTCCTCGAGCGCCAGTACGGGATCGGGGCCGACGGCCGTGCCGTGATCGGCATGATCACGGCCACCGCCTCGCTGCTCGGCTCGCTCGTCGGCGGCAACGTGGGCGAGCGCATCTTCGCCCGCTCGCCGTCGCGCGCGGTGCGCATCGTGGGCGTGTCGATCGCCGGCTTCTCGGTGCTGCTGTCCCTCGCCGTGTTCCTCCCCAGCGTCTGGATGTTCGTGCCGGCGGCCTGGGTCGGGCTCTTCGCCCTCCAGGTCGGCATCGCCCCGCTCTACACCGCCCTGTCGGCCATCAGCCCGCCCCGCCTGCGGCCGCTCATGTTCTCGCTGCTCGGCCTCATGGTCGCGGTGATGGGCGGCATCGCCGGGGGCGTCATCGTGGGCGCCATCGCCGAGGCCACCGACATCCGGTGGGGCCTGGCTGCGCTCGCCCCCACGGGCATCGTCGGCGGCTTCCTCATGGCCCGCGGTGCGACCACGATCGAGGACGACATCGCCCACGTGGCCGAGGAGTCCGCCGGCGACCCGCTGGCCGCCTTCCTCTAGCGACGATCGGGACGATGGGCCCACGCCCCGGGACCTTCGACCCGGGGTCCCGCATGCGGGGCCGGCAGATGATGACGGCATGCAGACCACCCGGAGACCTCGCGCCCCGGAGCCGCCGCTCCGGTCGTTGGCTCCGGTCCTCGGCGTGGTCGCCGTCCTCGTCGTCGCCGCCGCCGCCGCCGTCGTCGCCGCGGCGTGGCCGTCTGCCGGGGCCGACGCTCGAGGTCCCTTCCCGGTGGAGGACGGCACGGACGCGTCCAGCGCCCCGGTCGTGGATGGCGACGAGCCTGCGGCCGGCCGTGTCGCGCCGGCCGGTCAGCGCCGCGACAACCCGGACCCGTACGTCATCGCCTCCGGCAGCGAGTACCTCGCCTACTTCACGCAGGGCCGCTCGAACGTCCCCCTCCGCGCCTCCACCGACTGGACGACGTGGTCCAAGCCGACCGATGTGCTCCCCGTGCTGCCGGCCTGGGCCCGATCGGGGCGCACGTGGGCGCCGGCGGTGGCCCAGCGGGACGGGCGGTGGGTCCTGTACTTCACGGCCTGGCATGCGAGCAGCGGCCGCCAGTGCATCGGCACCGGGACCGCGACCACCCCCTACGGGCCGTTCGAGCCCTCGCCGCAGCCGATCGTGTGCCAGCTCGAGCTCGGCGGCTCGATCGACCCCAGCCCCTTCGCCGACGCGACCGGCGAGTACCTGCTGTGGAAGTCCGACGAGAACGCGCTCGGCCGCGACGCCCGGCTCTGGGCTGCGCCCGTCGCCCGGTCCGGCACCGCGCTGGCCGGCGATCCGGTCGCGCTGCTGACCGCAGACCACGCGTGGGAGGAACCGCTCATCGAGAACCCGGCCATGGTCGTCGGAGACGACGGGCGCCGCTGGCTGTTCTACTCGGCCGGCCCGTGGGACACGGTTCGGTACTCGACCGGCCTCGGGACCTGCGACGGGCCGCTCGGTCCGTGCCGCAAGCTCGCCCACGACGACCCCTGGTTGCGCTCCATCGGCGACATGGTCGGCCCGGGCGGTCTCGACACGTTCCGGACGCCGGAGGGCGAGGTCATGGCCGGGCTGCACGCCTGGGAGCCGGACGCCGTCGGGTACGACGCCGGAGGTCGGCGCACCGTGCGGATCGGGCACCTCGACCTCTCCGGTCCGCTCCCGACCTTCGAGCCCCACGTCGGGTCGTCGGAGGGTTCGCGTCAGCGGCCGCCGCAGAGCACGCAGAGGTAGCCACCGTGCCGGTCGGGGTCCTGGTCCGGCTCGGGCTGCGGGGCCGGCTGCTCGGGCGCGGGAGCCGGTTCGCCGGCGCGAGGGTCCGGCCGGCCGGTGGGGGCCGGGGGCGGGGCGCCCGGGATGCCGAGGTGCAGCTCGCCGTCGAGCTGGTCGACGATCACGGCGTCCTGGGAGCCGTAGCGCTGGCTGCGGGTCGTGTCGATGGCGTGGGGCCGGGCCCAGGTCCAGGCCTCCTCGACGCCGACGCGGCCGTTGCCGTCCAGGTCGGCGAGGCCGGCGCGCATCCCCTGCTCGATCAGGAACCAGCCCCAGACCGAGTGGCCCCAGGACGGGTGCTCGTAGGACTTCTGGGGCTCGCCGGAGGAGAAGGTGAGGACGCGACCGGGCTGGGCCAGCCCGGGGTCGGCGAAGCCGGCGGCGTTGCAGCTGGCGAAGCTGATCCAGAAGGCGGACGGCCGCACCGGGTCGAGCAGGGCGACGAGGTCGGAGTCGACGATGAAGTCGTCGTCGGTGGGCCACAGCCCCTCGTCGGTCACCTCGCCGTCGCCGTCCCGGTCGACGCCTCGCCACTTCTTGGAGTGCCCCGAGTAGTGGAAGACCGCCACCGACGATTCGTCGGTCTTGTCGGCGAGCCAGCGGAGGCCGTCGCGGATGGCGGCGCCCGTGGCCGCCCGGTCGGTCAGCAGCAGGATGTGGTCGTCGCGCCAGCCGTTGGCCAGCAGGTGGGCGCGCAGCGCCTCGGCGTCCTGGCGGGAGCCGATGTTGTCGGACACCCCGCCGAGGTGCTCGTTGATGCCGATGAGCAGGGCCCAGCGGGTGGTGGCCGGGTCGGCCGGGTCCTGCACGGCGGCCAGCTGCGGGGCGTGGCGCTCGGCGAAGGCCGACGGCCGGGAGGCGACCGTCGCGGCGACGGGCGCGGCGTCGGCGGGGCCGGCGTCGGGCTCGGTGACCAGCACGGGCACGCCCGCAGGAGGCGCGGCGCCTGCCGCGACCTGGGATCCGACCTCGACGGTCTCCCGCGGCGGGGCGAGGTGCGCCGACGCCGAGGCGCGGGAGTCGGCCACGACCCGCGGCGCGCGATCGAGGACGCGCTGGTCGTCGGCGGCGGCGATGTGCGGCAGGGGCGCGAGGACGGCCAGGACGACGAGGGCGCCGAGGCAGAGCCTCGTGTGCGTGATCCGATCCCTGAGCAAGCGGTGACCCCCGGCGCTCCCTGGTGCCGGGCGGCTGGCGCCGGCGACTTCCTCGGGGTGACTTCGACCGCGGAGGGGCCCAGTCCTGCCTGGCGCTCGGGCTCAGCGGCTCAGGTCGTGGTCGAGCAGGTCGTCGACGTCGTCCTCGGGTGGAGCCGCCATGGCCCATCGGCCGGTGGACTTGGTGAACAGGTACCAGCGGCCGTCACGGCTGCGGCGCAGCTGGACCCGACCCTCGCCGGTGACCCGGTTGCCGGACACGTGGACCCGCCGGGCCGGCATGCCGGCGTCGACCATCAGGTCGCGGGCCCGGGCCATGTCGAGCGGGGGCGGGTTCCAGCGCGGCTCGTCGCTGGCCCGCACGCCGGCAGCGCCGCCGAACTGCCAGGCCGCCGCCAGCACGTCGAGGTCCACCGCCGCCACCCCGCTGTGGCGGGCGAGGCGCTCCTTCACGGCCGGGGCCGCACCCACCGAGCGCCGGGCCAGGTCGGCGCGCTCGTCGAGCTCGAGGCCGGTGTCGACGGTGCCGGCGCACAGCTCCCACGCCCGGCGGGCTGCGTCGGCGGCCAGGGTGCGCAGGCCGGGGCCGTCGAAGGGGGCGTGGGCCGGCGGGTCGCTCGGCCAGGCCGCGGGGCGGCCGGGCGCGTGGGCGACGAGGGGGACGAGGGGCAGCGGCAGGAGGGTCCGCCCCCACGCCTCGGCGGGGTCCATGGCGGTCGGTGCGGCGGCGGCGACCTCGGCCTCGGTCGGTGCCGGCGCCCCGCCCCGCCGCCGCCGCACCTCGTCGAGGACCTCCTCCCGACGCCGGCCGCGCAGCAGCAGGAGCACGAAGGGATCGGCGTCGAGGGCGTCGGCCAGGAGGTAGCAGGCCGCGGCGGCGTGCTCGCAGGGCTCGGCGTCGTCGGGGCAGGTGCACACGGTGCGCAGGTCGCGGGGGCGGGGGAGCAGGTCGACCTCGACCGCTTCGGCGTCGCGGACGATGGCCGGGTCGAGCTCGCCGTCGAGGAGGGCGGCGGCGTGGGCGGCCTTGGCCGCGATGGCGTCGAGCACGGTGTCCCACTCGTCGTCGCGGAACGCCCGGATGCCGACGTGCACGTCGTGGGGCTCGTCGCGGTCGGCCTGCACCGAGGCGTGCACGCCGCCCGGCTCGATGCGGAGGTCGGCGCCGCGGTTGGCCTTGGCCCAGCGACGCCCGCTGGCGAGGCGCCCGCCCCGCCCGCCGGCGATGCCCTCGAGCGCCTCGAGCCAGGCTGCGCCCCACCACGTCGTGCCGAAGTCGCGGGCCATCAGAGGTCGAACCGCCCGAGGTCGACGCCGCCCCCGAGCTCGACGAGGTCGGCGAGGTCGTCGTCGGACAGCTCCGACACCCAGGACTCGCCGCCGCCGACCACGGACTCGGCCAGCCCGCGCTTGGCCTCGAGCAGGGTGGCGATGCGCTCCTCGAGGGTGCCCTCGCAGATCATGCGGTGCACCTGCACCGGGCGGTCCTGGCCGATGCGCCACGCCCGGTCGCTGGCCTGGTCCTCCACCGCCGGGTTCCACCATCGGTCGTAGTGGACGACGTGGGTGGCCCGGGTGAGGTTCAGCCCGGTGCCCCCGGCCTGGAGCGAGATCACGAACACCATCGGGCCGCCGGCCTGGAAGCGGTCGACCATGACCTCGCGCGTGGGGACCGGGGTCCCGCCGTGGAGGAACTGCACGTCGAGGTCGAGGCCCGTGAGGTGGCGGGTGAGCAGGTGGCCCATGCGCACGTACTGGGTGAACACCAGCACCGAGTCGCCCTCGGAGGCGATGGTCTCGACCAGTTCGGTGACCGCCTCGAGCTTCCCGGACCGCCCGCTGATGGGCGCCTCCTGGCCGAGGTACTGGGCCGGGTGGTTGCAGATCTGCTTGAGGGCGGTGAGCAGCTTGAGGACCAGGCCCCGTCGGTTGATGCCCTCGGCCTCGGCGACGTCGTCGAGCAGCTCGGATACGACTGCCTTGTAGAGGGTGGCCTGCTCGGTGGTGAGGCCGACGAAGCGGTCGGTCTCGGTCTTCGGCGGCAGGTCGGGCGCGATCTCGGGGTCGGTCTTGCGCCGGCGCAGAAGGAAGGGCCGCACGAGGGCGGCGAGGCGGGCGGTGGCCTCCTCGTCGCGCTCGCGCTCGATGGGGGTGGCGACGTGCTGCTGGAAGGCGTCGAGCTTGCCGAGCAGGCCGGGGGTGGTGAAGTCGAGCAGCGCCCACAGGTCGGCGAGACGGTTCTCGACCGGCGTGCCGGTGAGGGCGAAGCGGGCGTTGGCGCCGATGGTCCGGATCTGGCGGGCGGTGCGCGAGAGCGGGTTCTTCACCGCCTGGGCCTCGTCGGCCACCAGCAGGTCCCACGGCTGCTGGGCCAGCACCTCGGCGTCGCGGCGCACGATGCCGTAGGTGGCCACCACCAGCTCGTCGTCGGCAAGGCCCGCGAGGCTGCGGTCGGCGCCGTGGTAGCGGCGGACCGGGATGTCGGGGCAGAAGCGGGCGGCCTCCCGCTGCCAGTTGCCGAGCAGCGAGGCGGGGCAGACGATGAGGGTCGGCCCCGAACCCCGCCGCAGAAGGTGCAGGGCGAGCAGCTGGATCGTCTTGCCGAGGCCCATGTCGTCGGCGAGGACGCCGCCGAGGCCGAGCGAGGCCATCTCGTGCAGCCAGGCGAGCCCCCGCTCCTGGTACGGGCGGAGCGTGGCCTGCAGCTCGGGCGGCGCGGGGTGGGAGCGGACCGTGTCGATGGTCCGGAGGCGCTCGGCCAGCCGGCGCAGGGGCGCGTCGACCTCGGCCTCGACCGTCTCGCCGCCGAGGGTGACCACGCCGGACAGGGCCGCCGACAGCACGTCGCCGGCGCTGATCGGGGTGCGCTCGGACAGGCGCCGGAGGCGCTCGGGGTCGGCCCGGACCCACCGGCCGCGGAGGCGCACCACCGGGCGCTTGGCCTCGGCCAGCTGCAGCAGCTCGTCCTCGGTGAGGTCGCCGCCGTCGACCGTGGCGTGCCAGCGCATCTCGCCGAGGGACGACAGGTCGAGGCCGGCGCCGCCGCCACCGGACTCCGGCGCGGGGGTGCCGATGACCGGGCGCAGCTCCACCGGGCGGAGCACCTCGGCCGGCCACAGCACGGGGAGGCCGGCCGCAGCCAGGTCGTCGGCGATCGGCCCGAACAGCTCCTCGGCCTCGGCGTCCTCGAGCACCAGCACCTCGGGGGTGGCCTCCTCCAAGAGGCGCTCGACGGGCGGCCACACCCGCGCCGCGGCCCGGAGGGCGAGCAGCAGGTCGGTCTCCACGTCGGCGCCGAAGCGGGCGATGACCGCCGCCGGCGCCTGCCACAGCTCGGCGGCGTCGAGCACCAGGCTCGGGTCGAGGCGGCTCTGGACCTGGAGCACGCAGCGGACGGGGTCGTCAGGTCCGTCGGGCAGCGCGATGCGCAGGCCGGGGGAGGTGTCGCTCGCCGTCCCTGCGACCGCGGCGAGCAGCCAGGACTCGGCGCCTGTCACGTCGGTGCGGTGCTGGGCGGCGAAGGCGTCGAACCCGACGGTGGCAGGGGCGGCGGCGGTGCGCACGAAGGCGTCGGCGACCGCGTCGAGGAACGACGTGGCGGCCACCGTGGGCGCGGTCATCCGGAGCGCGCCATCGACCTCGACGGGGGCGGCGTGGGCGGCCGGGGGGAGGGCGTCGGCGAGCTGGGCCGTGCGGGTGCGGTCGGCCACGTCGAGGGGGCCGACGCGCCAGGTGTCGGCCCCGTCGTCGGCGACCGTCGGCAGGAGGCGGCCGCGGCTCACGGCGTCCAGGGCCAGGCGCGTGGCCACGGACCATGCCCGCACCGACGGCGTGACCTCGGCTGCGGCGGGCAGGGCGGCGAGGGTGGCGACGGCGTCGCCGACGCGCACGCGGTCGGCGGGCACCGTGCGGGGGCCGTCGGCGAGCACCACCGTGGCCTCGTGGTGGCGCTCGATGCGGTCGTCGACCTCGCCCTCGCCGTCGGCCGGCAGGTCCCACAGCAGCAGCTCGCCGTCCCGTCCGTGGACGCCGGCCACGAAGGTGGCTTCCGTCGACGGCCCGATGCGCATCCGGTCGACGGTACCGAGGGCCGGGGACAGCGCGGCCACACTCGTGGGGTGGACGACGTGCTCTCCGTGCCCCAGGGCACCTTCTCCCTCGAACGGGCGCACCACGACCCGGCCGAGCCGCTTCGGGCCTGGGATGCAGCCGACGAGCTCGCGCTCGACCACCTGCACGAGGTCGACCCCGCCGACGGGCGGTGGCTGGTGGTGAACGACGGCTTCGGCGCGCTCGCCACCGCCCTGGCGACCCGCGGGCCGAGCAGCTGGACCGACTCGGTCGTCACCATGGCCGCCACCCGGGACAACCTGGCCCGCAACGGGATCGACCCGGCCCGGGTCGACCTGCTCCCCAGCACCGAGGACCCGATCGGGCCGATCGACGTGGTCGTGGTGAAGGTGCCCCGCACGATCGCCCTGCTCGAGGACCAGCTCCGTCGCCTCCGCCCCCACCTCCACCCCGGGTCCGTGGTGGTCGGCGCCGGCATGACCAAGGCCGTGCACCGCTCCACC
>JAKFET010000157.1:0-13461 GCA_036675575.1 Acidimicrobiaceae bacterium
TCTCGGTGGTCGCCGTATCATTAAAAAATACAAGTTCAACCTGGCCACGCAGGGGTACCGCCAGCCCGGCTCGTCGTTCAAGACCTTCGTGCTGCTCGAGCTGCTGGAGCAGGGCTACTCGCCCCAGGACACGATCTCCGGCCGGGGGCCGTGCCGGTTCCGCATCCCGAGCGAGCCCGAGCCCTACGAGGTCAACAACTTCGGCAACTCCCGGGGCTCGGTCGGCTCCATCGACGCCCTCACCCTCGCCTCCTCCAACTGCGGCTACGTGCGCCTCGGCCAGATCGCCGGCACCGACAACGTCACCGAGCTGGCCGGGAAGATGGGCATCGTCACCCGCAACGCCGCCAACGAGATCGTGCCCCTGGATCCGAGCATCTTCTCCACGCCGCTCGGCACGCAGGAGGTCACGCCGCTCGGCATGGCCGGCGCCTACGCCGCCATCGCCAACGACGGGCACTACCACCGACCCTACTTCGTCGAGCGGGTCCTGGACCGCGACGGCGAGCTGATCTTCCAGCACAGCGACCCCGGCGAACGGGTGCTGTCGGTCGAGAGCGCCCAGATCGCGGCCGACATCCTGAAGCGCAACGTCCTGAGCGGCACCGGCACGGCGGCTCGGGTGCCCGGCCACGACGTCGCCGGCAAGACCGGGACGGCGCAGGACTTCTCCAACGCCTGGTTCACCGGCTTCAGCAAGCACCTGGCCACGGCGATCTGGATGGGCGCGATGGAGGGCAACGTCCCCATGGAGCGTGTCGGGGGCCGCAACGTCACCGGCGGCTCGTACCCGGCCCAGATGTTCGGCCGGCTCTACAACGCCGCCCTCGAGAACGCCGAGCCGCTGCCCTTCGCCCAGCCCCCGGCCCGCCGTGGCACGGGGGTGCTGCGCCTCGACCGCAACATCGACCTCGACGGCTACACCACCACGCCGACCCGCCGTCGCAGCACCACCCCCAGCCGGTCGCCGTCGCGCTCCACGCGCAGCCCGTCGCGGTCCGCGACGACCACCGCCCCCGCACCCGACCCCACCACCGCCCCCGAGACCGATGGCGGCGGCAACGGCAACGGCAACGGGCCACCCCCCACCTCCGGAGACTTCGTCGAACCATGAACCCGTGGAAGCAGCTCCTCGACGTGCAGGCCCTCGACACCAACCTGACCCAGCTCGACCACCGCCACGCCCAGCTGCCGGCCCGCGCTGAGCTCGCGGCCCTCGAGGGCCAGCTGGCGGCGCTGCGAGCCGAGGTGGCCGGGGTGGAGGGCGACAAGCACCTGCTCGACAAGGAGCAGACCCGCATCGAGGACGAGATCGCCTCGATCGAGGACAAGATCGCCAGCGCCGACCGCCAGCTCTACAGCGGCAGCTCCGACGTCAAGGAGCTCCAGGTGCTGCAGGAGGAGATCGGCGCGCTGCGGCGGCGCATCTCCGGCCTGGAGGACCAGGAGCTCGAGCTCATGGAGCAGGTCGAGCCCATCGACCAGCGCCTGTCCGGCCTCGCCGCGCAGCGCGACGAGCTGGACCGCCAGGCCATCGCGCTGACCGCCGCGATCGCCGAGGCGGAGGCCGAGATCGACCGCGAGCGCGACGACGTCCGCGCCCGACGCGACGAGCTCGTCGCCGGCATCGACCAGGGCGCGCTGCAGGAGTACGAGAAGGTGCGGGGCCGCCTCGGCGGGGTCGCCGTCGCCCGCCTCGAGCACGGGTCCTGCGGGGCGTGCCACATGAAGCTGTCGGCGGTGGAGCAGGACCGCATCCTCCACCTGGGCCCCGAGGAGCCGGTGCGCTGCGAGGACTGCGGCCGCTTCCTCGTGCGCGACTGAACGCCCCCGACCCGCCGTGCTGATCTGGTACGTGGCGACCGCGGTCGCAGGTGTCTGGGCCGTGTTCGACAGCCCGGCGCTCGACTACCGGTTCGTGGTGCTCGGTGCGGTGCTGCCCGTCGGCGAGGTCGCCCTCGGCCGACCGGGGCCCCTGCACTCGCTCGTGACCGCCGTGGCCGTGCTCGGCGCGGTGATGGTCGCCACGCGAGGGCGCCGGATCCTGCGCCGCCGGCTGCTGGGCGTGCCCATCGGGCTGTTCGCCCACCTCGTGTTCAGCGGGATCTGGGCCGACACCGATGCGTTCTGGTGGCCGCTCACCGGTCTCGAGCTCTCCGCCGCCGACCCGCCCGAGCTGGCTCGCGGCGGCCTGACCGTGCTGCTCGAGCTGGCGGGCATCGGGCTCGGGCTGTGGTGGGTGCGCCGGGTCGGCCTCGACGACCCCGCGGCGCGTGCGGCGTTCCGCCGGACCGGTCGGCTGCCCCGAGCCGACGCTCCTCCCGTGCAGGGCACGTGCTGACCATCGTCCGCCACGGCCGGACCGAGTCGAACCGCTCGGGGCTGCTGTCCGGGCGCGGCGACGTCGACCTCGACCCGACGGGCGAGGCCCAGGCGGCCGCGGTGGCCCGTGCCGTCGGCCCGGTGGACCGGGTCGTGTGCAGCCCGCTGCGCCGGACGCAGGCAACGGCGGCCGCGTGGGGCCTGCCGGTGGAGGAGGACGAGCGCTGGATCGAGCTCGACTACGGCGACCTCGACGGCACGCCGATGGGCGAGGTCGACCCCCAGCTGTGGGCCCGGTGGCGCAGCGACGTGGCCTTCGCTCCTCCCGGCGGCGAGAGCCTCCGCGACCTCGGGCTCCGGGTGCGGGCGGCGTGCGAGGACCTGGCCGAGGTGGCCCGGGACGGCCACGTCGTGGTCGTCACGCACGTCTCGCCGATCAAGGCGGCCGTGGCATGGGCGCTCGGCGTCGGCGACGACATCTCCTGGCGGATGTTCGTCGCACCGGCCTCGGTGACCCGCATCGCCGTGGGGGACCGGGGCCCCTCCGTGCACGGCTTCAACGACGTCGGCCACCTGGCCGGGGTCGGGCCCGCATCTCCGCCGTGACGGCCCCGATCGTGCGGCGCATCGCCGCGGCGCTCCTGGTGCTCGCCGCCGGCTGCGCCGCCGAGGCCGAGGACGTCGGGATCGACCGGGCTGACGTCGCCACGACGCTGACGGACGCGGTGGCGACGTCCGAGCCCCCGGTGAGCGTCACCAGCACCCCGCTCACCACGACGACGACCACGGCCGTCCCCCTGGCCGCGCCCCGGCCCGACTGGCTGGGCACCCGCGTGCTGGCCGTCGGCCCGGACGGCTTCGCCGCGGCCCAGCCCACGCCGCCGGAGCTGGTGGACCGTCGGCTGGAGACGCCGGACCACCTGCCCCGGCCGGCGACGCAGGAGTTCCGGGCCGAGGTCGCCGAGGTCCCCGACGACGTCCTGGCGCGGTCGACCTGGCGGCCGGAGTGCCCGGCGCCCCGGGACGAGCTGCGTTGGGTGCTGGTCACGTTCTGGGGCTTCGACGGCGAGGTCCACACCGGGGAGCTGCTGCTGCGAGCCGATGCCGTCGATGCGGTGGTGGCCGGCTTCGCCCGCCTCCACGAGCGACGGTTCCCCATCGAGGAGATGCGCATCGTCGAGACCGCCGAGCTCGACCTGCCCCCGACCGGCGACGGGAACAACACGACCGCCTTCGTCTGCCGCCCGAGCCGGGGCTCGACGTCGTGGTCCGAGCACGCCCAGGGCCGGGCCGTCGACATCAACCCGTTCCACAACCCCTACGTGAAGGGCGACGTGGTGCTGCCCGAGCTGGCCACCGCCTACGTGGACCGGGGCCGCCAGCGGCCGGGGATGCTGGTGCTCGACGACGTCGCCGGCTTCGCCGGCGCGGGCTGGCGCTGGGGTGGCCTGTGGCAGTCGCTCCAGGACCACATGCACCTCTCGGCCAACGGCCGCTAGCTGTAGATCCCAGGCGTCAGCGGGGGTCGACGCGCACGAAGGCCGTCTTCAGGTACCAGGCCTCGGGGAAGCTGGCGGGGTGGTCGACGGCGTGCGTCGTGCGGGCGACCTCCTGCAGGCCGTGGCCGGCCTTGCGGGCGGCATCGCGGACGTGGCGGTGGAACGTGTCGGCATCGACCCGGCTCGAGCACGACGACTGGACGAGCAGGCCGCCACGACGGGTGACGGCGAGGCCCAGGGCGGTGAGGCGGGCGTAGGCCTTCACCGCCCGGGGCACGGCCTCCTGGCGCGGCGCGAACGACGGGGGGTCGATGACGACGACGTCCCAGCGGCGGCCGGCGGCGGCGTGGCGCTCGAGCACCCGGAAGGCGTCGCCGACCTCGGTCGTGTGCTCGCACGACGCCACGGCGGGCAGGTGCCGGTTGCGCCCCATGTTCGCGACGGCGGTCTCGATGGCGGGTTCGCTGAGGTCGACGGTGTGCACCGACCGGGCACCGCCCGCAGCGGCATGGACGCTGAACCCCCCGGTGCAGGCGAAGACGTCGAGGACGTCCTGGTCGTTCGACAGGGACCCGACGAGGGCGCGGTTGTCGCGCTGGTCGAGGAAGTGCCCGGTCTTCTGGCCGTGCACGACGTCGGCGGCGAAGGCGAGGCCGTGCTCGAGGAACGCGACCGGTCCTCCGGGCTCGGTCCCCATCAGGACCTGCCCGTCGGCGAGGCCGTGGGTGGGGCCGTCGGCGACGGCCCGGGACAGGCGCAGCACGAGCCGGTCGATGCCCTCGGTCAGCAACGGCACGAGGGCTGGCAGGTGGGGGAGCCACGCCGCGCTGTAGATCTTGACCACGGCCGTGTCCCCGTAGCGGTCGACGACGAGGCCGGGCATGCCGTCGCTCTCGCCGTTGACCCAGCGGAAGCCGGTGGTGCCCGGGTCGTCGACCAGCAGCTGGCGGTGGGCCGTCGCCGCCCCCAGCCGCTCGGCCCAGAACGCCTCGTCGACCGTCGCCGGCCCGCCGGCGTGGAGCACCCGCACCCGCAGCGGGGAGGCCGGATCCCACAGGCCGATGGCGGCGAAGCGCCGCTTGTCGTCGAACACGACGGCGAGGGCCCCGGGGGGCGCGTCGTGGCTGGTCGAGGTGATGGAGCCGTCGTAGATCCACGGGTGCCCGGCCCGGACGTGGCGGAGGGCGTCGGGCGTGACCCGGACCGCGAGGCGGCGCTGCTCGACCTCGGGGAGGCCGGCGAGGATCGCATGGTTCGTGCCGGCTGTCGCCATGTCGCTCCCGGGGTGGTGGTCCGACGACGGTACCCGTCGGTGGCCGCCGCGCCGCCCGTATCGTGCAGGCGTGGAAGCCCAGCGACGCGCCAGCAGCACCGCTCGCCTGCACCGCCTCGCCGAGGAGCTGGTCGAGGACGGCGTCGGCTTCGTCATCCCCGCCGGCGTCCAGGACCCGCTCCTCGAGGAGCTCGACTACGCCCTCCGCCCGCCCGTCCACGAGCAGCGGGTGCCGAGCTACGGCGCCATCGTCGGCCCGACGATCGACGTCGACGAGTGGCACGTGTCAACCCAGCTCAGCGTCTCCCGACGCCAGACCACCTCGTACGGTGACGGCCAGGTCCGGCGCTTCGCCGACGGGTTCTCGGCCTGGGCGGTGCGGGGCCCGTCGAGCCTCGACGAGTTCGTGGTGTTCGACCGCGCCGCGGGCTCGGAGCGGGACCTCGTCGTGCTGGCCGAGGCCGCCGGTGCCCGGTTGGTCCAGCGCGACGACGCGGGCATCGTGCGCGTCGTCGGCACGTTCGGCGTGGTCCGATCCGACGTCACGGCCTGGCACCACGAGCCGCCGCTCGAGTCGTGGATCGAGGAGATCCCGGGCTGCCTCGCCGCCGGGCAGCGCACCGTGCTCGGGCACCTCCTCGACTTCGCCGTGCACGACCTGGGGGCCCGGAACATCGGCGCCCTGCTGATCATGCACCCCACCGGCGAGCTCGGCGCCGGCCACCAGCAGCGCCTGCCGGTGCCACCCGAGCTGCGCATCCAGCGGCCCCACGACCTGGCGCCGCTGCGCCACGGCCTGGCCCAGTCCGACGGCGCCACGGTGTTCGACGCCGACGGCGTCCTGCGCTGCATGGGCGTGCACCTGGTGCCGAGCCGTGCGGCGGAGGAGGCGGTCCGGCCCTTCGGCGGCACGAAGCACACCTCCGCCCTGCGCTACAGCCACGACGACCCCGACGCCGTGGTCGTCGCCGTCAGCGACGACGGCCCGGTCACCGTGATGCGGCAGGGCCTGGTGGTGGGTCGATCGCCGGACGACGACGCGACCCACGCCTGACGCCTACCCCTGGTCGATCTCGACCTCGACCTGGGACAGCGGCCGCACGGCCGGCCCGTCCAGCACGGCGCCGTCGCAGTCGAACCGCGAGCCGTGGCACGGGCAGTCCCACGACGTCTCGGCGCTGTTCCACTTGAGGGTGCAGCCCATGTGCGTGCAGGTGATCGACACGGCGTGCACCGTGCCGTCGGCCGCCCGGTAGGCGCCGACGGCCTTGCCGTCGACCCTGGCCATGCCGCCCTCGCCCGGTGCCAGGTGCTCGACGGAGCCGGCGCGCAGGCGGGCGATGCGGTCGCCGACGAGGTGGGCGCCGACCTTGAGGTTGTCCTTCGCCAGGTCCTTGAAGGTCGAGGGGTCGCCGATGCGGGTCGCGTCGAACGCCTGCAACCACGGGTGGTCCCGGCCGGCGACCAGCTCCGAGAGGATCTCCGCGGCGACGGTGCCGTTGGTGAGGCCCCACTTCTGGAAGCCGGTGGCCACGAACGTGCGCGCCGAGCGGGGCGATCGGCCGATGTAGGGGATGCCGTCGGCGGGGATGAAGTCCTGCGCCGACCAGCGGTACTCGAAGGACTCGACGTCGAAGTGCGACCGGGCCCACTCCTCGAGTGCGCCGAAGCGACCCGGCGTGGCCTCCTCGCTCCCGGTCTCGTGGTCCTCGCCGACGATGATGATCCCCCGACGGTCGCCATCGACCCACGGGCGGGTGGAGCGGGTGGGCGATCCGGTGGTCATGTGCATCCCGGTCAGGTGGCCGCTGCGCAGCACGGCGGCCACCCCGTAGGCGCGCTTGGGCCGAGCCTTGGCGAAGAACCCGCCCCGGTCGAGGAACGGAAGGAGGGTGGCGATGACCACCTGGTCGGCGTGCACGCTGCCGTGCTCGGTCTCCACCGTGGCGCGCTCGCTCTCCTCCGCGACGCCCATCGCCCGGGTCTGCTCGAAGATCTGCACGCCGCGCTCGGCGAGCGTGCGGGCCAGGGCCGCGGTGTAGCGGGACGCGTGGAAGTGGGCCTGGTCGTCGAAGCGCAGCGCCTGGGCCACGTCGAAGGGCAGGTCGGTGTCGGTGGTGAGCGTCGAGGGCAGGCCGAGGCGGAGGGCGGCCTCGTGCTCGGCCTCCAGGTCGGCGACCTCGTCCGGCGCGGTGGTGTACAGGTACGACGGCGTCCGCTCGAAGTGGCAGTCGGCCCCGGTCTCCTCGACCAGCCGGGCGACCGTGTCGATGGCCTGCTGGTTCGCCGTGGCGTAGATGCGGGCCTTGTCCTCGCCGACGTCACGGAGCAGCTCCTGGTAGATGAGGCCGTGCTGGGAGCTGACCTTGCCGGTCGTGTGGCCGGTGGTTCCCCCGCCGACCCGGCCCGCCTCGACGACGGCGACCCGGGCACCGTTGCGCTGCAGCAGCAGGGCGGTGGTGAGGCCGGTGATCCCGGCTCCGACGACGGCCACGTCGACGTCGACGTCACCGCGCAGCGGCTCGAACGTGGGGTGGTCGGCCGTGGCGAGCCAGGGGGAGCGGTGCTGGGACATGGCGTCGACCTACCCGCTGCGACCGCCGTTCAGCCGCCGTCGACGTGCCGGTGGTGTCGACCGCTCCTCGACGTCGGTCCGTCGTGCGGCCAGCCAGTCCGACGCGACGAAGTCGTCCTCGGCGTGGTCGCGCTTGCGCTGGTTGCAGGCGTAGCAGGCGAAGACGAGGTTGTGCAGGGAGTCGGTGCCGCCCTGGCTGCGGGGGACGCGGTGGTCGACCGTGCGGTGGTCGGGTCCCTCCGGCGCGAACCCGACGCCGCAGTAGAAGCACTCGCGGGCGACGGCGCGGTTCTGCGACGCGACCCGCCAGGCCCGCCACCGGGCCCTGACGGCCGCCTGCGCCGCCTTGCGTCGACCGTGCAACGGGCCGCGCCCGGTCGTGGGGCTCAACGCTCCAGCAGCGCCTTGAGGGCGGCGAGGTCCTTCTCGTTGGCCCGGCGCATGGCCCTCGCCATGATCGGGGCGCCGACCTTGCCGAAGCCGCTGGGCTCGCCCCGGTTGCGCAGGGTCATCCGCGTGCGGTCGTCGCCGACGGGCTCCCAGGTGTAGGTCGTCTCCATGGGGAACGGGCCTTGCGCCGTGCGCATGACGAGGTGCCGCCCAGGCACCAGCTCGACGATCTCGTAGGTGTAGGTCAGGGTGCGCCCGAGGAACCGGGCGACGAAGGCGGCGCGCGACCCCTCGGCCACGACCGGCTCGGACTCCCACCGCACCGTGTCGATGTTGGCGTACCACGACGGCGCGTTCGCCGGGTCCCCGGCGTACGTGGCGACCTCCGCCACGGGTCGCTCGATGTCGATCTCGGTGAGGACGTCGACCATGGCTCCTGCCTGCTGGGGTCCGCTCGGGCGATCCCGAGCGTATGCCAGGTCGCCGCGCCTTACCCTCGTGCCCATGTCGATCCCCGTGGACCTCGATGCCCTCCGCGACGAGGTGGCGGCGCACGAGCGTCCGGCCTACGTCGTCTCCGCCGGTCAGGCCGGGGCCCCGCACCTCGTGGCCACCTTCCTGCGCTGGGTCGACGGGGCCTTCACCGCCGGGTGCGGCGGCACGACGGCGCGCAACCTCGCCCACCGACCCGACGTGAGCGTGGTGGTCCCGCCGAACGAGCCGGGGGGCTACTCGCTGATCTTCGATGCGACGGGCGAGGTGGTCGAGGGCGAGGAGCGCACCGTCCGCCTGACGCCGGTCCGGGCCGTCCTGCACCGTCCGGCCGCGGGCCCGGACGACGTCGGCGGGTGCGGCCACGACTGCGCGCCGCTCGGCTCCGGCTCGTGATCCCGGTTCAGGTCGTGCGGCCCGGCTCGTAGACGACCGTCCGGCTGGCGAGCGCCTCGACGTCGGCCAGGTCGTGGGTCACCAGCACGGCGGTCATGCCCCGGTCGGCGACGAGGCGACCGACGAGGTCCCGCAGCGCCCGTCGCGAGGCCTGGTCGAGGGCGCTGAACGGCTCGTCGAGCAGCAGGAGCGTGGGATCGCCCGCCAGGGCACGGGCGAGCGCCACCCGCTGCTGCTCGCCGCCGGACAGGGCGGACGTCGGGGAGGTGGCGAGGTGCCCGGCGCCGACCTGGTCGAGCAGGTCCTGGCTCCGCTGCCGGCGGGCCTGGCGGGAGGTCGCGTCGCGCACCGCGAGGGCCACGTTGTCGAGCGGGGTGCGGTGGGGGAGCAGCGCGGCGTGCTGGAAGACCATGCCCAGCCCGCGCTCCTGCGTCGGGACGTGGAGGTCGGCCGCGGCGTCGGCGACGGTGCGCCCGTCGATGGCGATGGCGCCGCGCTCGGGCCGGAGGAGGCCGGCGACGGTGGCGAGCGTGACGCTCTTGCCCGCGCCCGAGGGGCCGAAGAGGGCGGTGATCCCGGGCCCCGCGGTGAACCGAGCCTCGACGGTGAACGTGCCGGCCGTGGTGGTGACGTCGACGTCCAGGGTCGTCACAGCCGCTGCCCGGAGAGCTGGGTGACGGCGAGCAGGACGACGACGGCGATGGCGCCGAGCACGAGCGAACCGGTGCGCGCTGCGGCCAGGTCACCGGCCTGCACGGCGTCGAACACCTTGACGGGCAGCGTCTGGGTCTGGCCGGGGATGTTGCCGGCGACCATGACGGTGGCGCCGAAGTCGCCGAGCGCCCGTGCGAAGCCGAGCGCCATGCCTGCACCCACGCCTCGGCGGGCCATGGGGAGGGTGACGAGGGCGGCCACCCGCCACTCGGGGAGGCCGGCGACCCGGGCGGCGGCCTCGACCCTCGGGTCGACGGTCTCGATCGCCGCCCGGACCGTGCGCACGACGAAGGGGAGGGCCGACACCGACGCGGCGATGACCGCGGCGGTCTGGGTGAACACGAGCGGACGGCCGAAGGCGTCCTCCCACGCCCGCCCGATCGGGCTGCCCACCCCCAGGTTGGTCAGCAGGTAGAAGCCGAGGACCGTCGGCGGCAGGACGATGGGCAGGGTGACCACGGCCTCGATGACCCCCCGGCCGCGGAAGCGGGCCTTGGCCAGCAGGTAGGCGAGCGCGACCCCGAGGGTCCCCGCGATCGCCGTCGCCGCGAGGGCGACGCGCAGCGAGAGCCAGAGCGGGAACCAGTCGCCCATCAGGGTGCGGGAGGCTCGTCGCCCGGCAGCCCGAAGCCGTAGCGGCCCATGACCGCACGACCCTCCGGGCTGCTCACGAACGTTGCGAAGGCCGACGCGGGTCCGACCGCGTCGCCGTCGGCGGTCACCACGAGTGCCTGGCGCAGCGGCTCGTGCAGGGCCTCGGGCACCAGCACGTGGTCGGTGCCGTCGGTGATCACGAGGGACAGGGCGACGATCCCGATGTCGGCGTTGCCGGACTGCGCGATGCGCAGGGTGTCGGAGATGTTCTCGCCGTAGACGAGCCGGTCCTCGACCTCGTCGGCGATGCCGGTCGCCTCCAGCGCCTCCAACGCGGCGCGGCCGTACGGCGCATGGTCGGGGTTGGCGACGGCGATGCGGCGGTACTGCGGGTCGGCGAGGTCGGCGACGTCGTCGGGGAGCGGGACGCCGGGTGGCGCCCACAGCACGATGCGGCCCAGCGCGTAGTCGGCCCTCGTCTCGGCGCGGCCGCGGCCGGCGTCGATGACCGCATCGACGTACGCCGCGTCGGCGGAGGCGAACACGTCGAAGGGTGCGCCGTTGACGACCTGCTCGCGGAGCTGTCCCGACGACCCGAACGAGAAGGTCACCTCCGTGCCCGTCTCATCGGTGAAGCGCTGGCCGAGCTCCTCGAAGGCGAACCGCAGGTCGCTGGCGGCGGCGACCGTGATCGCGTCACCGTCGCCTCCGTCGTCCGATCCGCACGCGCCCAGGACCAGCAGTGCGGATGCCGCCAGCCACCACCGGCGCGTCACGATGCGGTCCGCTCCCGGCCGCAACCGGCGACGTCGTACCCGGGCAGCACCTCGGCCTGGCGGGCGAAGGCGGCCTCGCAGAGCACGGACCCGAGCACGGCGACCTCGGGGAGCGAGGCGTACCGCTCGTCGATCCAGAGCTGGGCGTCGTGCACCTCGAGGGATCGGAAGCCGAGGTCGAGGGTGCGGGCGGCGGCCTCCATCGTCACGCCGGCGTCCACCTGCCCGCTGCGCACCCGACGGGCGACGTCGAGGTGGCCGTCGCCCGTCGGGCCGGCGAGCGCCTGGTCGACGCCCGCCCGCTGCAGGGCCCGGACGAGCGCCAGCTGCGATCCGGCGCCGGGGTCTCGCTGCGCGACCGTGGAGCCGCGCTCGGCCAGCTCCTCCACCGTCGGCGTCGCGGCGGCGGCCGACGCCAGCCCGACGGCCCACGAGGCCACGTGCCAGCGTCGCACGGGGACGGGTGACGGGGGCAGCCCGCCGCTCGCCGCATGGACGAGCACCCCGTGCACCGCGCCTGCGGCGAGGGCGTCCAGCGCCCGCCCCGTCGAGGCGTGCACGGTGACCACCCGGTGGTGGGAGGCCCGGCCGACCAGCTCGGCCAGGAGCCCGAGCGCGGGGTCGCACCCGGCCAGCACGATGCCGTCCGTGCGACCTCCGGGCAGCCAGGTGAGGGCACCGTCCTCGCCGACGACCGCGTCCCCGGCGACCCACCGCTCGGGTGCGGCGACCTGGTGCGCCGTGCTCTCGCTGACGAGCCGGTGCCCGACCCGCACGGTCAGCACGGCCGAGCCACGTTCGCTCGCCGACCCGAGCACCGGCGTCGCCGGCTCCGCTTCCGGCCCGAACAGCTCCTCCACCGAGCACCCGAGCGTCCGACCCAGCGCCAGCGCCGCGGCCACGCTCGGCTGCTGCCGTCCGGCCTCGACCGCCGCGACCAGCGAGCGGCTCAACCCGGACCGGTCGGCCAGCTCCTGCTGTGACCAGCCCGCCCGTCGGCGCGCTGATCGGATCCGGGCGTCCATGCCCGGAAGCTACCAGTGCGCGGTCAGGGGCGCCCCTCGAGCCGCGTCGCCACGCAGGGCAGGTGCCCCCGCACGTCGGCCAGGAGGTTCGACACGAACGGCCAGTCGTCCTCGTGCCTCGTCCGGGGGACCTGCTCGAAGCAGGCGGCTGCCTCGGACATGGCTACGTCATGCCTCGTCGAGTCGGGCGAGCACCGCCCACATGGCCGCGGCGGCGACCAGCTGCGTGAGGCCGCCGACGGCGAAGGGCCAGCGGATGCCGGCGGTGGCGGCCAGCGCCCCCGCACCGAGCGCCCCGAAGACGATGATCCCGCGGGTGAAGATCCGGGTCGTGACGTTGACCCGCCCGAGCAGGTGGTTCGGTGTGAGGCGCTGCTGCATCGTGCGGGCGACCGGCCGTTGGAGCCCGGCCGGGACGCCGTTCAGGAACCAGAGCGCGGCGACGACCGGTACGGATGGCGCGACGGCGACTGCGGCCAACGTGGCGCCCTGCAGGGCGACGCACCCGGCGAGGGTCGCACGCGTCCCGATGCGGGACGAGACCGATGCTCCTCCGAGGGACCCGAGGAACGCCCCGGCCGCGCCGACGGCGAGCAGCACGCCGAACGACACGGCAGCGCCATCGAGCTCGTCGGTGACGAGCACCACGAGGAGGCTGGAGCCGGCTGCGAAGCCGAAGTAGTGGACGACCTGCGACGCCGTGAAGGGCGCGAGCACCCGGTGGCGCCTGAGCCACCGGAAGCCCTCCGCTGCATCGGCCCGGAGGGTCGTCGATCGTTCCTTCGTGGGCGGCGAGCTCCGTGGCTTCGCAGGCAGACCGCCGAAGGGCAGGAGCGACCCGAGGTAGCTGACTGCGTCGACGAGGAAGGGCACCCAGGGTGCGAGGGCGAAGAGGGCGGCGCCGACCGGGCCGCCGGCGAAGTCGTTGGTCACGATCTCGACGCTGGAGACGCGCCCGTTGGCGCGGTCGAGGTCGGCGTCGTCGACGAGCGTGGGGACGAGGGCGACCGTGGCGGGATCGACCAGGATCTCGCCGACGGTGATCGCGAACGCCACGACGCACAGGTGCCAGATCTCGGCCTGGTCGGCCCAGACGAGGGCGGCGAGGCCTGCCATCAGCAGCCCGCGCCAGGCCTGCGTGGAGAGGATCGTGCGGCGTCGGTCAGAGCGGTCGACGAGGGCGCCGCCGAAGGGCCCGAACGCCAACCAGGCGAGGTACTGCGCGGCCGTCACGGTCGCGACCAGGAAGGGCGACGACGTCAGTGAGGCGGCCAGGAGCGGGAGGGCTGCCAGTCGGATGCCGTCGCCCACGTTGGAGACCAGCGCACCGACGTAGAGCGCCCGGAACCCCGGCCCGAGCGATCCGGTCGCCTCCATGTGGCGCTCAGCCTCGCAGAGCGAGACG
>JAKFET010000227.1:0-13410 GCA_036675575.1 Acidimicrobiaceae bacterium
CACCCCGACCGGGACGATGCCGTGCTCGTGGGATGAGGCCCGGCACGGTGCTCAGACGGCGGGGCGGCCGGTGGCGGCGTCCCGCAACCGGAGGTGGCCGCCGAGGGCCATGGTGCCGGCGAGGAGGACGCCGAGCCACGCCCCGACGCCGAGGGACTGGGTCTGCAGCACCAGCTTCAGCACGAGGGTGCCGAGCACGGCCGCAGCCGCGACGAAGACCGCACGGTCGGGCGAGACCGGCAGGTCCGGGAGCTCGACCTCGGGCCGGGCGATCCGCAGGAGGGTGAGGGCGACCACGGCCACCGTCAGCAGCAGCGAGCCGACCCCGAGGATCGCGCCCTCGCGCTCGACCGCGGCCCAGGTGACGCTGGCGACCCCGACCTCGAAGCTGTGCCAGGGCAGGAACAGCAGGTCCACGACCAGCACGGTGCCGGCGCCGGCGAGCGCCTTGTCGGCGAGCGGCAGCGCATCCGGGTCGACCACGCCGCAACGGTACGGTCGGCCCGGCGACCGGCGGCGGATGCCGGTCAGTCCACGAGCGCCGGCAGCACCTGGGAGATGGAGCCCTCGATGCGCACGTCGGCCAGGTCGTCCATCTCGGTCGGGCCGCCGTTGACGATGACCACCGGCGCGCCGTGGGCCTTCGCCAGCGGGACGACGTTGGCGATGGGGTACACGCCGAGCGTGGTGCCGACGGCGAGCATCAGGTCGGCCCGTCGGGCGGCGGCGTCGGCGCGGGTGAGGTCCTCGGCGACCAGCCCCTGGCCGAAGGAGATCGTGGCCGTCTTCAGGATCCCGCCGCACGAGCGACACGACGGATCGTCCTCCCCGGCGCGGACCCGGTCGAGTGCCCGCTCGATCGGCGCCCGGTCGTCGCAGTCGAGGCACACGACGTCGCTGGTCGTGCCGTGGATCTCGACCAGGCGCTCCCGGCTGGTGCCGGCCCGCAGGTGGAGGCCGTCGACGTTCTGGGTGATCAGCGTGTCGAGCACCCCTCGGCGCTCCAGCCGCACCAGCGCGTGGTGGCCGTCGTTCGGCTCGTAGGTGGTGGACAGGGTCTCCACCCGCCGGCGCCATGCCTTGGCCCGGATCGCGGGGTCGGACACGTAGTGGTCCAGCGTGGCCAGCTTCTCGGCCTCGGGGTCCTTGGTCCACAGGCCCTGGGGGCCCCGGAAGTCCGGGATGCCGCTGTCGGTGCTGATGCCGGCGCCGGTCAGCACCACCACCCGCGTCGCTCCGGCCAGGAGCCGGCGGGCGGCCCCGATCGCTTCGTCCACGTTCGTGCTCCCTTCGGACCTTGACACGCTACCCGGGCCCGTGGTCGGATCGGAACACACTGAAAGTGCATGAAGTGCTTTCTCGCTTCCCCCGAGCGCACCACCTCCGAGGGAGACCACCCGTGCCCACCACCCACGTGTCCGCCGCCGCCGACCCGCCCCGACTGCCACCGCTGCTCGTCGTGCCCTGGGCCGACCCGGTCACCGACGACCTCGGGCTGGATCCCCGGGGCGCCTACGTCGAGCGGTTCTGGCTCCCGCTCCTCGGCCCGACGTCGACCTGGCTCCTGCGGCGGTTCGCCGTGGAGTTCGACGCCAGCCCCGACGGGTTCAGCCTCGACGCCACCGACGCCGCCCGCTCCATCGGCATCGGCACCCGCGGCGGGCGCACCGGACCCTTCCCCCGGGCCATCGACCGCTGCGTCCGCTTCGGTGCCGCCCAGCACGCCGAGCACGGCATCCTCGCCGTCCGCCGCCGGCTCCCACCCCTGTCCAGCGCCCAGGTCGCCCGCCTGCCCCGACACCTGCGCGGCGCCCACGAGGACTGGCAGCGGGACCGTCGCCGCCGGGGCCCTCGTCCGGCCGACGATGCGCACGCCACCCGGCTCGCCCGGAGCCTGCTCGACGTCGGCGCCAGCGCCGCCGAGGTGGAGGACCAGCTGCGCCGCTGGGGCTTCGACGACACCGGTGCCCGCCGGGCGCTCAAGGCCGCGCTGGCTGCCTCGCCGCAGCTCGAGGCCGGCTAGGCCCGCGTCGAGCCGGCACCGCCTCGCCGGTCGGTGCCGGACCGCCGGTCCTCGCCGGCGTGGGCCGCCGGGTCGAAGCGGTACCCCACACCGTGGACGGTGGCGATCCAGGACTCGCCGAGCTTCCGGCGCAGCCGGTGGACGTGCTCGTTCACGGTCCGGCCCTGCTGCCACTCGGTCGAGGACCGCCACACGGCCTCGAGCAGCGCCTCGCGGCTGAAGGTCCGGTGGGGGTTGCGGACCAGGTGCTCGAGCAGGTCGAACTCGCGGGCCGTGAGCGACACGACGTCGCCCCCCAGGGTCACGACCCGCCGTGCCGGATCGAGGGTCAGCGGGCCGTGGTGCACCTCGTCCCGGCCATGGGAGGCACGGGCCAGTCGGGCCGTGACCCGGGCGGTGAGCTCGGCCGGGTCGACGGGCGCGGCGGCGACGTCGTCGGCGCCGGCGTCGAAGACCTCGAAGCGATCCGGGCGGGGGCCGGCCACGACCACGATGGGGCAGTCGGTCTCCGAGCGCACCTCGGCCACGGGGTCGACGGCGTGGCGCTCGTCGTCGTCCACGACCACCACCACCAGATCGGCGGCGCGCACGGACGCGGTCTCGGCGTGCTCGGCCGTGGCCACGCGGCCCACCCCGTCGCAGCGGTCGAGGACGGCCTGGACGGCAGGGACGGCATCACGCCGGCCGAGCACGAGGATCTGAGGTCGTCCGCCCGCCCACGAGGTCGAGGGCATGGCCGGGACCGTATCGGCGGTGCGCCCCGGTCCCTCCCCCGGTCAGCGGGGCTTGCTCCAGGACCGCAGCAGCGCCACCAGGGTGCGCACGCCGTAGCCGGTGCCGCCCTTGGTGTGGATCGGCCCCTCGTTGTCGCTGAAGGCCGGGCCGGCGATGTCGATGTGGGCCCACGGGATGCCCTCGCCCACGAACTCCTTCAGGAAGAGCGCGGCGATGGATGCTCCGCCGTAGCGGCTGCCGCTGATGTTCTTCATGTCGGCGATGTCGGAGTCGATCTTGCTGCGCCACTCCTCGGGCAGGGGCAGCGGCCACGACTTCTCCCCCGCCGCCTCGCCGGCGGCCAGCACCTGGGCCACCCACGCGTCGTTGGTGCCCATGACCCCGGCGCGGTCGTCGCCGAGGGCCACCATGCAGGCCCCGGTGAGGGTGGCGAGGTCGACGATGGCGTCGGGCCGCTGGTCCGAGGCGCGGGACAGCGCGTCGGCGAGCACGAGCCGGCCCTCGGCGTCGGTGTTGTGGACCTCGACGGTCTTGCCGTTGCTGATGCGCAGCACGTCGCCGAGGCGCATGGCGTCGCCCCCGGTCATGTTGTCGGTGAGCGGCACGTAGCCACGCACCTCGACCCGGGGCTGCAGGGCCGACAGCGCGCAGAAGGCGCCGACCACGGCGGCGCCCCCGCCCATGTCGCCCTTCATCGTGAGCATGCCGTCGCTCGGCTTGATGCTGAGGCCGCCGGAGTCGAACGTGATGCCCTTGCCCACCAGGGCGACGACGCCCCGGGCCTTGCCCTCGGGCACCCAGCGCAGCTCGAGGAAGCGGGGATCGATCTCGGAACCCCGGTTGACGCCGAGCAGGCCGCCCATGCCGGCCGCCTCGATCTCGGGCTTGTCGAGGACGGTGACCTCGAACCCGTAGCTCTCGCCGAGCGACACGGCCTCGCGGGCGAAGGCGGGTGGGGTGAGGGTGCCGCCCGGCTCGTTCACCAGGTCGCGGGCCACGGCCACCGCGTCGGCGACGGCGGTGCCGAGGTCGAGGGCGTCCTGCACCCGCTTGCCCCCCTTGCCGACGACGTGGACCTCCTCCAGCAGCGACGGCTTCGGGTCGCTCTTCAGGACGGTGTACGAGTACTGGCCGAGCCCGATGCCCTCGGCCAGCGCCTGCGCGGCCAGCACGGGGTTCAGCTCCCCGATCGCGCCGAGCACGTCGGTGGTCACCACCGGGTGCGTGCGCGCGGCGCGCGCGATGGCGCCGCCGACCTGGCGCAGGTCGTCCACCGTGCGGTCGGCGTCGGCGCCGAGGCCCACGAGGATGGTGGCGCGACCGTCGGCATCGGGCACGACGTGGGTCTGGCCGACCTCGGCGGTGAAGCCCTGGGCGTCCAGGAAGGCCTGCAGCGGGTGGGTCGGGAGGTCGTCGCTGCGCACGCCGGTGGCGACGACCGCCCCCTCCGGCGCGTCCTTGGTGAGCGTGGTGAGGACGGTCATGGACGGTCTCCGATCGACTTGGACAGCAGGGTGTCGTCCGCCTCGACCCAGCGGGCCGCGGTCCAGAGCAGCGAGGACAGGCGGTTGAGGTAGGCGATGGCGTGGGAGCCGTCGCCGGCGGCGGGCAGCGCCCGGCGCTCGGCGCGCCGCACGACGGTGCGGGCCACGTCGAGGCGGGCGGACAGCTCGCCCTGGCCGGGGACCACGAACTCGGTGGGGAAGGCGAAGCGGCCGGCCAGGTCGTCGGTGCGCTCGGACAGGGTGGTGACCATGGCCTCGGTGACCAGGGTCTGGCCCTCGACGAGCTTGCCCCGGTTCTCCGGCTGGGTCGCCAGCTCCGCCATCAGGACGTAGAGGTCGCGCTCGACCCCGACGAGCAGGACGTCGAGCTCCCCGCCCCGCTCGGTGGCCGCCCGGGCCAGGCCGATGGCGGCCTGGGCCTCGTCGACCGTGCCGTAGGCCTCGGGCAGCAGGTGGTCCTTCGGGACCCGACCACCGAACAGCAGGCCGGTGGACCCGTCGTCACCCTTGCCCGTGTACACGCGAGTCATCGGCGCGGACCCTACTGAGGGCCGCGCTGCCAGGTGGTTCCCTTGGGGGACGGGGAGGGGGGCCTCGGTAGTCTCGGTCGTCCATGGCCTCCCCGTTCCTGGACCTCGTCAACGAGCGCGTCGTCGTCTACGACGGCGCCTTCGGCACCTACGTGCAGGGCCTGGACCTCACGGCCGACGACTTCGGCGGGGACGACCTCGAGGGCTGCAACGAGATCCTCGCCGTCACCCGCCCGGACGTCATCGCCGGCCTCCACGAGGGCTACCTGGGCGTCGGCTGCGACGTGACCGAGACGGCGACGTTCGGTGCCTTCGCCACCCCGCTCGCCGAGTACGGCCTCGCCGACCGGGTCCACGAGCTCAACGTGGCCGCGGCGCGCATCGCCCGGGAGGTCGCCTCGGGCTTCGCCGCGGACGGCTCGCCCCGCTTCGTCGCCGGCTCCATCGGCCCCGGCACCAAGATGCCCACGCTCGGCCACATCACCTACGCCGAGCTGCGCGACCAGTACGAGGAGCAGGCCCGGGGCCTGCTCGAGGGCGGGGTCGACCTCTTCCTCATCGAGACGCAGTACGACCTGCTCGGCCTCAAGGCGGCGGTCAACGGCTGCAAGCGGGCCATGGCCGCCACGGGACGCACCGTGCCGGTCCAGGCCCAGGTGACCATCGAGATGACCGGCACCATGTTGCCCGGCACCGAGATCGGCGCCGCGCTCGCCGCCATCGACCCCCTCGGGGTCGACATCGTCGGCCTCAACTGCGCCACCGGCCCCGGCGAGATGAGCGAGCACCTCCGCTACCTCTCCCAGCACTCCCGCATGCCGGTGTCGGCGCTGCCCAACGCCGGCCTGCCGTCGGTGGTCGACGGGAAGATGCACTACGACCTCACGCCGGAGGGCCTGCTCGAGGCGCAGTCGCGCTTCATCACCGAGTTCGGCGTGCAGGTCGTCGGCGGGTGCTGCGGCACCGGCCTCGACCACATCCGCCTCCTGGCCGAGCACTGCAAGGACCTCGCGCCGGCCCGGCGCGACCCCGAGCACGTCCCCGGCGCCACGTCGGTGTACTCCTTCACCCCCTTCGAGCAGGACCTGTCCGTGCTCATCATCGGCGAGCGCACCAACGCCAACGGCTCCAAGGCGTTCCGCGAGGCGATGATCGAGGGCGACTGGGACAGCGCGGTCAAGATGGCCAAGGACCAGGTCGCCGGCGGCGCCCACGTCATCGACGTCTGCGTCGACTACGTCGGTCGTGACGGCAACGCCGACATGCACGAGATCGCCAGCCGGTTCTCCACGCAGTCCACCGTCCCGCTGATGATCGACTCGACCGAGCCCGACGTGGTCGAGACCGCGCTGCAGCACCTCGGCGGCCGGGCCATCCTCAACTCGGTCAACCTCGAGGACGGCGACGCGCCCGGCACCCGGTTCGACCGGTTCCTCAGCCTGGCCAAGGAGTACGGCGCCGCCGTCGTCTGCACCACCATCGACGAGGAGGGCCAGGCCCGCACGCCGGAGTGGAAGCTGCGGGCGGCGAGGTCGATCCACGACCTGGCCATCGAGCGCTACGGCCTCGAGCCCTCGGACCTGATCTTCGACCCGCTCGCCCTCACCCTCGGCACCGGTCTCGAGGAGTCCCGTCGGGACGGGATCAACACGCTCGAGGGGATCCGCCTCATCAAGGAGCACCTGCCCGGCGTCCACACCACGCTCGGCCTGTCGAACATCTCCTTCGGGCTCAAGCCGGCCGCCCGCCACGTGCTCAACAGCGTCTACCTCCACGAGTGCCAGCAGGCGGGCCTCGACTCCGCCATCGTCCACGCCGGGCGCATCCTGCCGCTGGCGCGCATCCCCGACGAGCAGCGCGACGCCTGCCTCGACCTCGTCTACGACCGTCGGGGTACCGAGGGTGCCCTCTCCGGCGGCGACCCCGACTACGACCCGCTGACCAAGATCCTCGAGCTGTTCGAGGACGTCGAATCGGTCGCCCACGTCCAGGAGGACCGCAGCGGCTGGACCGTCGAGGAGCGCCTGAAGCAGCGGATCATCGACGGCGAGCGCAACGGCCTCGTCGAGGAGCTCGAGGAGGCACGCGCCGCCGGCCTGGCGCCCCTCGACATCATCAACGACCACCTGCTCGCCGGGATGAAGGTCGTGGGCGAGCTGTTCGGCTCGGGCGAGATGCAGCTGCCCTTCGTGCTCCAGTCGGCCGAGACGATGAAGGCCGCCGTCGCCCACCTCGAGCAGTACATGGAGAAGTCCGACACCGACACCTCCAAGGGCCGCATCGTGCTCGCCACGGTGAAGGGCGACGTCCACGACATCGGCAAGAACCTCGTGGACATCATCCTCACCAACAACGGCTACGAGGTGCACAACCTCGGCATCAAGGTGCCCGTCACCGACATGATCGCCAAGGCCCAGGAGGTCGGCGCCCACGCCATCGGCATGTCCGGACTGCTCGTGAAGTCGACGCTGATCATGCGCGACAACCTCGAGGAGCTGAACCAGCGCGACCTGGCCGAGATCCCGGTGATCCTCGGCGGCGCAGCCCTCACGCGCAGCTACGTCGAGCGCGACCTGCGCGAGGTCTACGACGGCCGCCTCTTCTACGGGCGCGACGCCTTCGAGGGCCTGCGCACCATGGACCGCCTGCGCGCCGTGCGCGCCGGTGAGGAGCCCGACGACCCGGACTGGGGCACCGTGCCCTCGGAGTCCACGGTCCGGGCCCGTGCCGGCATCGCCGAGCGGGACGCCACCGCGGACGCCGACCTGGACCTGCCCGACCGCTCCCCCGAGGTCACCGACGTCGACGTGCCCACGCCGCCGTTCTGGGGCAGCCGGGTGATCAAGGGCATCCCCATCGACGAGATCGCCGGCTACGTGAACGAGACGGCGCTGTTCCGCAACCAGTGGCAGTTCCGGCCCGAGGCCCGCCCCGACGGGACCAAGGAGACCGACGTCGAGTTCAAGGACCGGATCCGCCCCCAGCTCCGGGCCCAGCTCGCCGAGGCCAAGGCGGCCGGACTCCTGCAGCCGGCCGTGGTCTACGGGTACTTCCCGGCCAACAAGGACGGCGACGACCTCGTCATCTGGACCGACGAGACCGCCACCGAGGAGCAGGCCCGCTTCCCGTTCCCCCGCCAGCGCGAAGCGCCGTTCCTGTGCATCGCCGACTTCTTCCGCCCGGTGGGCGAGGGCGTCGACGTCGCCGCCTTCCACATCGTGACCATGGGCCACGCGGTGTCCGAGCACACGGCGAAGCTCTTCGCCGACGACCGGTACCAGGAGTACATGCTCGTCCACGGCATCGGCGTGGAGATGGCCGAGGCCCTCGCCGAGCTGTGGCACCGCCGCATCCGCGAGGAGCTCGGCATCGCCGACCAGGACGGGCCCGACCTGCACGGCCTGTTCCGCCAGCAGTACCGGGGCGGGCGCTACTCGTGGGGCTACCCGGCGTGCCCCGACCTCGAGGACAACGAGACGGTGGCGGCCCTGCTCGGCGCCGAGCGGATCGGCATCGAGGTCAGCGAGGACACCGGCTACCAGTTCCAGCCCGAGCAGTCCACGTCCGCGCTCGTCTGCCACCACCCGCGCGCCAAGTACTTCGTCGCCCGCTGAGCGGGCGGCGGCTCAGCGCGACGCGACGAGCGGGCGGGCCCGGCGACGGATCCGCGCGGGGCGCGGCGCAGCCGGCTCGGCGGCGGCCTGCACGCTCCGCATGCGGGCACCGAGGGTCGCGCGGCCGGAGAGGGCGGCGAGCTCGGAGATGCGCTGGTCGAGCTCGGCGGGCCGGGAGCGCAGGAACGCCAGGTCGACCACGATGTCGACCTCCGGCTCGGCCGCGGTCTCCGACGACGGTGCGCGCTCCGTCCGCCGGAAGGCGAGGCCGAGCGCGACGAGCGAGGCGAGGAGGATGAGCAGCGGGTAGCCGGACACGGCGGGTCTCCGTTCGAGGGGTGTCGCCCACCCATCGTCACCGCCCGCCGCAGCAGGGGGAAGCACGAACCCTCGCCGCCCTGTCCGGTTCGGGCCGTTCGCCCGGTGCGCGCATGGCACGGATGCGTCAGCACGTCCGGAACCACCCCGTGCCGCCCACGGACGGTGTGCGGAGGGTCGCTCAGCGTCCCCCGTCAGACGGGCGGGAGCTCCTGCACCATCGTCGCCGCCGGGGCGAACAGGTCCCCCAGCTCGTCCACCCGGGCCAGCACGTCGGGTGCGGTGAAGGAGAGCGCCCGACCGTCGGCGCAGTCGCTCACCTCGTCCCAGGTCACCGGGGTCGACACGGTCGGCCGGGGCCGGGCGCGGAGCGAGTACACCGCCACGGTCGTCTTGTGCCGGCTGTTCTGGCTCCAGTCGATGAAGACCTTGCCGGGGCGCAGCGCCTTGGTCATCACGGACGTCACATCGTCGGGCCGGTGCTTCTCGAGCACCCGGGCCACCGCGTGGGCGAACTCGCTCGTGTGGTCGTGGCTGTGCGGCGAGTTGAGGGGCACGTAGAGCTGCATCCCCTTGGAGCCCGAGGTCTTGGCCAGGCAGCCGAGGCCGATGCCGGCCAGCACGTCGCGCAGCTCCAGGCCGACCTGCGCGCACTCGACGATCGTGGCCGGCTCCCCGGGATCCAGGTCGAACACGCAGAGCTGGGGCGACTCGATGTCGCTCCCGAGCGCCATCGGGGCGTGGATCTCGAGTGCGGCCAGGTTGGCGGCCCACACGAGCGCCGGGATCGAGTCGAGGTCGCAGTAGCCGATGGCACCGCCGCGGTCGCCCGGCCCGTCGATCGTGGCGACGAAGTCGGGCCGGTGGGACGGGCAGCGCTTCTCGAAGAACGAGCCACCGTCGACCCCGTCGGGGTACCGCTTCAGCGTGATGCCCCGCCCGGAGATGTGGGTGAGCATCACGGGTGCGATGCGGGCGTAGTAGTCGATCACCTCGGCCTTGGTGAACCCGGCCTCGGGGTACAGCACCTTCTCGAGGTTGCTGACCTTGAGGCGCTGGCCGTCCAGCTCGACGAGCCGATCGGTCACGCGGTCTGCGCAGCGCCCTCGTCGGCGGCCGCCTGCTCGCCGGCGATCTCCTCACCGGACACCGTGCCGGGCGCGGCCGCGGTCGGGTGACGGCCGCGGGCCTCCTTGGCGGCGGCGACGGAGGCCTCGAGGGCGGCCATGAGGTCGACGACCTTGTCCTCCTGGGGCTCGGGCGTGGCGATGACGTCCTCCTCACCGGCCGCCTTGCGCTCGATGACCTCGAGCACCTTCGAGCGGTACGTGTCGGCGTACTTGCTGGGGTCGAAGGTGTCGCTGAGCGACTCGATGAGCTGGTTCGCCATCACCAGCTCCTTGTCGGACACCTCGATCTCGGCCAGCTGGGCCAGCTCGGGGATCTGCGCCGGGTCGTTGACCTCGTCGGCGTACACCATCGTCGACATGACGAGGCGGCCGTCCTGGGGGCGGACCGCGCAGAGGTACTGCTTCGTGCGCATGACCACCCGGGCGATGCCGACCTTGCCCGACTGCTCCATGGCCCGGGCCAGCAGGGCGTAGGGCTTCGTGGTGGCCTTGTCCGGCGCCAGCAGGTAGGCGGAGTCGTAGAAGACCGGGTCGATGTCGGCCAGGTCGACGAACTCCTCGATGTCGATCGTGCGGCTGGCCTTGGGGTCGAGCTGGGCCAGCTCGTCGTCGGAGACCGTGACGTAGTCACCGGTCGGCAGCTCGTAGCCCTTGACGATGTCGTCGGTGCCGACCTCGTCGCCGGAGTCGGCGGCCACCTTCTTGTACTTGATGCGCGAGCCGGTGTTCCGGTCGATCTGGTTGAAGCGCACCGACTTGCGACTGACGGCGGCGTAGAGCTTCACGGGGATGTTGACCAGCCCGAAGCTGATCGACCCGCTCCACATGGCACGAGGCATGGCGTCAGTACACCCCACCAGCAGGGGTTTTGCTACTTCGGAGCCGAGCCGAAGGCGAGGGGACCCATGTCACGGGCCCTCGGCGGCGGAGCCGCCAACCGAGCCACGGAGGGGCGGAACCTGTCCTGCGACCTCCTCAGCCGGGTCAGGCGAGCACGGCCCGGGCGACGAGGTCGGTGCCGAAGGCGGTGAGGATGGCCAGGTACAGCAGGCCAGTGGCGGCCATCACCGCCGAGTAGTAGCGCTCCTTGAGCGCAGCTCGCGTGACCACGACGAGCGCGATCGTCCCGACGGCGCAGGCGATCCAGAACCAGCCGAGCATGCCGCCGTACCCGTCGTCGATGGTGCCGTCCAGGACCGACACCATGCCGGTGGGCAGCAGCATGGCCACGACCTCGACGGGCCAGGTGAGGCCGGTCCAGCGCACGAGCTCGAGCAGCGGCCCACGGGCCAGCCCGGGCTGCACCAGGTACCAGTGGCCGAGGAGCATGGCGTCGGTGACGGCGCCGAGGAACGCGGCCCCGGCGAGGACCCGCACCAGCGACACGGCGTAGGAGGCATCGCCCTGGGCGGCGGCGGCCGCGCCGAAGAGCAGGCCGATCACCCCGATTGCGGGAGCGATGAGGTCGAGCACGGGTGGGAACTCGGGGACGTCGTCGCGCGGCCCGTCGATGTCGCGCTCGATCCCGGTCATGGCGGTGATGCGCGCCGACTTCACCGCCACGCGCTCGCGCTCCCCGGCGACGCCGGCCTTGCGACGCACGATGCTGACGCCGAGCGCCACGGCCGTGGCGAGCACCACGCCGATGCCGGCCAGCTCGCGCCCGAGGTCGTCCCCGTAGCGGAAGCCGGCGACCACGCCGATGGCGGCGATGATCCCGTAGGTGCCCCGCATGAGCCAGCCGTAGCCGATGCCCACCTCGCGGCGGCGGGTGGTGACCCAGAGGAACAGCAGGCCGCCGGTGGCCCACTGCAGGCAGAACGTGGCGGCGTCGAGCTCGATCACGGCTTCGCGCTCAGGCGTCGACGACGACGAGGCCGTGGTCGGCCCGGTTGCACGCCACCGGACCGTCGTCGCTGGCCACGACGATGTCCTCGAGCCGGATGCCCCACCGGCCGGGCAGGTACACGCCGGGCTCAACGGAGAAGGCATGGCCGGGGGCGAGCGGCGTGGCGTTGCCCTCCACGATGTAGGGGTCCTCGTGCTCCTCGATCCCGATGCCGTGGCCGGTGCGGTGGATGAACCACTCGCCCCATCCGGCGTCGACCAGGTGCTGGCGGGCGATGCGGTCGACGGACTCGCAGGTGGCGCCCACGACGGCACCCTCCACCGCCGCGCGCTGGGCGACCTCGAGGGCGGCGTAGGCCTCGACGAGCTCGTCCGGGGCGCTGCCGACGGCCACGACGCGGGTCGTGTCCGAGCAGTACCCGACCCCACCGGGGCCGTGCATCGTGCCGCCGAAGTCGCAGAGGACGGCCTGGCCCTCCTCGATCACCGTGGCGCCCGGCTCGTGGTGCGGCGAGGCGGCGTTGGCGCCGGCGGCGACGATGGCGAAGTTGACCTTGTGGTGGCCCTCGTCGACCAGGCGACGTCCCAGGTCGGCGGACACCTCGGCCTCGGTGCGCCCCCGCAGCGGGATCTCCCCGGCCTGGAGCTGGGCCGCGACGCGGTCGGCGGCGGCGCCGGCGACCAGCAGCGCCTCGATCTCGGCCGCGTCCTTCACGGCGCGGATCGGCCCGACGACGTCGTTGCCCCGGACCCAGCGGCCCACGGACACGCGAGGCAGCAGGTCGACCAGGAAGCGGGACCACGTGCGGTCGCCGACGGCCACCTGGGACGCACCGCCGACGAGCCGGGCCACCCGGTCCAGGGGGTCGTCGGTCTCGTCCCATGCCTCCAGCCGGAACACGTCCGGCCGGTCGACGACCCGGGGCGCCTCGAGTCGAGGGACCAGCAGCGTCGCGTCCCCGTCCGCCGGGAGCACGAGCATCGTGAGCCGCTCCAGGGGCATGGCCTCGTACCCGGTGAGGTACGGCAGCTCCGGGCCCACGGAGAGCAGCAGGACCTCGACGTCGAGCTCCTGCATCCGGGTCCGGACCCGGTCCACGCGGTCGGCGAACATGGCGCCGAGGGTAGAGCCCGGCCACCCCGTCCCGACCATCGCCGGACGGTCACCGGCGGCCCCGGCCGCCCACCGACCACTACCCTCCTCAGCCGCATGCCGGCCCTCGACACCCTCCGCCAGACGCTGCAGGACGCGCTCGAGGAGTCCCTCGCCCGCCACGGCGTGCCGGGCGCCGTCGTCGGCATCCTGTGCGGCGACGAGCGGCTCCTGGTCGCCGGCGGGCTCGCCAACGCCGGCACCGGCGTGGACGCCACGCCCGACACGCTCTTCCAGATCGGGTCGATCTCGAAGGTGTACACCGCCACCCTCGTGCTGCAGCTGGTCCACGCCGGCCTGGTCGAGCTGGACGAGCCGGTGCGGGGCGCGCTGCAGGAGTTCCGGGTCAAGGACGACACCGCCACCCTCACCATCACGCCCCGGCAGCTGCTCAGCCACACCAGCGGCATCCAGGGCGACCACTTCCTCGACTGCGGCCGCAACCCCGACGCGCTCTGGCGCTACGTGTCCACCCTCGAGGACGTCGGCCAGCTGCACGACCCCGACGACATGTTCTCCTACTGCAACGCCGGCTACGGCGTCCTCGGCCGCCT